>CBFICN010000198.1:0-7315 GCA_965661045.1 uncultured Myxococcota bacterium
AATTTGTTTGCCATACTCTGATGCAAACTTGTTGATAAAATGGTGCACCAACGGCTCAATGTCTTTGCTGCGTTCTCTAAGCAACGGCAAATGTACCTCCACAACATTCAATCGATAATAAAGGTCTTCACGAAAGGCTCCATCTTTGACGAGTTGCTCCATATCGGCATTGCTAGCACAGATGAATCGTACGTCTACAACGGTAGAATCAACCCCACCGACCGGTTGAATAGACTTATCTTGAATGACTCGCAAGAGTTTCACTTGGGTCGCCAACGGCAATGCATCCACTTCATCCAAGAACACAGTGCCATTGTGTGCAACCTCCAACAACCCCATCTTGTCTCGATACGCATGCGTAAAAGCACCTTTCACATGACCAAAAAGTTCACTTTCAACAAGATTTTCTGGGATTGCGCCACAATTGATTGTCACAAAGGGATGTTGCGCACGTTCTCCGGTTGAGTGAATGGCACGAGCCACCATTTCTTTACCGGTACCAGATGCCCCCAAAACCATACAATTGATGCGAGAACGAGAGATTCTTCGAATCATCTCATACACTTCAAGCATGGCTGGTGAATCCCCCACAAACAAGCCAAAATGTAGGTTGGTTATGGATTTTTGTCTGAGAGCAGCATTCTCTTTTTTGAGTGCTCGAACCCCAAGCGCTCTAGAGACAACCAATCTGAGTTCGTCATTGCTAAACGGTTTTAGGACATAGTTGGCGGCACCCAATTTCAGTGCTTCAACAGCCGACTGATTGGATCCAAATGCCGTAATCATGACAAAGACAATTTCGGGGTGACGTTTTTTGACCCACCTCAACAAGTCAATGCCTGATCCCCCTGGCAAATTTAAATCAGAAAGGATCACATCTGGGATCCATTCTTGAATTATCGTTTGCGCAGATTCAACATTTGGTGCAATTTGCACATCGTAGCAATCTGTTTCAAACAAAATGGACAGCAATTCACGCATTGACAATTCATCATCGACGATCAGCATCTTTGGTGTGGTCATAATATTATTCTCCCGCTGTCTGTTGAAGCGGAAAATGTAAAGCAACTTCAGTTCCTTTTCCAACTTCACTATCTATTTCTATATATCCTTTGTGTGCGGTCATAATTTGCTGCACCACAAACAACCCCAAACCGGTACCGCCCGCTCGAGTTGTAAAGAAAGGATCCAACACCTTCAACAAGTTCTCTGAAGGAATCCCAACGCCATCATCCTTTATTGACACAACGAGTTCATTTTCGATGTGTCGTACAACGATGGATATCTCATTGGCTTGTCCAGCCTGAATGGCGTTTAATAGGACATTCCAGACTATCTGACGAAATTTTGCAACGTCCACTGTAATGGGGATTGAAGACTCAATCCCGATGGCGATCGAAGTTTTTTGAGCGCGTGGATCGTGCTTCAGCGCTTCAACAATTTCTTGAATGCTCGCGTCAACACTTTGACGTTCCAGTGAGAGTTGCTGAGAGCGAGCGGACTGCAAAAACAAGTCTACCAACTCGTTGATGCGTCGAACTTCTCGCAAAATAATGGTGTGTAAACGACTACTTTCCTGTTCTGCAAGCAATTGTACAGCTCCAGACAAACTGGCAATCGGATTGCGAATTTCATGGGCCAAAGAAGCCGACAATCGACCGACGATGGCCAACTGCTCTTCTTGAGCGATAGTCTTTTCCAACTCTAGAATCCGTGTCACATCTTCAATCAACAACAAGGTTTCATCTGTTGACAGAGACACCTTTTGTATCTGAAACACTTGCTCAGCAAAAACAAATCGATGCCCGGAAGATTGATGCAGTGCTTCAATGAAAGCGTCCTGCTTCATCCAAGTTTCGGCGACTTGATTTTGGGGGATCAGCCCACCCGCATCGCCGTCCTGTATTTGAACGAACAAAGCGATGGGCAACTCATTCAATACATCGATGTGGCGTCTGCGCAACCGTCGAGTGGTCAATATCTGTCGACGCAACGTCTCACTGGTCAGTGCCTGTTGCTGTGCCAGCACCATACCCAAGCCACCAATCAACGCCAGTCCAAATATTTCAGAGATCACTTTTACATAAATCGTCATTGAATCAGCCGTCGGTACCCAACTGAGCATGCCTCTAGATCCTGCATACTGTACCAATGCGTAGCAAGTGATATCCAACAGCGTCACCAACAGCACATCCCTCGCCCAGCCCAGAGACATCGCTGCCAAGATATTGAGGGCAAACAACAACACGAAGGGATTGTGGTGACTGCTTCCCGAACAGAGCAACATCGAAATAAACAACGCATCCACAACAAACTGAAGCCATACAAACCACGGTTTCTCACCATGTTGCGTAGAGAAAAAAGCCATTGTCCCCATCAAAGCGAATACACCACCCAGTGTATAAAAGGATAGATTGGCCGGCAGTTGAAAGTCCATATCGAAGCGAACGGAAAACACAACCCACAGGAGCACTCCAAAACCGAGCAAAAGCCGTGCCAGAATGTAGTACCAAACAACATTCAGCTGCTCTTGAATCTGTGGTTTTGAATTGTCAGAGTTCTCCATATAAAACCCATTTTGTCGTGAATCTCGAACTTCGTCTACCTTGAAACAAATCGACAAATCCGATAGTTACATGTGTAACCCATTGAGGAGAGTTGTATGACCATTTATCACCAGACAGGCTCATTTCACCTACCAAGTACGCGCCCATCCTATGCCCCGAGTTTGCCACTGGAGCCCATCCACGGGAAGTTGAGCATTCATCCGGACGTCGCCGCACACAGACTTCAAGCCTCAATTGAATGGACCCTCCTCTCACATGTAAACACCGCTCAAGAAGTAACGCTTGACGCTGTGGACATCGACATCATTCGAATCGAAAGTCCCCAAGGATTGCGCTATGAATACGACGGACACAAACTGCGCATTTTCAGTCTAGAACCAATTCGCAAAGGCGAACAGTACACCGTCAAGATCGATTATCAAATCGACTCTCCGATTGCCGGTTGCTATTTCGGTGGGCCAACACCTGAAATGCCCAATAGAGGGCAATGGATGGCAACCGATCACGAAACGGCCAGGGCCCGTTATTGGCTTCCCTGCATTGACCATTCCAACGTTCGAAATGCATGGGACATATTCATTACGCACAAAAAAGAGCACACTGCTGTGTCCGCTGGAAAACTGGTTTCTCAGACAGCGATAGACGACAACACGGTGACCAGTCACTGGAAACAGGAAAAGCTCTGTCCTGCCTATTTGCTCTGTGTGATTGTTGGCGAATACGAACGTGTCGATTTCGAACCACTCCGAGACATTCCAATCGCCGGATTTGCGCCAAAGGGCAATGACCCTGAAGATATTCGACGGGCATTTGCGCCAACAAAGGGACTGATTGAGTTTGCCGAGACATTGTTGGGTCCCCTACCCTGGCCAAAGTATTTTCAGTTTGCGGCTCCTGGGATTGGTGGCGCAATGGAAAACATCTCACTCGTTTCTTGGGATTCAAGACTGTTGTTTGACGCCAACATGCACAAGGATTTGGGATTTTTGTTTGATCAAATCAACTTGCACGAACTGGCACACACTTGGTTTGGGGATCTCATCGTCTGTCGAGATTACGCCCACGTTTGGCTCAAAGAGAGTTGGGCAACCTATTTTGAAAGCGTGTGGATTGAACACAACTACAGCACTGAACGCCACCACGAAGAGCTCATTGCCCAGCGGGAATCCTACTTTGGAGAAGTGAAAGGGCGCTATTCTCGGCCCATCATGACCCGTGTATTTGACAGTGCTTGGAAAATGTACGACATGCACCTCTACCCTGGTGGGGCTGCTAGACTGCACATGCTCCGCAACAAGATTGGCAGCGATGTCTTTTGGGCCGCCACCCGTGACTACATTGACACCTACGCAGAAAAAGTCGTCGAAACCGACGATTTCCGACGCAAACTAGAACTGCACAGTGGTCAATCCCTCGCACACTTTTTTGATCAGTGGTTTTGCAGAGCAGGGTATCCAAAATTGACGGTCACCCAAGAACACTTTGCCGATAGCAACATCTTGCGATTGAAAATCAAACAATCCATCGTTGGTGGAGCCAAGACAGATCCAGCGTTTACCTTTGACTTACAAATTGCAGTTCAAGACAGTGTCGGAGAGTGGACTGAACACACAGTCAAGATCGACGACTTTCATCATACCTTCCGTTTTGCTTGTACAGAAGCGCCAAAGCAGATCGTCATTGACCCCTATTGTGTTGCCGTCACAGAGGTCGTCTTTGATCCAGGCTTGAAAATGAACAGCACCCTGTTGAAGGAATCTCCATTTTGGCATGGGCGTCTCATCGCAGGACGAAACCTCGCCAAAATGGGTACAACCCTATCTCTCAAAGCCCTTGCAGAGCAATATGACAACCAGCATGTGGGCGTTCGAACAGCCATCGCAAAAGCACTCGGCAAATGCAAGCACCCCACAGCCAGCACCTTGCTGTCCCAGTGGCTCAGTAGTGAAGAAATTGCACAAGCCCAAGCAGGAATCGTCCAATCTCTCGCTCAACATCGCTCTTCTGACAGTGCACTTGCTCTAAAAACGTGTTCAAATGACGCCGAGAAGTCACATCGAATTCGAGGATTGGCACTGGTGTCCTTGGCAAAGCAAGGACAATATGGCAACGAAGCGGTAATCCAAGAATACACCAAAGATGATGGCTGGCGGCACTCTCTTAGAGGTCACGCCATCAATGCACTTGGGAATCTCCATAGTGAAACAGCCTTTGACACACTGAATCGAGTTGTGCTCGATCAAGAGGAAGCCTATCGAACACGTGGGAATGCCTGTACAGCACTCGCATCTTGTGCCAAGAAAATATCTCCATTGATGGAAACACGAGCCAATCAAACCTTGATCGATGCCCTGCAAGATCCACATCCACATGTGCGTCTATGTGCAGTCAACGGTCTCAAAATACTCGGTAAAGGAAGTTCAATCGGTGATTTGGAAGCCGTGCGCACTCGAATCCCAGTCCAAAATGCACCAGACATCACCCGTGCCGTCAATGCTTGCAAGAAAGGGTCTGGAAAAGCACCAAACTCAGCACTCACAAAGCGCATCGAAAAGTTGGAAGAGAGCAATCAAAAGCTCAAAGAAGAACTGCAAGACGTCAAAGCACAACTGGATGTCAACAAGGAAGACTAAAACTGACACAGTAATGCAACGCGATCCAATACGGCATTGCCCGCACCGCAAAACTTTTGCATCGAAGCAGAAACGCTCTATACACTTCTATATATAGAGGAAGATGCATGAGTACACCAACACCACCAGAAACACTGCCCTGCCCCACTTGCAAAGCAACCATGACGTGGACGGGGCTACCAGATTGTTCCGGTCCCATTTATGTGCGCTTCTACAACTGTCCAAAATGTGGCATCGTCAAAGTGGATGTACCGCCAGAGCAAACCATTGGCTGGGGATAATCACATCTCATTTTCTCATTTTTATGTTTCTCCCTTTACTCATCTATAATTCGGTGAGGCAATGGTCACATTCCTGCTCTCTATGGTGCTTTACACTCGAACCGACATAGGACACTCATCCATAGTGGCATCTATACATTGGCACTGAATAGGGAGATGTACCCTCGAAAGGAATCGAACCTTCGACCTGCAGTTTAGGAAACTGTTGCTCTATCCACTGAGCTACGAGGGCACAGACTCTTATGAAATAACAGCGGCATTTTAGACCGTCAATCGTATAAGCATACACTTTTCAATCGCCAAGTGATGGGAAAATGAGATACACTGTCCATATATAGAGATGGAGATGCGTATGTTTGCACTGTGGATACTTACCCTCGGACAATTCATCGCCTGTAAGGGCTGTCAAGAAAACAAAGTACAAGACGTCGACACAGGATTGGTGAATGAGTTTTCCAACAACTGGGGTAAATGGCTCGATATGGACCAAACACCCGATGGAAACCCTGTCATCGCGTATTACGACATCACACACGGTGCCTTGGGATTGGCGACAGGAACCATCAACGGGGACTCGGTCAGTTGGGAACATGAAGAAATTGACGGGTATCCCGATGAGCAAGGTCTGGACTCTGGAGACCGCGGCGCCTATGCCTCATTGGCCATCGATGATGCGGGAACCACGTGGGTTGCCTATTACGACGCCAGTCTACAGACGTTGCGGTACGGAATGCGATCTGCAGACAGTGACGAATGGACGCTTGGTGTAGCGGACAGTGGAAGTGGAGGCACGCCCGATGCAGGACTGTTCAGCGACATGACCTTCGACGCACAAGGCAATCCAGTCATCGTCCACTACGATCGTGGCCGTGGAGAGTTGAGGGTGGCACACTGGGATGGGACAGCCTTCAATGGAGAAGTCATCGATGCTGGAGAAGATTCCGAAGACGCTTCTGGAACCATTCCTGCCGACACTGGAAAGTTTGCCAGCATCGCAATCGTCGATGACTTTGAGTACATCGCGTATTATGACGCCGCGGGGGCAAACTTGATGCTCGCAACAGGAACCGCTGGAAACTACAGCACAGAAATTGTTGATGCCGATGGCGACGTCGGACGCTGGACATCGATCGAAATAGTCAACGGCACAGCCCACATCGCTTATCAAGACGTTACGGATGAGGCTGTCAAAGTGGCTTCTGGAACGCCTGGGAACTGGACTCGTGCTGTTGTGGACCAAGGAAAGATGATTGGTGCGGACACCGCTATTTTGTCCTCGAGCAACGGACTGCAGGTCGCTTATCAAGATTCCTACAACAATGACATCCTCATCGCAACACAAAACGGAGATGGGTGGGATACCCAAACACTGGGGGGCAGCACTGGTTCCGGAGAAGGTGCTTTGGGTTTCCACAATGAACTGATTGAAATTGATGGTACGTCTTACGCGGCAACGTACAACTTTTCAACAGAAAAAGTATGGTTCTCGGCGGTACCATAAAGACACCTTGTAAAAAAATAGATACGCTAATTGAATAGAATGCATTGAGAGTGCGTTGACTATACAGCCAATCTATCTGTAACGGAGATATCGGCAGCAACTGTCTGTAGAGGTTGTAAATTTAAGGAGAAGAAATGCTTGCATTGTGGTGTATGTTGATGACGGCAATCGCCGGAACGGTGACGGTAGAAATCTTAGATGTGGGACAAGGGGACTCCATTCTCATCCGGTCCCCAGAAGGCAAGACTGTCTTGATTGATGCTGGAACCGGTCGAACAGATGTCGTACCAATGCTTCAACAACGCGGAATTTCTGCACTCAACATGGTCATTG
>CBFICN010000199.1:0-7276 GCA_965661045.1 uncultured Myxococcota bacterium
CTGGGCACAAAGCCATACTCATACCAATCGGCGGTCCACTCTCGTAGATTTCCAATCGTATCATACAATCCAAAGCCATTGGGTATTTTGGTTGCCACATCGTGGTTGACACCGTTGGAGTTTCCACAAAACCAACCAAACTCGCCCAACAGTGGATTCCCCGCGCCATCCACTATCTCTACCGTGGACTCACAAACTGTTTCTGAATATCCCCCGCCCCCGTTTGCTGTCCAAAACTCTTCGGTGGTTCCAGAGCGCGCAGCATATTCCCACTCTGCTTCAGTTGGCAGTCGAAAACCGTCGCAATTATAGGGGTCCATTGCGTCGATACACTCAACTTCAGTGGTAGTTCCTGTACAGGTGTAACACTCAGACAACATCTCGTTGTGCTGTACATTGTAGGATACCGTCAACGTATTGGCAAAGTGCGCCGCCATGTTCCAAGAAACAAAGTACGCTGGCACATTGGGTCCCACACCCCAATTCATGTTTTGACCTTGACCACTGGAATAGCCCATCACCGCTTCAAACGTGGCTTGGGTCACCTCCGTCGACATCATATGAAACCCGGTAGAAATACTGTATCTGCCCAACGGGTCATCGCCCGGGGGAATGTACATCCAATCCATTTGCTCACCGATTGAAAATGTCCAATCACACCCTGCATAAAGACAGGACTCCGCAATCGAAACCGTTTCCGAGACAATCGACGATGAATCCACTCCGTCGCTGGTATAGCCACTGCAGGTCCAATCCTGACCACCTTGCGTGTACTCACTGAGCAACATATCTCCGTCAACAACGGTGTCTCCACCATCCAAGTGCCATGACACAATCGACTGGGTTGTCTGTCCGTCCAAGTCCACACTGTTGCTTAGGGTACACTGCACATCGTCGTCGACACTCGGTTGTGAAGTTTCTGAGCCCCAAGACAGGGTCATTGTAGGGGTGCTCGGAATTCGATTGTCTACTGTCACCGTTGTTTGACTCTCTACAGCGTCTCGTTCGCCACTTGGATCAGAGACAGTTGCCACACACAGGACTGTATTTGAAGGCATCAAATCGGTCAACGATGCATCCAATGTGACATTGTTGCCAAGTACGTCTCCCTGACGCTCCCAACGAAAGGCAATGGATAGGTCTTCATCCACATCAACAGAGCACGTCCATTGTTCATCGTTGTGACACAGTTCATCGCCACAGGATACAGAAACTGCTCCCACATCAATCGACTCGGGTACAACACTGTCTTCTGTGGAAGGTTCCACAGTCTCTTCCAACCTACCAGTGTCGCTTTGCAACTTGTCCCCTTCACAGGCCAATAAAAACCACCACATTATTCCTCCACATGTCTTTCATCAACCGTATACAACCACTGCTTCAACACGGCTGCACTGTCTGTCATCTTTTCCAAATGCGCACAATGTCCCGCTCCTAGAATCACCTGCAACTCAGCAAAACCGTCTGGCAATCGAGCCAGCATCTGAGAAGCCAATGTACGGTACTTACTGTCTTCTTCACCAGTCATTAGCAAAATTGGTAGCCTCAGATTTGAGAGTTCGTCCCAGCAATCGCGCATGGTACCAGTTCCAAAATGGATCATGCTGTTTGTCAGCCCTTCAATGCTTTGAGCGAAGCGGTTGATTTTCATCTGGTGTCGTATACTGGATTCAATCCGTTGTTGAGTGGCAATGATGGGCAATTGTTGCCACGCATTGTAAAACCCTTCTACACCCAGTTCACGGATTCGATCAGCCTGTAACTGATCCCACTGCTGACGCTTCACTCTCTGTTCAGGCTCTTTGATGCCCGGTGTCGCTCCAATGAGTACCAACCCGCTCAAATGTTGTGGATAGCGACAGGCAAATTGCAGCGCCAGTCGACCACCCATCGAGTACCCCATCAGGATACTCCCCGTCGGTATCCTCGCAAACCAATGCTCCAACTGAGCATCCAAACTGTACTCTGTTGGGTCTGCACACTGAAACGCCCCGTGACCAATCAAGTCTGGGGTGCCCATATCCAATCCACAAGCCTCTGTAAAGGGTTCAAAATCTGCTCCAACCCCCATAAAACCGTGAAGAGCCACAATATCTGATACGGCCAAAACTAGGCGCTCCGCTCACCCGTCTGCACATTCCACAAACGGTGATAGAGTCCCTGCCCAGCGATCAACTCTTCGTGGGTCCCTTCTGCCACAATCTGCCCCAAGTCCATCACCACAATTTTGTCGGCGTGACGAATGGTGGACAGTCTGTGGGCTATCACAATGGTGGTTCGGTTCTGAGACACCACTTCTAGAGAACGCTGAATGGCGGCTTCGGTTTCGTTGTCCACCGCCGATGTTGCTTCGTCGAGCACCAAAATCGGTGGATCTTTGAGAATCGCCCGGGCGATCGAAATTCGTTGACTCTGTCCACCACTGAGTTTCAACCCACGTTCACCAATCGGCGTGTGATATCCGTCGGGTAAGGTTTCAATAAATTCATGCACCTCAGCCGCTTTGGCAGCGGCGACGACTTCTTCTTCGGTTGCATCGGGTCTCCCATAGAGAATGTTGTCCCAAATGCTGCCGTCAAACAGGTACACCGACTGAGAGACCAACCCAACCGATTGTCTAAGGGTGTCCAAATCCCAATCGATCAAGGCTGTACCGTCCAATGACAGTCCACCCGATTGTGGATCATAGAAACGCAACAACAACCGGACAATTGTACTTTTTCCGGAGCCTGTTGGACCAACAATGGCCACCGTTTGCCCGGCTGGGATGGACAGTGAAAAGTTTTGTAAAATCGGTTCTCGATCTGGATAAGCAAAGTCTACGTTGGCAATTTCCACACCGCCTTCTACAACATCTGGACTGTGCTCGCCACCCATAATTGAGGTTTCGGTATCCAACAATCCAAACACTCGATGCACCGAAGCCATCGCCCGTTGGTACAAATCAAATGTGGCACCCAAACGCGTCAACGGCCAGAGCAGACGTTGGGTCAAAAACACCAATACAGAATAAACACCCACTTCCATCTGTCCATCCAGTGTCAGTTGGCCACCGTACACGAGTGTTGCCCCAAACCCCAGAACAATCGCCATGCGAATCAACGGAGAAAATGCTGAGGACAAACGGATGGCGTCGGCATTGGCTTCTTTGTACTCCACGCTCAGTTTGTCCAAGGTCTGTACTTCTCGCTCTTCTGCGGTAAAAGACTTCACCGTCTCAATACCAGAGAGGTTGTTGGACAATTGACTGTTGATCAAGGATGCACGTTCTCGAACATTGGCATAACGAGGGGCGATTCGAGACTGAAATAAAAATGACCCCCACAAAATGACTGGAATCGGCAACATTGCCAACAACGCAATCCCTGGAGAAAAGTAGAAAAATACACCGGTCACACACACCACCGTGGTTCCCACTTGCAGTATGTCGTTGGCCCCACCGTCAAGAAAGCGTTCGAGTTGATTGATGTCGTCATTCAAAATGCTCATCAACCGACCGCTCTTGTGGTCACGAAACCACCCCATGTCCAATTTTTGTAGGTGACGATGGGTGTCTACCCTCAATCGATGCTGCAAATCCTGGGCCAGCGTTCGCCACTGCCATTGAAAGGCATATTCAAAAATGGACTCCGCTCCCCACACCAACACCGTCAACACCGCCAACACCACCAACTGGTGAAAGGAATCTTCAATGCCCCAATGGGCCAACAGTGAATCTTCTTTTTTGATGACAATGTCAACCGCCACCCCAATCAGCGCAGGTGGCGCCAAATCGGCAATCTTGTTGAGAATCGACAGCGCCGAAGCTTGATAAATGCGTTTGCGATCGGCTTGTGCATAGCGCAACAACCGTTTGAACGGAGATTCAGACATGAGGCCTCCCTGGAAAACTTACACTGGGCGTAAATTACACCCCAAAGGTATCAGATCCAACCCCATCGGACACACTGGAGAACGGAAAATCTCTCAATAACCCGACAATGTTCGACGAACTTTGTCATAATCGCTTTCTGGTCGCTTCCCTTGCTCAATCAGAACCAACAACTCATCGGCCGTTCTCAACTGAAACGCCAGTGCCGACAACAAAGACTCTCGCCACAGCATAGACGGCTCATCTTTGAGACCATCCGATTGCTCTTTGGATATTTCATAGACCCAGACAGCAGTATTTTTACTGGCTACACACGAGGCGTTTCGACGCTCTCCCAAAATCAACGACCCCGTTCCCAGCAACGCGCCCGGATACAGGCTCGCCAAGTGTTGCGCCATGCCACCACGAACATTGCGATAGACTTCAATCACCCCCTCAACCAACAAGAATGCTGAGTCTCCAGTATCGCCTTCCAACACGAGGGGTTTGCCTTTGGGCACATACTTGGGTGTCATGGCCGACATGATCTTTTTGACACTCATGGGGTGCGCCGACTGTAACCCCGGCAACTTTCGCAGTGTAGAAACGGCACTCGGCGCTGTGGGTTCTTGACCAAACGGCAATTTGGAGAGCATGTTGCCCAACCAACTGGGGGCTTCTGCTTTAACTTGTGCGTCCGTTCCCTTAGACTTCTTGGCGATTTCAAGGTTTGTCAAACGAATCCGGTTGCCCAATCGATTGAGGGCAGAATTGAGCAATCTGTCGTAGATCGTCCAATGTCCATCCCGCAACAGTTGCAAACCGTCTTTGGACAACAACAACAACGTTGTGTCGGCTTGATCTGCTACCACAGTTGCCGAACGAAAGTCATCGGTAAAGACCGCCAGCTCACCCACCAGCTCACCCTTGCCAATGCGACCGAGTACCTGATCATTAATTTGGGCCCGCAACGCTCCGTGAACAACGATCGCCAACTCACTCGCTGACTGTCCTTGATACCACAAAGTTTCTTCCGACGAAATGTTTCGGATTTCCCACAACAAGTCCATCCCGTTAAAATCATTTGGACCCAGTCCCTTAAAGACAGAGGTGGACATCAACAGTTGCATTTCTCTAGACAAATCTTGCATGCCAATATCGTATCACAATCTACCGTCAAAAGCATCCATGCCCCCCCCTTTAAAAGGGTTGCAATTCGGGCAAATTGGCGATAGAACAGACCCAACACTTTGACAAATTTAGGAGAAGCCATGGCTTTACAAGCAGGAATTGTGGGGTTGCCCAACGTCGGAAAGAGCACGCTGTTCAACGCACTCACCAATGCAGGGGCAGAATCTGCGAATTACCCCTTTTGCACCATCGAACCCAACACTGGAATCGTCCCAGTACCCGACCCAAGACTTCAAGTCCTCAACGACATCATTCACACCCAAAAAGTGATCCCAGCCGCCGTAGAGATTGTAGACATCGCTGGTTTGGTCAAAGGGGCCTCAAAAGGTGAGGGCCTCGGCAATCAGTTTTTGGGAACCATTCGCACGGTCGATGCCATTCTCCACGTGGTTCGATGCTTTGACTCTGAAGACATCCACCACGTTGAAGGTTCTGTTGACCCCATTCGTGACATTGAAACCATCGAACTCGAACTCATCTTCAAAGACTTAGAGTCGGTCGAAAAGCGCATCAGTCGCTTGACCAAGATTGCCCGCTCTGGAGACAAAGCCGCCAAGTTCCACATGACCGTTGCTGAAAAGATGAAAGCCTTGCTCGAAGAAGGAAACTTGGTCCGCGCCAATGAATGGAGCGAAGAAGAATGGGCCAGCGTTTTGGAAACCCAACTCATCACGTCAAAACCAGTGCTCTTCGTTTGCAATGTCGATGAAGATGGACTCGAAGAAGACAACGACTTTGTCAAAAGTGTACAAAACCACGCCAAGAAACTGGGCAGTGGTGTTGTCAAGGTCTGTGCCCAAGCCGAAGCCGAGCTCAGTGAACTCGAAGCCGAAGAAAGAGTCGAGTTTTTGCAGGATCTCGGGATTGACGAGCCAGGATTGGACAAACTTGCTCGAGCAACCTATGCACTGCTCGGACTGCGAACCTACTTTACGGCCGGAGAAAAAGAAATTCGTGCTTGGACCATCAAGGACGGTTTCAAAGCGCCTCAAGCAGCCGGCGTCATCCACACCGACTTTGAACGTGGGTTCATCAAAGCTGAAGTCTACAGCATTCCTGATTTGGTCAACGTCGGCTCTGAAAAGGGACTCAAAGAAGCCGGAAAGTTACGCATCGAAGGGAAGGAATACGTTGTCAAAGATGGAGACGTCATGCACTTCAGGTTCAACGTGTAAATTCTTACTGACTTCATCCAAAGATGTCGTCCATCTTTTGCTTGGCGGCATCTTTGTGTGCTTTTTTAATGCTGCCTGCAACTGCAGCCATCGCCCCAACTAGAACTGTCAGATCATCTGAGTAGCCGACAACAGGCAAGACATCGGGAACTGCATCGATTGGAGAAATAAAATATCCAAGTGCACCAACGATGGTTGCCTTTGCCCACGTTGGAGTATCTTTATCTTCCCAAGTGAAGTACAGGACCAATCCCTTTTCAATGAGATCTTTGCCTGCTTTGGCTGCTTGGTTCTTTACCTTGCTCCAAAATGAGGTCGTATTGAAATCTTTTTCGTAATCTTTTGGATCTTTTGAATTTCCCATGTCGATTGCTCCTGCAGATGAATGTGTTCCCAACAGTATACAAAACCCTTTTCCGTATTGATTCATTTTAATCATTCTGTGAATCAAAATTTCCCCTCAACTCTCATTCTTCTTTGTCTAGAAAATAGAATGGGCGACAAATAGTACAGAGAAAACGAAAAAATAAAAAAAGCCCATTGCTGGGCTTTTTTATTTTTGACGCGGGCGTCCAACTGATGAAAATTTTTCGCATCTTTAGATGCCATCAAGCCACGCGGGCGTGCAACTGATGCTTTAACTTTAGTTAAAACAATATACGAACAAGATGGTACATCTCATTTAAACTAATTATATACACTTAATATAAAAATGCAAGCCCTATCCAACATTTCATTTACCGTAAGCAATCTAATAGAATAAACTTATCAACTCATTGGAGCAACATTATGAGTGCCACCACGATGTCTACAGCCACATTGCCCACAATCGAATTTACCATCAAGCCATTTGGTTGGGGTCCAAACTTTGTGAGACTCGACACGGAATCTGTGTGGAAAAGACTCACACCGACATCCAAGGCATCCATCTTGTCTCAAGACACCGTTCGTTTGGCCTTGCAACATTTCAATACTGTAATGTCACAGCCAACATTTGATATCCACTCTTTGATTGAGATGAAGGTTGGAAAAGATGGTAAAAAGCCAGTGGTTGTTACAA
>CBFICN010000200.1:0-3090 GCA_965661045.1 uncultured Myxococcota bacterium
TGACTTTGTTGTAATGGGATTATGGTGCAAAGCAACAAAATTCACTGCTAGCATAACCGATCCTTCTAGAATTGCGATCTTTGATCATTCTGTCACAGAAATGGCATCAGACAGAATGGCGTCGTACAAGATTGAATCTACATTTTTCCCACTGACTACGGCGGCAATCTCTGTGTGTGAAAGATCATGTTCCAACAGCGCTGCCAAAGTGAGTGCTGCGGTGGGCTCGACTGTTACACCAACACGATGAAACAAACGCACCGCTTTACACAACGTGCTCTCTGAGACTCTGAGAATCTTAGACACTCGACGTTGAATGATCTCCCAGTTGTGTACGCCAACGCTTCGGGTTCTCGCTCCGTCGGCCAATGTTTGCGGTTCTCCCTCATTGAACAATCGCTGGCCGACTTCTAATGATCGAGCAGCATCGTCAGCCAATTTTGGCTCTACGCCCCACAACTGAACTGAGTTTCCATGTCGCTCAAACGCTGTTGCAATCCCTGAAATCAACCCACCACCCCCAATCGGAACGAGGACGACCGTCGGCGTTGAAGAATGACGGTGTATCTCGTCTCCCAATGATGCGTTGCCTTGAATCACCCAAGGACAATCGTAGGGAGAGGCAACGTGATAACTGGGATGCGCGTTTGACATTTCTGACACTTTGTCCGCACGTGTTTGAACTGCGGTATCGACAAAAACAACTTGGGCACCATACGATCGCACCGCGTCAATTTTCACTTGAGCACTGGTCGTTGGCATGACAACGATGCAAGGCACTTCTTTCAATTGACAGGCACGGGCCAGCGCTTGACCAAAATTGCCAGAGGAAGCCACCAAAAAACCGGGAGCGTCCACGTTTTGTACCAAAGAAGTTGCCGCGCGATACTTAAAAGAATGCGTCACTTGTTCCGTCTCTGACGCAAACCAAACAGTCTTGCCAAGCAGACGGTCAATCTCTGTGATGTTCCACCATATTGTTGGACGAACCGTGTCAACCAAGTTCACTGTTGTCCCAATTCTTCAGAGATTTGCCCAACCAAGTTTCCTTTGTGAACCTTGGCCGCAAGACGAATGGCATTGCGAATCGCACGCGCATTGCTTCTTCCATGCGCTTTGATGACAACTTTATCAAACCCCAGAATAGGAGCCCCACCATACTGCTTCCAGTCGGTCAAACGTCTTAATTTTCGCAGTTCTTCCGACAACATCGTAAGTCCAAGCTTCCAAATGAGTTTACTTTCATAAGCCTCTTTCGCCAAGTCAGCAGCCAATTCCGTGATGCCTTCAAGCAACTTCAGTACAACATTGCCCATGAACCCTTCACACACAATCACATCGGCACTTCCCCTGGGGATGTCCAGTCCTTCAACGTTGCCAACAAACTGCATTCCTTCAGGCGATTTTGACAATAACGTATGGGCTTCAACCACTTCTTCCGGTCCTTTTCCGACTTCAACACCGTTGGACAACAACCCAACCGTCGGACGTTCATTGTTCGACACAATTCGAGCGTATACACTGCCCATGAGTGCAAAGTTGTACAAGTCTTGCGCAGAAACGTGCAATGTTGCCCCCACATCCAACAGCAATGCAAAGGGATCTTTGCGCCGTCCCCTCTTTTTCTCCGTCGGTAGAACGGCGGCAAATGCGACTCGACGAATGCCCTCAATGCGCTCAAAGTGTTCTGCACAACTCAGAATCACACCACCTGTATTGCCAGCGCTAACCAATGCGTCTGCACGTCCTTCTTGGACCAAACGACAAGCCGTTGAAATGCTGTATTGCGAAGCGTCTGGCTTACTCAGTTTGTCTTTGGCCTTGTCTTCTTGACGTAGGTAGTCGCCCGCATGGACGATCTCAATAAACTTTGGATGGTAGACCTGCCCCATCAACGATCGACCAATCTCTTTGCCATCACCAACAATCAACATTTGTATGTTGTTGTTTGGTTCCATACTCAGTGCAGCCACACCTTGAATCAGTTCTTTGACTCCCAAGTCACTGCCCATGATATCGATCGCTATTCTTGACATCCACCCTCTCAAAAGACAGGTTGATCTAGTCTTTCAGTGCGGTCTCTGTCAAGAAAAAGCCTGTCATTTATCTCGTACACAAATGAAAAGGCGAGCATCTGCCCGCCTTCAACACCACCCTCTGTGGGTGATCGCAAATCTGAATCCAACTTAGAGTTGTGTATCCAATGTTACACCAACACCTTTGCTTGCATTGCGTGCGAACTCAAGCATGTCTTCAGAAGGAATCTGACGCAAAATGTCTCCGGTATCCACATCTTTTACTTGCACGACGATTCGACCAGTCTCTTTGTCCACATCAAAGTTTACACTGACAGCTTGTTGATCGATCTTGGCGTTGAGTTCGTTTACGGCTTCACGGACTTCAGACAAACTGACTGTGCTTGAAGACGTTTCTTCTTTCTTGGGGACACTCATCGTACTCATGTGACGTGCGTACTGCTCTTGAATCGCAACGACTTGACTGACTTGACTGCTCTGCGTTCCTTGAGAAGATTGACTTTGGGTACTTTGGATTCCCTGAATTTGATTTGACATGTGTACACTCCCGAACCGGAAAAGGATAATGAATAGACGACCTACTCTCATTATAGATGAAAAACGATATGCTTTCCACCCGACATCTATTTATCGGATGAAGAGAATCATAATTCAAGTGTATTCCACAACAATTTGCATCATTTTTTTCTGAACCAGGGTCAATTACTCACATTTCAAGGGGCCATTGCTTTCTTCTACCGAGCGTTCAAAGGCCAACAATAAACCGAGTGGGTCCACTTCGAAGGATGCCTCAGAGACATTTGGCAGCTCAAAAGCCCCTTTTCCATGACGAACTTCCACCAAGGTATCAATCGTTCTGTCTTCAATCTCTACCCGTAATGGCACGGTAATCTTACCAAATGGCACATCACTTTCCACACAGCCCAGAATGCCACTTTCCGTCTTTCGATAGTGTGCCTTGATCTTTGGAATGTACCCACCATAGATCCAAAAATCGAAAAAGTTAGACAACGATTGACCCGAAGCCTGTTCGAAGTGGTGTTGCAACAGAGCC
>CBFICN010000200.1:3100-7227 GCA_965661045.1 uncultured Myxococcota bacterium
TGATTGCCAATTTGTAACCGCAGCATTTCCGACAACACAAACAACGCATAGTCTTCGCGGAACTTTTTGGGTACGTCCGACAATCGAGTTGATCCGGCTGGTGAATAGGTTCGACGCTTGGCGTCTCGACGCGTCCATCCAACATCCTGTTCTTCTGGATTTTCCAAAATATTTCGAACCCCCTGCACTCGTTCTTCATGTTGCTCTTGACCGAAAGCAGCACGCACGTAGTAAGCCGCATACGCATCTGCCAAAGCAGTGGTGATCCACTCATCGCGCTCGCTGTTTGGTGCGACTCGTTGCCCCCAATACTGACCGGCCAACTGACGGGCAATTTGGGTTTGCGCCCTTTTCGAATCTTCCTCACGCAACTCATCGGTCAATCCAACGGCTGAAGGGGAGATGGTCTGTACTTGGACGATGCCGTGCATTGTGTCCCCCCTAGAACGACGACGAACTTCATTGATGAGCAGAGAACGCTCCTGTACCACATCGACTTCAAGTTGGTCATAGGTTGGCAAGAACCCGTGTAAAAAGGTGATCACACGGCGCACTTCTGGACCAAACATTCTGGCTTTGGAAAAGGTATTGGGAAACAAAGAGATTCGAACACTGGGCAAACCGTCCGCCGGCGCATCTTCCAACACTTCCCAACGCCCCACTCCGACAGCGGGAGACAATGCATTTTCGCCGGTGCTCTCAGTCCAATTCCATAGTCCCTCGTCTTGCCAAGTTCGAACAGAATCTCCTGAACTGACCACGTACTGAGGTCGCAACAACGGTGATTTTGTTCCCGACGTCAAATTGAAATCCCATCGGGTTCCACCAGCAATTGGCAATACCTCTGGCAACACTGAATGCACGCCCGTGGTGGTACCCAATGTTCTTACGGCCACACCAGCCGGTGTCTCAATGGTGGAAAAATTGGCAAACCCCCACTGTGCCGACCACTTGAGTCGAATCTTGACTTCTTGCCCAGCCGGTATCGCTTTGGGTAACAACGCAACAATATCGTAGGTGTACTCAGAAGTACGTTGTACAGTGCGCTCAGATTGCGCAACGATTTGATCGTTGGGGTTCAAGCGAAAATTGGCTGGTCCCTCTGGTGCTTCAATCTTCGCAGTGGACACAGACTGGGGATTCGCCCCAGACACACTGCTGTCTCCTGTCGCTTGAGTTCCAGACGTTGTGGCATTGAGTTCTGACGTGCTGGTTGCGAGTTGTGGATTCCCACTGGTCAAGGAATCGTTGTCCTCCATCGCAACTTGCTGGTTGTCTATGTCCACTTCCTGCAATGGAATCCGAGAGCGCCGTAAACTACCGGTGTCGCTCAAATCTGCATTCAAGCCAACCCAAGCCAAGTCTTGCCACTGACCATTGTCATCTTGCACCTGAAATTCATCCATCACCCAAGAGCCTCTTTCTGAACCACTGGTGGGTAAACGCATGGGGAGATATTGCAAATCTGCACCATCTGCCTGAAATGTCAGTTCAGTATCCACATTGATTTTCTGATAGAGTTTGTTTCGAGTGTTGGAGAATTCCACCGTTCCGTCAGCTCGCACCGGTTGCATCCGAAAACTTGGTCGAACCATTTCACCGTCGGTAGCACCCATAAATGACAGACCACTGAATCGTTGAAAGTGCTGTCGCTTGTCCAAATCTCGACCGTGTGCAAAAGCGATCGCCCGATATCCCAGTCCAGCTTCATCTCGACCGTCGCGGTAGCAACTCATCCACTTGTCATAGTCCATTGACGACACTGCAGTTCCCTGAGCGGCAACATTGTACCGATCCTTGGTTTGCCACTCACTCACTGCACGAACGTAGTGTCCTGGGAAACCCAATTCTTCCTGCAACAGTCGATCCTGTCTCAACATGGCTCGTGGATCAAGTCCCAAACGCTGTAACGCATCCGCACGATCCGCCAACACGTTGGTGGCAATCATCTTCGTTCTCAATCGACCCCGTTTCTCGGTCACAATGTATGTGGCATCGGCTTCACCATCTTGGTTTTCGGTGAAGTACACACCACCCCCAACCGGCTCAAGGTTGTATATCAGTTTTTGAACGCGTGGGTCGGCAGACAAAATCAACCCTTGCTCTATTCCAACCGAATAATTGGCTCGTTGTGCTGCAATGGGAGCCATCTCTGCGCGCTCCTTGTTGGACCATCGCACCATGTGGTTGGCAAAAGACCAAGCATCCCCACGTTCTGGAAACCGCACTGACAAATCTCCGTCGCCCACAAACACGATTCCCACAACACGTTCTGATACTGGAGCCTGACCAGTATACACGGGGATCAACATGCCCTCATTCAATTGTACATCGCAAACACCATCTTTAAACTGAACGGTCTGATTGACACGATACGCCGTATCACCAAGTCGAAGTTGTCCTGCCGCTTTCCACCACTCTTGAAGCGCGGCAGGGTCGACAGGTGGCGCACCGGTTGTTGGTTCAGGATCTTCCGCACTGGCTACCTGAGAGAACATCATCCAGCCCCACAATAGAAAATTCATGCCCACTCCCAAAATTGATATACACTATCATCCATGGTTAGAATGTAGTCACAATCCGACCCATTCCCAATTTTTCCATTAATCTATCCCATTGGAGACGCGTTGTGCCCACTGAAATTGAACGAAAATTTTTGGTCTCCAGCGAAGAGTGGAGAAAATCTTCTGTCAGATCGATCCGAATACGACAAGGGTACCTGTCAAAAGACAAATACCGTACAGTCCGAATCCGACTCTGGGACGATACTGGCAAAATTACGGTCAAAGGCGTCAGTGTACAGGGGGTGCGTCCCGAATATGAATACGATATCCCCAAAAAACACGCTGAGGAAATGCTCGATTCCTTATGCTTACCGGGCATTGTGGATAAAGTTCGCCACTGTATACCGTGGAATGGACTGGTATGGGAGATTGATGAGTTCTTAGACCACAACAAAGGACTAATTTTGGCAGAAATAGAACTGCCTGCGGTGGATACTGAGTTTGAACCCCCTTCTTGGATTGACAGAGAGGTCACGAACGATCATCGATTTCAAAACTCTTTTCTGGCAGCAAACACCGCAACGCACACGTCAAGAAAAGGCTAAGCGATTTGTAGCAATTTCTCAATGGCGCGATCCAAATCTTGACTGAGGAACGGCTTGACCAACAACTGTTCATTGTGGGCAAGTTTCGTTGTTGAGTGGGTCGCAAATCCAGTGATGTACAATACTGGTGCTTGCAAACCCAGAGTATGCAAATGTGCAATGAGCGCAAACCCCAATTCTGTCCCCAGTCGCACATCACAAACAACCAAGTCAATCACCGTAGACTGTCCCAACAATGCAGTGGCTTCATCGCTGCCCGATGCTTCCAAGACTTGCCAGCCTAGATTTTCCAGCAGCACTTTGACCGATTCACGAACCATGATCTCATCGTCAATCAACAATACGATTCCCTTCAACGAAGTATTCCTCAATGGCAATACCACTGACCCATCCTGTTCTTCAACCTTCGCGGGAATCCAAAGTTTCACCACGGTTCCTTCTCCGACAGTACTGGCAATCTCCACCAACCCCCCTGCCTGCTCAATCAAGCCATGTACGGTTGAAAGTCCCAGACCCGTGCTGCCCCGAATGCTAAAATACGGTTCGATGGCACGTTCACGCGTATCTTCATCCATCCCCATCCCGTTGTCACGCACTTGAATGCACACTGCTTGTCCAGACTCTAAAGCATTTTGACTGACAGCATCAACAAAAACCGACACCTCAATTTCACCGTTTTTCGTCGACTCAAAAGCCATAGAGGAATTCCGTACCAAGTTCAGAACCATCCGCTCGATCTGTTCGGGTGGCAATTTCACCAATGCAGAGGAAGAAGAGAGATTCATGGACAGCTTGACCCCCGATGGGACCACCATTTTGAGTACCGGCTCCATATTCTGCACAATTCCATTGACGTCCACCACGGCATCTTTGAGTGGCAATCCTTTGGCGAACAACAGCAACTGTGTCGTCATGTCCGAGATGTGCCGCGACACAGACAGAATCGTTTCAACACCTTTTTGCCCTTTTTGATCAAGGCTTGCGGTCGTCAATAAGTCATCTCCAATACCGGTAACCA
>CBFICN010000201.1:0-7224 GCA_965661045.1 uncultured Myxococcota bacterium
GATGAAACAGGATTTCACCCGTTCAATATGATGGCTGGCAGCCAAGGTTACTGGAACAACGATGGATGGATTGACATTATGGGTGGACCAGGCGGTCCCAGATTGGGCGCCACAAGTCCAATCCTGTTCTATGAAAATACGCAACAAGGTGGCTTTGCACTCAAATCATCGGGAACCAACCCGCACCTCTGGGCCAAAACCCACGGCTCTGGATGGGGAGACTACAATCACGACGGTGCACTGGACTTGATCGTCAACACCTCTGGAATTACACCTGCAGATGCGTTTCGATCTCAACTGTTTGAAAACACTGGAAATGACAACAATTGGGTCATACTACAACTGAGGGCGGATAAGGAAGGCACCAACAAACACGCTGTCGGTGCCCGCGTGACGTTGACGGCTGGCGATATTACACAAACGCGAGAACTGTGGTCTGGGGATGCACTGTTGAACGTGCGCTCAAAGCTTCATTTTGGTCTTGGAGAGGAAGACAGCATTGATCGTGTCGTCATTCGCTGGCCGAACCAAGAACACACCGAAACTGTCTTGGAAAACATTCCGTTAAACAAAGCCCTTTTGATCAATGAGGAAGGCATCGTAGAGGAGATTTACTAATGATTTTGGTTGGAATTCCCGTCAGTCCATGGGTTCGAAAGGCTGTACTCTTTCTCAAAGAAAAACAATTGGACTTTGAAATCATCCCTTCACATCCCGCAGGGTTCCCTGGAGCGCACCCAGATTTACTAAAGTGGAGCCCCATGGGCAAAATTCCCGCTTTGGTCGATGGAGACGTCCGATTCTCTGACTCATCAGCCATTTGTTTCTACGTGGACGCTCAGTATTCTGAAAACAAACTCATTCCGTCTGACCCTGTTGATCTGGCACACACAGTGTCGTTGAATCAATTCATGAACGAGAGTTTGGGCCCTGTGCTTGCCTATCGATACTTCTTTCCAAAAATCATTTTGCCAATGGTGTTGGATGTCGAACCCAACACGGCTTTGGCAAACGACACAGAGGAACGTCTGCTTCCAGACTTGCTACAACCGTTGGAAGATCGCTTGGCAACATCCGAATGGTTGGTGTCCGAGTTTGGGTATGCTGACATTTGCTTGTTTGGACACTTTGTACAACTTGTCATTTTAGAAAAAGACATGTCGGCTTGGCCGAACCTCATGCGCTGGTTTGGTCAAATGATGCAACGTCCAGCGGTTCAACAAATGATGGCAGAAGAGAAAGCGTTTACACAACAAATTCACCGACCAGATTTTTGGGTAGAACTGTCGACAGCCGAAAAGGAACGCTACCTCATTCAAAATATTGGATGCAATTACGTCGATGCGCTCGGACACTTCAAGGCTCGACACCCCGACCTAGCAGACAACAATCAATAGGCATCAATGTTTGTACCATCAGAGTTGCTGGAGTTTTGGTTCACAACCCTACAACCCAGTCCCGAATGGTTTGAAGGGCGAATTGCCCTTTGGTTTGGCGCACACCCTACACTGGATGCGGATGTTGCCAGTCGATTTACCACCCCTCTATTGGAAGCCGACCCAAATGGTCCCCTCACTGTACGAGACAAACTGGCTTGGATACTGTTGTGGGATCAAGTGCCCAGAAACATCTGGCGGGGAGAAGCCAAGATGCTCGACCGAGATGGCGATGCCCTAGCATTGGCGGAATCCTTATCAAAGACCGACTTAGAAACCCTTCACCCCCTTGAGCAGTGCTTTGTGTGGTTCGTCTATCAACACCATGAAGACATCACACATCAACAAACACAACTCGACGGCTTTTGTCACCTGCTTGAGACGGCAACAGTGGAAAGCAAACCATTTCTGAAGGTCTGTGTTCGTCAAGCCCATCGACACTTTGAAATGATTCAGCGATTTGGCAGATTTCCACACCGAAACGCGATGCTGAACAGGCAGAGCACAGATGAAGAGCAACGCTTTATTGATAATCCGGATTACAACTTTCTATTGCCGGTTCGCTCCGTCAAGTAAGTCAAATACTCACGTTGCACCTTGGAACCTACTCTTTGTGAATGGCAACAAATTGACGTGTCTCAAAACCGTTATAGGTTGACGTACTTCCATCGGGCCATAAGACCTCCACACCCTCAATGCGTTCTACATCCCCCAAGCCAAAATGGGCCTGTGGAGGACCACCGGACGCCAAACTGTGACCACCCGCCTTTATCCACCGCACTTGACGCTTGCCATCTGCGACGACCGTAATTTGGGCACCAATACCATAGTAATTGTCACTTGAAGGATCTTTCAATGAAATGTTCAACCAACTCTCCGCTCCACAATTGCTCAAATGGATTGTTGTGGAGTTGTAAATCTCACGCAGAACGATGTCCAACCAGCCATCTTCATTCAAATCAGCCAACATGAACCCTCTACCACGACCGACATCGTCCAAGCCCCATTCGAAGGCACGATTGACGAACTGATCATCTTCAGAAATGTACAGCACATCCGGTTGTTCTTCGGCATTGTATTCGTGAACATTGCCATCCCCTTGCAACAACTCCCAGTGACTGAATGTGGCATATACATCCAATGCACCATCATTGTTGAAATCGGCCATGTCGATGCCCCACCCATAATGCTGATTGTCCTCCAACACAACACCGCGCGACAAGCCTGTCTCAACATAGGTGTCATTGAGACTCTCAATCAAGACAATCTCTTCTCGACCAGTAAACACAAAGTCTGGTTTTCCATCTCCACTGATGTCACCAATCCCCATACCCATACTGTCCAATTCCACATCAAAGCCAAGTGCTGTACTTTGATCAACAAAGCCATCTTCCGTCTGAACCCACGCTCGGTTGCTCCGATTGGGTACACCATGATCGTTGGCCATCAAGATGTCTTGCCGCCCATCCATATTGATGTCTTGCCAACCGGCAACGAAAGGGTAGCCATCATTTGTTTCGACCGGCAACAAGTCTTCTCTGAGAAGAAATCCTTCCGAACCTTTGTTCTCCAATAGTTTATCCGGATGACTGAGTGGATAGGTCTGGGTTTCAAAGACATCCAGAGTGAACTCGTGATCTTTGAACTGCCCCACCAGCATATCCAAATCCCCATCTTGATCGTAATCTGCCCATGCAGTGCCAAAGTCCAAAAACCATTCTTGTTGGGCAACCCCCAGCTCCTCACTCGCATTGTGTAGAAAAGTCCCAGAGCCGTCATTTTCCAGCAATACGGGTCCACCAAATCGCTGAGACAGTACGATGTCCATGTCTTGATCACCATCAAAATCCACGGCTGTTGCGGCAATGGAAATGCACTCCATAAACTCGGTACAGGGCAAGAGACTGGTTGCAGATACGTCGGTAAACCCACCCGAGCCATCGCCAAAGTACAGCAAGTTGTCTCCTATGCGGGGAATGAAGATGTCCAAGTGCCCATCTCCGTCAAAGTCAGCGACAGCCACTCCCCACTCTCCACTGGCAACATTTCCATACACTGGATTGTCTTCCTCAAGTGCCGTGTGGGAATCCATACCGTCAACATTGGTGGCGAGAGAAAACGGGATGGCCAGTCGACGGCCAGGATCCGCACAAGTTTTCACACCACCCTTTAGGACTTCTACTCCATCGGGCACTTTCCCACTGTTCCCACAGGAGGTGTACAGAACAAAGAATCCGATCTGAAAGATTTTAGAGCCAGCAATACCTGTTGCAATACGCATACACACCCTCGTTGCTTCAACATAAGCGCCTTGAAAGGTTGTTTATTCTCCGAAGACACCCTTCTCAATTATAGCCCAAGGGATGTTGAAAGGTAATTTGAACCCACAACAACAATGTGTGTACTCAACCACACAGTCAAAATAAAAGACGGAGTGGCTGCTACTCGGTCAGTTCAATCATGCCACCACGCATAATGTTGACACGGGCACGGAAAATATTGCCCCACGGGTCTTCTCGTTCAGGACCGTAATAGTCACCGTGCACATTGAGCCCAATGCTGAAAATGCCTTCACCCAAGTACTGACTCAACGTAAACTGCAATAAATCTTCTGGCCACAGTTGATGATCGTAGCGAGTATCGGGAATGCAGTCCAAGCCTTCGTTATAATCCCAAGGTTGATTGCTGTTGTTGGTCATTCGAACAGCCATACGCTCTTCAATCATATCGGGTACCGGACCAGCAAAGTCCCACGAGAAGTAGAGTCCTTCCGAAGCGTATCCTTGGTACTGATGGTGCATGTGATCGGTTTCGGGCGTCTCGATGATGATATCCGGACCAAAAGCCAACACTTCTTCAATGTAGGCTGCTGGAACTGCTGATTGATCATTACCATTGGACTCTGGGATTTCAAGATCAAACACTTCACCAAAGGGAAACGTCTCTTGTCGACAATCCGCCATCTCATATCGAATCATACCGTCTTCAGCGCGCACTTTCTCCAAGGTGATCGTCTGTTCAAGGCTGTGTAAATACAACACGTCGGGTCCAGATAGGTCACCAGAAATAAACCAGTCATCCGGTTGTGAACCACCCCCACCATTGCTGCCACCATTGCTGCCACCATTGCCGCCACTTGGACCATCGGGATCACCTTGCGGACGTTCTTCGCGATGGAACACACACTGTCCTGGCTCTTCTGGGCGTTCTGGAGGGGAACCTTGATTGGGGTCTTCTTCACGAGGCTGATAGTGTCGTCGCTGAAAAGCCACTTCAATTTGGCAACGTGTCAGTTGTTCGCCCCACCCCATGTGCTGTATGGCTGCATCCAACCGAAGATTTGGCACGATATCATTGGGATCGATTTGCTGATTGTCTTCAAAGGCATTCCCATCTTCTGTGTCAGTTCCCCCTTCAACTTCCGTTTCCAAAACGGTTTCCTCTGGATCTTCTTCGAGGTTGGAACGCTTGGGATCCAACAGCTGGTAATCCGGTAAACAGGCCAAGGTACTGAGCCACAACAAATTCATCCACATCATAGGTACAATCTACACAATCAATACCCAATCGCAACGAATACGCCCGCAGTTTTACAGATGGTGACATTCTACAGAAGTGTATTGCACACTGGAATTTAAAAACAGAATCATACTGCAAATTTCGGTTCAAAACTCTCCAAAAACACCCACTGCACCCATAATTCCATCCAGCCCATCCAAAGACAGCACCTCCCCCATTGACACAAATCCAGCATTGGTCGCTTCAAGTTTGTGAAGTTCAGTATTGGCTGGAACATACAAGTAATTTTCCTGCTGTACGATTGTTGAAGGAAGTGAGAGTCCAACCACTGAAGACACGGTTTGTCTAGACACTTGGTACTGCAACAGTTCATTGCCATACCCAGATGAGATGAGCGCCCAATCTCCTACAATGACCATGCTGACAGGGTCATTCACCTCAAACTCATGCAATTTACTCAGCACACTCCCATCCCACACGCTGTGTGATACACGAGTTGGCGTGGTACTAAACTCATTGTTGTCTCCCACCAAAATATTACGTCCATCACTCGCCAATGCTGAGAAAATCGACTCATCATCGTCAAATGCCATGCCCCGAGCCAATACGGCGTCGTACTCATCAGCAAAAATAGACAGTTGATACGGCTGCTCTTCTACTTCACGACTGAGATAGACCCAGTTGTCTCCAATTGGTCGAACGCCATAGCCATTTTTACTGGAGAAAACACGTTCTACCTCTGAGATCGTTCCAGCTTCGCAGTCAATCGTTGCTCGAAACAACCCACCACCGTTGTTGGGCCAATTGACGTCGGTTATCCAAAGTTTTCCACGCTCTGCGTCCAACCAGAGATCGCTTGCGTAAACGTCTTGTCCACTGACTCGAACAGTGAGTGCAGACTCAATGACAGACACCATCCCGTTCACATACTGAAAGACGCCAATCGTCCCATCTGTCTGCGCCACGGCGCCCCATGAACCATCTGGAGAAAGATGCACTTGACCAGAAGTCGCGCGCCCCATCTCAAAGTCACTCAGTGAACCGTTGCTGGATTGTAAATGCCACAGGTTTACTTGATTGCCCTGATCATCGTATGGAGTCGAATACACTGCGTAAGGTTCTGGTGCAGGATTGGAAAAACAGTCACTGTTTGTCTCTTCATTCGAGGCTTGTGCGGTGTCCTCGAGTGAGACACCGGTATCCTGAACATCTTGAATACCCGAATCTTTTGAACTTTGACAGGCCAACAGTAACAACAGCATTGATCACCTCGTGGACACACCTTTTCATAGAGGAATTGGTTTGTGTTTGAACTACCACACGAAACGAGACAGTGCCATCAAATGTCGATAAATTCACGTGACGTTCACTGTAGCACACCATCCATGAAACAACAGAGACAAAATGTGTAGATTGTCATACAATACAGTGACCATTTGGACTGTTTGGGGTATTGCCCCCTTTCAATGTTCGGGTACATCACTAATATGAACCATGCTATGAGATGACTATGATACTTGCGTTGATGCTCGCCTGTTCTTCTTCAGATTCACAACAACAATCTCCAGATACCACTGCCAACCAACAACTTCCTTTGTCGGATGCCAAAGGTGTGGGTGGCTCCATCTTCTTGGGCAAATGTTCAGCGTCTGGGGACAGTCGCATCAACACCTTGGATGTAATATTTGATCGCGTTGGCAGTACCAACTGCAAAGAGGTCTATGACTATTTGTCCACCACAAAAACACTGGATCTCTCCAATCATCCGATCCCTTTCTCCGACATTTCTTTGTTGGCAGAGTTTACACAGATTGAAGAGCTCTATCTCAGTGACAGCCGCGTCGCGGACTTAAGCCCGCTGTCTGGGTATACCAAACTGCGAAAACTCTATGTCGAGCATTGCGCCAGCGTTCAAAACCTCAGCCCACTTGCTCGTTTGTCGTCGCTTGAGGAACTGTTGGTGGATTACAGTACGGTGTCCGATCTCTCACCGCTCAAAGAACTCTCCAATCTAAAGCGCCTGGGTTTGCGCAATACTGGCATTCGCTCGTTGGAAGATCTGTCTGGATTGAAAACCCTTACGTCTCTTGAAGTATCTGGCACCACCATTGAATCCTTGGCTCCATTGAGCAATCTCAACAACCTGCAAGTCCTCAGTCTACGAGAAACCGATGTATCCGACTTACAACCACTGGAAACCCATGGCAATTTGTTCTTTTTGGACTTGAAAGACACACGCATCAGCGACATTTCACCGCTCCAAGGGCTA
>CBFICN010000202.1:0-7218 GCA_965661045.1 uncultured Myxococcota bacterium
GGTGAATATTGTTTTCAACGCTCGGGATGCAATGCTCGATTACACTCGACGACCACAGTTGTGGATAGATGTTTCTTGCAGTGAGGACACTCAGTGGGTGTATATTGCCGTTGAAGATGCCGGTCCTGGAATTCCACATTTGGATAGACAGAAAGTTTTTCAGCCCTTTATCTCCTCCAAAGGTCCCCATGGTGGAAAAGGATTGGGGTTGTCGATAGTGCGAGAGGGGCTTCAGGGAATGGGTGGCACAGTAGAAATTGTGGATGGGCAACACGGTGATGGGGCCCGATTTTTGATCCGTTTGCCCTGTGTTGTCACCACAGATGTAGAACTGTCCAAATCGAGCGATGGCAAGACCATTTTGGTGCTTGAAGATGAACTGTTGATCCGTGAAGTGCTGGAAACATTTTTGAACCGTGGTGGGTATACGGTTCTTTCTGCAGGGACGATTGATGAAGCCGAGCGGTTACTGGATGAAAATCACGTACACTGTATTGTGTCAGATGTCTTGTTGGGTTCTCGACCTCAAGACAATGGGATTGCCTTTTGCAAACGAGCCGTCGAACAGGGGTATTTGAATCCGATTGTCATTGTAAGTGGCTACATACCAGAGCGCGATGAGTCTATGGGTAAATCGTGGTACTTTTTGCCCAAGCCGTTTCGCTATTCTGAACTGTTGACCCTGCTCGACGGTGTGTTTGATGACCGTTTAGTGGTCAATGCATCGAGTGCGAGTACTGATTGCGTGTAGGCATCAAGTTCTGAACCTCCTTGTGTTACACTTGTCTGTGGGCATGTTGTACAATGTAATTAAGGAGATGTTCTATGTTGTGGGCGATGATTGGTCTGTCTTTTGGCAATGGGCAAAGCTCTCATTTGTGGATTTCCAAGCAGGCCATCGAACTGCTTCCTCAAGGTGAACTGTACGATTTATTGTCAAACCCAGATTATGAGAAGCAATGGCGCAATGGCACAATGTTTCCGGATGGTGGCTATGCAATCGGTGACAACTATGGTGAGATTGCCCATTGGGAACCTTTTCAACGGGCATACTTAGAGTGGATACAGTCTACACACTCTTATCCGTGGAGTGTAGAGGCCAAAGAGCACATTGCATTTTTGATGGGGTTGGCATCCCATGGACTGGCCGATCAATCTTATGATGCCATGTATTTTCGCAGGGCCTACGTGTATGATGCAGACGGCATGTGGAGCGAATCCTTTGATACAGCAACCGATGTGGCATTTGTTGCCCAAACAGAAGTGCAACCCACAAGTGATGTTTGGGTACCGTATACGGATTTGCTTCCTATTTTTGAGGCACAAGGGCATATCGTGTCTCAAGATACCATCTCTCAAGGTCAGTCAAGGCTGAATGTGGCTGTCTATTGGGTGGGTAGTACCGCCAGTCAACCGGATTTGGTAGATGAGTACACAGCTCAATTTCCTTGGGGCACCACCAACCAGTTGAATCTCGATGTGCCTGGGAACCCTACCATGGAAAGTCAGATAGTTGCAGCCTATTGGCAAACGGTTTGGGATCAACTGATGGAGCGTTCTGCGAATGTCGGGCTCCTGTTTACCCATCCACCGTCGAATGGCTACGAACACCCAAAAGGTCGAGAGAATATTGAATCTGGTCTTGCGTTTGGTTTATCTGTGGGGATTGATGAAAGAGGGGTGTTACCAGAACACATTCAGGTTCTCAATCCACAAGGAGATGCCCATCCCATTGTTGTGGAGATTTTTTATGGTCAAGACTCTCACATTGTCAATATAGACCCATTGGAAGACTGGTCTGACGGAGAGCATCGAGTTATAATTAGCCCTGAATTACCCTTAAACAATGGCGCTGTAGTGGGGCACTTGAACCAGGGAAAGTCCCTAGAGTGGTTCTTTTCAACTGCGCAAAGACAACACTCAACAGAAGTGGACGACCCTGTACAGAACAAGAGAGGTTGTCAGCAAATGGGCGCTGCTGTCTGGTCGCTTGAATGGTGGTGGCTGTTGGTCTACGGTTGGCTTTGGAGACGAAAATGAGCATCAATATACATCAACGTTCGCAAGATGGATTGGACTGGTGGGATTTGCTGAAACTGGTTGCGGGACAGTGTGTGTTGACCGCGACGACCAACTGGTTGAGTGGGCACGAGCAGCAGGCGGGGGCATTGTTGGCAGATTCAGCAGAAGAAGCGAATCGTCGATATGAGGTGGTTCACGATGTTTGGAGACTCTTGGACGAAGGTGAGCGCCTGCCGTTGTCCATGGTCAGAGATTGTCGCGAACAGTGGCGTATCATTGAACAAGGTGGAGCCTTAGAAATGTTTCAGTGGGTGTCCGTTGCCAATGGTGTGGTCGGGCTTCAAGATTTGCATCGATGGCTACTGAAACATTTTGATACAGTACCCAGTTTGCTGGCTGAGTTGCAAGGTGGGACTGTGGATCCAGTATTGGTAGATACGTTGAAGCACAGTTTCGATGAAACGGGGGAACTTTCGGAAAATTACTATCCGAGCCTTGGGAGATTACGTCAGAAGTATCAACAGGTCAAACGGGCACTCGACGATGAAGTGCGTCGATTGATGCAAGACGATCGAATTACCCGTCATTTGCAAGAAAATTATGTCACAGAGCGCAATGGTCGCATTGTATTCCCAATGAAGACGTCTTATCAGCGAAAGATTGGGATTGCCCATGCGTCGTCACGGTCTGGAGAAACGGTTTTTGTTGAACCGATATCGTTGTTGCCATTGAGCAATTCGTTGCAAGAAATCGAGTTTGCCATTGAACAAGAAATTCGAAATATTCTTCAACAACTCACGTTGCAAACGCGCCCCCACATTTCTCGTATACGCAAGATGTTCTATGGGGTGGTCCGGTTGGATCTCCGAAATGCCGTCGCAACTTTGGGGCGTCAGTGGAATGCAGTGTGTCCAGAGGTTTCCACTGACGGACTCGTGGATCTACGGAACATGCGACACCCGCTTTTGATAGACACAACCAAGGTCGTCGGGAATGATTTTGCACTGACCCCCACCCAACCCGCCATCGTCTTTTCTGGTCCCAACGCCGGTGGTAAAACAATTGCCTTAAAGTCCATTGGTATCGCCGCTTGGATGGTCAAACTGGGCTTGCCGATTCCTGCGGATAGAGCGCGGGTAGATTACTTTGATAACATTTTGGCAGACGTTGGGGATGCGCAAACGGTGCAACAGGGCCTCTCGAGTTTTTCAGCCCACTTGTTGTTGATGAACGAAGTGATGGAGCAAGCGAATAGCAATACCCTCGTGTTGCTCGACGAAATTGGAATGGGGACAGACCCCGCTCAAGGTGCCGCCCTTGCCCAAGCAATCATGGAGCAGTTGCTCGAGCAGGGAGCCAAATTGGTCGTGACAACCCACTTTACACGATTGAAGGCTTTTGCGTCTACGGACAATCGATGTGCCATGGCAGCGATGCACATTGTTCAAGGTGTTCCAACCCACAAGTTGCAGTGGGGTGAAGTGGGAGAGTCAGAGGCACTGTCTTTGGCGGAGCGAATGCAGTTGCCTGAATTTCTCATTGTTCGAGCCCGAAACTTACTGAATACTGGAGAGCGTCAACTTGCCGACTTGATTCATCAGTTAGAAGCGCAGCGAAAAGAATTGGATGCCAACAATCAAGAGGTGGCATTTATACGTGCGGAGTTGGAGAAGCAACGAGCACAGTGGGAACGCAAGCACCGCATGTGGGAACAACGTAAAACACAACTCGAAGAGACACTCAGACAGGAAACACGAGATGAACTCCGAGCCGTTGAGCGACGTGCCAATCAGTTGTTGAAGAAGATTCGAGAGGGGAAATCTCTCAAAACGGCGTCCAAAGATGCCACAGCACTCAAAGGCCTTCGACAAGGGCTCACCCCTGAGAAAGCCAAACCCGATCCGATAGCTGAAGATGTTCCGTTGGCCGTTGGCGATGAAGTGTATGTCATTTTGATGGACGCCAAAGGTCAGATTCAGACAATTGACGGCAACAAAATGGAGGTGTCCGTCAACGGTATGGTGATGCGGGTCACAAGAAACGACATTGCGGCGCTGGATGACAGTGTGCATGCGCTGTCTAAGAAAACATTGGAAAAGCAAAAAAAGAAACACACAAAGCACAAGAAAAAACACAAGTCTGTCCATAAGTTAAAGAGACAGAAACGAGCACCGGTAGAAGTTACGGTCATCCGTTCCAGTCACAACACCTGTGATTTGAGAGGCGTGAGAGTAGAAGCGGCCTTTGACCAGCTTGAACAATACTTTGACAACATGATTTTGGGCGGGAGAAAACGTATTTTTGTTTTGCACGGTCATGGAACAGGGGCTTTGAGATCTGGGATTCGTGGGTGGCTCGGTTCTTGTCGATATGTGGCCTCTTGGCGTCCAGCCAATGTCGATGAGGGTGGGGACGCCTTCACCGTTGTGGATTTGAAATGAGTGCGACTTTACTTAAGAGCGTGGTTATGCTGCCTCCCGGAACCATTGACGTTGCATTGGTCGACGTTGATGGGGATCAACAACTGGACGTGGTCGCGGCTGCGAAAGACTCAATGACATCAATTCCAGCCCCCATTTCGCTCTATGTGTATCAGCAACATGGAGAAGAATGGCGCAAGGTCAAGCAGATTCCATTGGGGCAAGAGGCTCTATTTTGGCAAGCCAAGCATGGTTTGTGGGCTGTTGATGCGGATGGTGTTCGAGATCTGTGGCATGGTACACGTGTTGTAGAGCAAGCCACATGGCTGGCAGGACTTGGACAGACCTCGCCCAAACGAGGAGAGGTTGTATTGGATCTTGAATCCGATGGTCATCCCGAGTTCGTGATGTATGGTGTCAAAGGATTGATGTTGGCCAAGGCAGATGGTTCCCTTCAGACCTATGCTCAGCCACTCAATGGCTCCATTCGACAGTACACCAAAACTGGGGGCGTACAGTTGGAAGTGGCTCGGCGCACTCGACCTGTTCTCTTTCGTGACTGGGATGGGGATGGACTTCAAGATGTGTGGTGGTTGGATGGTCAGCAAGCACTTGTTTCGTTGGATGGTGAGACCACCGCGGTCGACTTACCAATCAATGTAGAGCCACAGTATTCCTCTAGACCAGCAAAGGAATTGAGTTGGTTGGAATTTTCCGACATCAATGGGGATGGGTTTACCGATTTGACTTGGCAATACTGGGTTCGAGGAGAGTCTTGGTTTGGAGCAACATCCCAGATTGGATATGCTTTGTCCGATGGCACTTCATTTCAGCCAGCAATGACGTTCTCTGTAAAGAAGGCGGTGTTAGACGTCGCACTGCAAGATTGGGATGGGGATGGAGATCTGGATTTGTGGTTGTTGAGTACCGATTTGGGCATTGGTTCGCTTAGTAAAGCATTGTTGACTCAAGAGGGCACTGCAACCCTGACGGTCTTGCCCTTTGAGAGCAAAGGATTTAGCCAAGCCAAGTCCGTTGCGCTGTCCGTCGACATTCCCATTGGTCAAGATGATGCCTTTGATGCCACCGTATTGCCAGATGTGAATGGTGATTCTTTGGTTGATATACTGTTGATGATTGAAGAAGAAGCACAGTTGCTTCAGTCCAGTCCAAAAGGTTGGACTCAAAGTGGCACCCTGAATTTACAGCAGCGAGGTAATTGGGTTGAACCAAGTCAATTGAACAGTCAGCGTACCAGACTATTGTGGACGGTGGGTCAACCCACTGCGGTGGTGTTATCAATTCAATAGTCCAAATCGAAGGCTACCATGAACGTTGATTTGCCTCACATCTATGCACCGCCTACCGAAGCTGAAAAAGAACTGATCCATGAGAGTGTGGTCACCCATGACGGTTTTCTGTATTTCCATCGAATTCCCAGTCCAACAGCCTCGACGGTTGTATACTCTTCATCCTATTTGATCCAGCAAATGAAGGAAACGGGCTACACCCGACTGGTGGTGGATTTCACTGGTCGAACAATGGTCAACCACGAACTTCGACGGCTGATGCTCAAGCAAATGTCTCCTGCCATTAAAACGATGAAAAACTTGGTGATTGTTCTGGACGGGAGTTCTTTTCGTCGAGTGGTATTGGACTTTTTTGTCCGTGCCTATTTGCGCAGTCGGGGCATTGACGTTGTCTTTTGTCAAACCAAGGACGAGGCCATGCAAGTGATGCGCGATATTGTACAGGCTTCAGAGTCCTGACAAAAAGTTGCTTGTACATTCGATTTCGATAGAATCAAGCAATGAACTTAGAACTTCCATATTCACAACCGTCACTGACAGAAGAAGAACGGTTGACCGTCGATCGGTGCATTGAATTACACGATGGTCTCGTGTACTTCCACCGCATTCCAGTGGCCAATCAAGCGACCGCAATCTACGCAACAGATGAACTCATTCGAGTTTTTCAGGAAACTGGCTACGACAAGATTCTCGTTGACTTTACAGGGCGCAGTCTCACAACGCAAAAAATGCGGCGATTGATGATGCAACGGATGCACAAAACTTTTGAGCAGGTGTCTTTGGTGGTGATCGTGTTGGACTCTGCACCATTTCGTCGAGTGGTGATCGACTTTTTTGTCCGTGCTTATCTACGCAGTCGGGGGATTGAAGTCCAGTTCTTTGAAACCAAGAGGGTATAGATTTTATGAAACAACGCATTGTCACCGAGACAGCATCCGGTAAGTGATCCCATATTGGTTGATTGAACGGACTGGTAAAATATCTTTGTTGAATCAGTAAAAAACAAACAAAGACAAAGCCGAAGCCCTGTCCTTTGTGTTGTACCTACTCGATTATGAAAACTTAGTTTTGTTCATTGGTCGAGTTGACCGTGTTCCTGTTCAAGCAAGCAGAGCAGGAGACTCAATGTATCGACGAACGGCTTGTAGAAATTCAGCGCCCAAAGCTCCGTCGATGACACGGTGATCACAGGTCATTGTCACCTTCATTCGCCAACCAACACTGAGATTTCCATTCTCTACCACAGGTTCTTGCTGCATGGATCCAACTGCCAAAATTGCCGCGTTGGGCGGGTTGATAATGGCCGTGAAGTGCTCGATTTGCATCATGCCCAAGTTGGAAATGGTGAAGGTTGAGTCGCTATACTCTTCTGCCGTCAGTTTGCGGTCTTTGGCTTTTCCAGCCAATTCTCGTGTTTGAACTGCCAAAGAGCTCAAGGGTTGTTGATCTGCGTTTCGGATGACGGG
>CBFICN010000203.1:0-7166 GCA_965661045.1 uncultured Myxococcota bacterium
CGAGTCGACCCAACGGGTCCCAGATTGCCACGGTATGACGACCAACCGGATCCAAGCACCCCCACCACTGGAAATCGGGTGAGCATGGCATTTGTACTCTCGGATGCTTCGGATGATTAAGCACTCATAGTATGAGGCTCCTCAAAGAGGCAACAGACAGTGCACAATCGGTTATACAGTGTGTCAAAGACACCAACCGAGAGAAACACCATGCAACAGAAAACCCTATCTGCACTCGTCTTTACCTCTGGCCTGTCCGTGATGGCTGTTGAAATGACCGGCTTGCGACTTTTGGCTCCCTACTTTGGCACCAGTTTGGTTGTGACAACGATACTAATTGGGTCGCTGATGGGCTTTCTCTCCCTTGGTTATCGACTCGGTGGAAAGTATGGCGACAAACACCCTACTTTGGAGGCTTTGAGTAAAGTAACGGCGGCGGCGGCTGTGTGTGTGTTGTTGATTCCACTCATTGGTCGGCCGGTACTCAAAATGGCGTCGAATATCTTACAACCCCTCTTGACCGGTGGGACCCTTGAACAACCAGCGGTGGCTTTTGCCAGTATTGGTGGGGGTATGATTGGCATTCTGTTTTTGTTTGCTGTGCCCATCACGCTTATGGGGATGGTTTCGCCCTGGGCCATTCGACTGGGTGTCTCCGACGTTGAGTCTGCTGGAGAGGCCGCTGGAAAACTCTACGCGCTCTCAACGTTTGGTAGCATCTTGGGCTCATTCCTGCCCGCTTTGGCCTTGATTCCACTGATGGGTGTCCGTCAGACCTTCTTTACCATTGGCGCACTCTTGCTCGCCGTATCCTTGTGGGGCATGCGCTCCGGTCTTGGAAAAGTGGGTGGTGTAGCCGGCTTGTTCGCAATGAGTTTTCTGTTGCCAGAGTTTGGAATCCGACCTGCCGACGGGGTGATTCATGAATCTGAATCGCTGTACCACTTCATTCAAGTTGCCGAAGAGCCCTATGGGAAGTGCGAAAATGCACGACACCTTTACCTCAATGAGGGCGTCGGTGTGCACTCAGTAAAATGTCCCGACAGCGACGTTGAAACCAAGGGATATTGGACTCAAATGGCAATGGCACCACTGTACCTCGACAACCCAGACAATTTTGACAACGCTTTGATCATCGGACTGGCCGGAGGTACGATGGCGAGACAACTCTTGCAAAGTTTTCCCGATGTTCAAGTTGACGGAGTGGAGATTGATGGCGACGTCGTAGAAGTCGGAAAGAGGTACTTTGACAATGCACACCCAAACATCAATCCAATGGTCATGGATGGGCGCATTTACCTGCAAAGTGTTGAAGCAACATACGACCTCATTCAAATCGATGCTTACCGTCAACCCTACATTCCCTTCCACTTGGTGACCCAAGAATTTTTTCAAGAAGTCCACGATCACCTTGAAGATGATGGAGTCTTGGCAATCAATGTTGCCTCCGTCCGAGGTGTTTCGCAAGATCTGGTCGCCATGATCTTCAGAACCATCCGAGAAGTCTTTCCATGGGCCGTCGTGGTTCGAGCAACGCGTTCAAACGATGTCATCATCGCCACCAAAAGACCTGAATTGAATGGTAAAGACATTGACAGCATGAGTCACGCCAAAGAGTCTCCGCGGATTCGACAGGCGTTGAGTCGTGTAGATGCCCTACAGGGACTGGCCATGAACACCTCCCAAAACCGATACGCCGCTCGCATCTCAATGGGAATCGACAACTGGCAAGAGGCACAATTACTCACTGATGACTTTGCACCAGTTGAAATGGCGTGGGATTTGATGACGCTGGAGTTTGCAAAATAAGCACAAAACTTGATTTTTCAGTGTCCGAAATAGGAGTTGTAGTATGTATTACAAGTACAACTTAATCAGTGGAGAAAAATCATGGCGAAAACATGGATAGAAACATCTCAGTTTTATAGAAAATTGTGTGATATTTGCAAAAGGCTTAGGCTGCCAACATTGACCCTTGAAGACAAGCGGGCCATTTTTCCAAAACTCGTCGGTATGATTGCCCACAGTGATTTTATACATGAAATGGAAGAGTATATTGACATGCTTGAAGAGCCAGATAAAGACCGATTTGATGGTCAAATTCGTGTAGCTTTTGGCGACTGGTATTCAGCAGGAAAGATCGCGCATCCAGTTTTGACTGCGTTTCTCAAAGACTGGATAGAGAAACAACCAGTCTTGCCAGACACCTATTTTATCCAGTACAAAACCATTGAAGATATTTCTATTTCAAGAGAGAAAGACGGTGGAATAAACATTGAGATTTCAAACGAACAAGACAAGTGGCCTTTGAAAAGGTCTTTCAGTCTAAAACAGCGTTTTTTGTGGTATCGGTTTCTTGAGTCAGTAACCAAGTCGCACGATCAAATCTTTAGCAATATCCAAAGTGATGCTGGTAAACAAATTCCGCAGTTCGAGGAGTCAAATGCACTGACCGAACTGTTTAAAAATCATAAAGACGAAGAGTTGATCGAAGCGTTGAAAGGTCGAGGATACTTCATACTCAAATATTTTGTTGAATACAAAGAAGACAAAGCACGTTTCTTCACCCATCGCAGTATTTCAGGAAAGCCCGCTGAACTCCAACAAGATTTCTTTGATAGCCATGCAAAGGGATTCATCTGGAAGTTCAACCCCGATGGAGTTCAAAGACCAATGGTGAAGACTGTTTCATCAGACAGCTATGACATCAACAGAATCCGACAGGATGGTGGAAGCATCCATGTTCACTGGTATAAATCGTTTGGAGTCGTTGAAATGAGACCCACTGGAGCCAAAACAACAGATCTCTATCCGTATTGTGCATTCATTCTTCCAAATGGTGAATTGTTGATGCGTTCGAACTTTGACTCTCAGACTCTCTTGGTCGAACAATTATCCAAGTGATTTATTCTTTGGATGGAATCTCCCACCCATTGACCTCTTCTCCTGCCTGTTTGTTGGCATCTTGTTCCATGAAATCCATTTGAATCAGATCCACAACTTGTTGAGCAGTGTCTGACGTTAGACCCGTTGTGGACTGTTTATCGGGTTGAGGCGTTGACACTGTCGACGGCTGATTCTCTTCAACGGATCTAGATCCACCACTGACAAAGTAGGCAATGTGTGCAAGCCCATTCTGAACGTATTTTGGATCAAAGGTCTTGGGGCCCCCAATTTTTGGATACAACCTTCCCGTATTGTGCATGTGAAACGCATCTTTATACCGCTCCTGTCTCAGTAATGACCCATAATTTTCATCGACCCAACGAACACCAATCTCTACAGCTCGGGGTCCATGTAAATCTTCAACTGTGACCTCTTCGCCATTGGCTGAGAGTCCCAGTGAATGGTACCCCATGATTTGAAAAGGTCCCCAAGACGTTGCAAGGGCCCGAATGTCATCATCGCTCAATCCCTGTAAATCGTTGCGACGCAAATACTCAAATTTTCGACGCTTTCCATCTCGAAGGTTTTTGAGTTGTCGAAAACGTTTGGGTTCAAAACGATGTCCAGGAGGCGTATTGCCCCCACACTCAAGTACAATGAGGGACAGCAAATACTCTGCCGGCAAATCGTAAGATTGAGCAACGCGTTCCACTTCCAACAGATAAAAGTTTTCCACATTCCGTCGACCGTTGCTTGATTGGCTCTCTTTAAAAACACCCCAGTTAAAAGGTGTAGACTGAACATTCACATAGCGCAACAGAGGTATTGATCGAGGGTTGGTCACCCCCTTATACCCTACGGCGAACAATGAACAGCACAGCAATCCCAACGCAAGTCGATCCATAGTCAAACTCCTCACTCTATTGGGACGATGCCCATCATATTTTCCGACATAAACGTTGTGTCAAGTACATCAACGGTCGTCAAATAGCCATGCACACACAAACGTTCACCATTAGCGACGTCGACCAAGAATCGACAACAATCGGATGAACAGATTTATTATATCAATGTACAGCGAAGCGGCTGAGTCTACAGCATTGTCCAAGGTTCTGGGTATTTTGTTGGCTCGTGCCCAATCATACCCAATGTACCCACAAAAGATCAAGGCAACGATCCAGTCCATGAACCCTACACTCATCCCAAATACAAAAGCCAGGACCAGTTCCACCACAATCACCGATAGCAATGAGAAGAATAGAGTTCGTCCCAAAGACAAAAAGAACGTTGGGTACACCATTGCCAGAGACATCATGAGTCCGGTGAACGCTGTCGTCATAATCAACGCCTGAGAAATGATGTTTGCATCAAAAGACAGTACAAATGGCGTCAGCACCACCCCCATCGGCAAGACAACAAAATTGTACCCCAAAAAGGACACCAATGGATTGTCCGATTTTGTATACACCATAATCCCAATAAAACAGGACACGAAATACCCAATCAGCAATCCCCATTGTGGAAGGGCCGCGATTGCCTCCACCGGAATTGTTTGAACGGTAATGTAATTTACTGCAAACCCCCACAACAATACCAATCCAATGGATATGTTGTAGGCGCGCTCAGAAAGTATGGGTGCGTTGCTTTCAGTTCTGTTCCATACAGAGGTTGTTTCAAACATGACTATCTCCTTAATGCATTGTTGTTTGATGCTTGAGACGCCAGTTTATCACACTCGAGATTATTGCCAATCTAAAAGGTAGACACTGCCCGTTCCCAATCCGGCTTGATGCGCACCAATAAAGAGTCCTGCCGAAGTATTGACAACGGACGAACCCAACTGAACATCCGCGCCAGTTCCCAAGAGAACCTCATCGAAATAGTCACCAGTAATGGGGCCATACTCAACGTATACAGCACCTTGATTGGCCTCTTCGAGCGATGCGTCAGGGGCAGTGACAATCAAGTCCAACTCTCCATCGTTGTTTACATCCCTCAACAAAACACCATCTCCAAACCGCGCATGGTTGATGGGCGCTGAAATCTGAATGGCAGCATTGTCGACACTGTCGGTTGAATCCGCTGGACCATACACAATGTACACAGCCCCCACGTCTTGCTCACGATGCGGAGCTCCCATCACCATGTCGTCATAACCATCGCCATTGATGTCGCCAACATCTAGAGAAAAGCCAAGGTTGCTGTCCTCAATATCGCCTCTCCACGCACCATCGGCTGCTTGTAATGGCACTACGGGACCAAATGGGGCCAACGCAATCGACACCTGACCTTCATAGGCGACTGTTGAGTGGTACGGTGAACCGACTGCCACGTCGAGTTGTCCATCTCCATTGAAATCTCCTCTATCCAAACTCCAACCTGCCTGCTCACCAGCCTGCTCTCCTACGAATGCCACATCGGCAGAGGCAGCGGATTGCTCTCCCGGAGTCAAGAGGTTGAACAAATATGCTGCACCATTGTGTACACTTCCAACCGATGCATTTGGGGCACTGGCCAGTATTGCAGAACCTTCGTGCCAGACGGCCCAGCCAAAGTTGTCACCGGCTGCATTCCCAGTAATCACAGCCGTCGCAGCGGAGACATCCGTCCCCATGGCAGTACTGGTCAACAAATATACCGCTCCAGAGTTTAGACCATTTCTATCTGCACCATAGGCCGAAACCCACAGTTCAGCATAGCCATCGGCATCCATGTCTGGCAGCGTTCCAATATGCGTACCCAGATGATCGGCGATTGCTTCACCAGAAACCGTCAATACGGCATCGGCTGTGCTGGTTGAGCCAAATGGCAGTCCGTACAAGCCCCCAACGCCCAGTTCGGGATCGTCTACCCCAGTTGCAGCAACCCAAATCAAACCAGCAGCCTCATCGACCGCCAGTGTCTGACCAAAGTTGTCTCCTTGCGCATCCCCACTGATCCATTCTTGTCCTGTGCAGGAGTCCACAACACCATCACAGTCTTCATCAAGATTCGAACCACACACGTCAGGCTGCTCTGGGTGAATAGAATCGTCAGCATCGTCACAATCCATTCCACCACCCGACACATCGGCAAACCCATCCAGATCGGCATCAAAGTCATCATCGTTGGCACAATCTTGATCGATGCCGTCGTAATATACTTCCGCTACCAAAGGAGAAATGTCGGCATTGGTGTCGTCACAGTCTTCGGGTAAAAATGATGCATTGCCCGGGTTCGCACAAAACAAACCGATGACCGCCTCGGGATCACCAACACCGTCCCCATCCAAATCTGCGTACCATAAAACAGCTTGTGCATCATCGTCCAACCCATCGATCATCCCATCGCAATCATTGTCTAAATTGTCACCGCACCACTCTGTTGCTTCTGGGTGAATAACCGCCTCGCTGTCCAAGCAGTCACCAAATTCCAAGACTGCATTGGGCGTTGGCTGGGTACAGGCCAACAGTGCTTCACCAGCGCCAAAACCATCGCCATCTTCATCGGTAAACCATTCCATGGCGTCTTGAATGCTGTCGTCTTGATCATCGACCAGCATATCGCAGTCATTGTCGATGCTGTCACACAATTCCACCGCAGCAGGGTGGACTTCTACATCTGAATCATTGCAGTCATCACTGTTTTGTACATACCCATCCCCCTCAAAGCAACGTCTGTCAACGACAAAAGGATTCCCGTAGCCATCCCCATCAACATCGCGATAAAAAGTCCCCGCATCCAAAGCGGAGTCTTCATCCACTACAGAATCACAGTCGTTGTCTATGGTGTCGCAATACTCTGGCGCGTCAGGATAGACCAATGGATCAGCATCGTTGCAGTCTCGATTGTCCGCGATGTAGCCATCTGGCTGCACACATGCAAAAACACCCTCTTCAGGATTGCCAAACCCGTCCCCGTCAGCATCGGCGAACCATGGGAGAGACCCCACCGGAGACTCTTCATCAATAAAAGTATCGCAATCGTTGTCGATCTCATCACACAGTTCGTCCGCATTTGGATACACATTGGGATTGCTGTCATCACAATCATCCGCCGCGACAAAACCATCTTGGTCTGCATCGGTGGTTTCCAAAATGGAATTGGTACCGTTGGTGGCTGGACATGCCAAAAATAGAGCAATGAGATACATAGTGACATCCAAACGTAAAGGGTTGTCCAATTGTAACGCAAAATGGTCCGTTTGGGCAGCCACTTATCAACAGCCTGGAGCAATAAGGAGCGCATGTGGAAGGATTGCTGGTGATTTTGGTGTCTGCAATTTCCCTATCTTTGTTCAT
>CBFICN010000204.1:0-7118 GCA_965661045.1 uncultured Myxococcota bacterium
TCATCAGTGATGTTCCAGATGTCTACCTGAGCGAAAGCAGCTGCAGCCGCTGCGTGGACTACTTGTACACGGAAATTTCCGTCTGTTGGTGCTGACAAGTCTGCAGCAAATGGAGTGATGGCAAAAGCGTTGCTCTCCATGCTGGTATCCAAGTATCCGTGGGCAATGGCAGTGTACGCGTCACCAGCGGCCAACGATACATCCAATGTTACCGGTACAGCACTGGCGAAGTCAGTTCCAGCAGGTGCAACCGCGAAAGAGTACTCTCCAACTGGAAGTTCTACAAAACCAGTGGTGTCTGTGAAAGCCAATCCATCAACACCAGCGGCTTCTCCATTGACGTATAGGTCAACTGCTGGGGCATCCGGTGATGCGTGCACAACACGAACTTGAGCAACCTCTGCTGGCTCGTCAGTTTCGTCTGTGTTGGTGTCGGTTTCTTCAGTATCTGTCTCTTCAGTATCCGTTTCCTCAGTTGTTTCTTCTGCGGTGTCTTCTACCAGAGCGGTGTCTTCTTTGTCGCCACTGCAAGCGATGAACGAAAGTAAGGTAAGTGTGTACATGGTTTCCTCCATAAATAAAATGAACACATAAATCTCTAGGGCAGTAATTTTTACTGGCAAGTTTTTGAGTAGAAAAATCTATTCAAAATGTATTCTATTGTGCTTGGGTACGGTTCTGTTTTTTCAAATGATATTGTGAATTCATTTAAAAATGATAAAATCAGATCATGATGATTTGGATCTTATTTAGTTGTCTTGTACAAAGCGACCAAGAGTTTGCGGTGATTGAACAGCGCACAGAGTCTCTGTGTGATCGACTTCCCGATGCCTCCAATTGTCAACCCGCACAAGAAGAGGAAGAGTTTGAACCGATTCTTCAAGATGAAGAAGATCCTGAAGATTTCTTGCCCGAAGACACAAGTTGTGATTCCGATATGCGCATCCGCAAAGTGCTACCGGGCGTCGGTTCTGTGGTCCCAGTGAATACCAAGCCCATCGTCTTGACCATTGGCAACGGTGATGAAACCCACATGATAGTCGACCTCAAACGGGATGGTCAGTCGGTACCTCACAATCAAGATGTGACTTGCTACATCCATGAGGGCGATGAAGAGTTTCACTGTACATATTTAATAGAGCCCTTGGAAGACTTAGACCCCGACACGGACTATTACATTTCGGTTTTGGCATCCGACATTCACCCCAATGCTGGAATGGATTCTGGACAATGGTTTCGGACAGACAGTGATCGTTTGACCATGGACGCTGCCGCCCCTGAAACGGTATTTCTTGAATACATGAATCGTGAACCCACAGCCGTTCAAGAGTGCGATTGGAAAGACGCTATGAAGTATGAGATTTTGACCACTGTCGATGAGCCAACACGTGAATTTCTCAGTGTCATACAGGTCTATGAAGTCCATGATGTCGCCACTGGTGATGAATCATTGATGCATACAATTATTTTGCCACCTGAGCTGGACTCTACCAATTATCGCCAAGTGATTCGTCCAGGGGATGAGTATCCCTTGCGGTGTTTTCGCGCAGTGCATCGAGATATTGCGGGGAATGAAAGTCCATCATCTGAAACCATTTGTTGGGAAGAGTGATGTACCCTTGACTGTTGAGGGGGTGAATTCAACAGGAACATATCTTTTGACCATTTTCTAACCATTGAATAGGCCCGTCTGGAGTCTACACTCGGTTAAAGAACCCATGTGATTTTGTTGGAGAAACTATGATTTGGCTTGTTGCAGTAAATTTGGCGATTGGAAATATTGTGAACGGTTCTTTGGAACCAGAATTTCCAGCGACAGTTGGCTTGGGCGCAGAGTTTGGAGACTATACGTTCTCTGCTTGCACTGGAACCTTGATTACACCACGCATCATTCTATCTGCCGCTCACTGTGGTGGTGATTTGCCACCGGAGCTCATTGTTCAAGCCGGGAAAGCATTCTTCGGTCCTTCTGTAACTGAGGCGGACGCAGTGGTGGGATTCTCTGACATCATCGTTCATCCTGAGTATGAAGAGTTGCAAAGTGGTTGGTCGGGTACTTTGGGTGCCAACGACTTTTCATTGTTGGTGCTTGCGGAAGATGCACCAGTGGATCCAGTGCTATACTGGACCGAGCCGTTGGACGAAACGTGGATTGGAACAGAAATTAAATCGGTGGGTTTTGGTATTACCGGTGGTGGACAAGACGATTCTGGCACCAAGCGTTCAGCAGATTTGGTAATTTCTGACCTGCAAGAGCAATTCATCATTTCTGACAATGTTGACAACCCCAACAACGCCAATATTTGTTCGGGTGATTCTGGAGGCTCCCAGTTGTATTTCAACGAAGAGTGGGGAGAATGGGTCCAAATCGCCGTTCACTCATGGGGAGACGAAAACTGCACTCAGACCAGTGGCTCTACTCGAACCGATTTGGTACACGACTGGATTTTGGAGACTGTGGTGTCTGTTCACGGCACAACAGACTTTTGTGAGATCAATGGCTATTATGATGACGATGAATGTACGACCATTTCTGTGTGTCAGGCTGTGGACCCCGCCTGTTTGGTTGAGGAGGAGGCACCAAAAATGGGCTGTGCATCAGCAGGTGCAGGGGGTGCTTGGCTGTCGGTATTGGGTGCGTTTGGGTTGTTGGGCCTGAGACGCAGAGAGTAACAGTTCGACCAGAAAAGTGGCGCATTTTTGTATTGATTGTCAAAGAGACTGGGCTACCTTGTCAAAAAGGAGCGTACTTTGACGAATAAACGATTTGCGACACCCATGCCTGTTGGACAGCAACAGTTGTACGATTATCATGCGTCGGGTGGTGCCTTCGAGCGGCTGATTCCCCCCTGGGATACCATCCAAATTGAAGAGTGGAGGGGTGGTGAAGATACAGCCCACTTACCAATTGCAGAGCAGTTTGGCGATATTTCGACCGGTACAGAAGTCCATTTGAAGATTGGTCCGAGTCCCTTTGCACTATCCTTGGTGGCTAGACACACCGAGCATGCCAACCCCACAGGTTTTGTGGACGAGCAAGTGAAAGGTCCTTTCTCAAAGTGGAGACACCAACATCGATTTGTTGCGGATGCAAAAGGGGCATCCACTTTGGTTGATGAATTGGATTTTCAAGCCCCATTTTGGGGTCTGTTTGACTGGGTGGTGGCCCCCAAAATTACGCAGACATTTCTCTTGCGACATCTGAGGACGCTCATGGATTTGACTCGATTTGAACAGTATGCCCATTTGGGTGTGAAAAAGATAGCCATCACTGGAAGTTCTGGGTTGATTGGTCGAAATATCAGTGCGTTGCTTCGATCGGCTGGACATCAAGTATTTCATTTGGTCAGAAGAGCCCCGCAATCTTCCAACGAAATTCAGTGGAATGTGAAGGAAGGGACGATTGATGCAGTGAGTCTAGAGGGAATGGATGCGGTCATTCATCTAGCGGGAGAGTCCATCGATGGTCGCTGGACCGCCGACAAAAAGAAACGGATTTTGTCCAGTCGCGTAGACGGAACCACTCTGTTGTCAAAAACCTTAGCATCACTGCAGCACCCCCCAGAAGTGTTGATTTCTGTTTCAGCAGTGGGTTTTTACGGCAATCATCCAACTGAAGTTGCTACCGAATCTACCGAGGCGACATCAGATTTTCTCAGTCAGGTCTGTGTGGCTTGGGAAGCGGCCGCGGATGCCGCCAGAGAAGCCGGTATTCGTGTGGTTCATCCACGAATGGGTGTGGTGCTGTCGGGGCAGGGTGGTGCGCTCAAAAAGATGTTGCCTCCGTTCCTTGCTGGTGCTGGGGGACAGTTGGGAAGTGGCCAACAATGGATGCCGTGGGTTGCATTGGAAGATGTTCTTGGACTGTTGATGACGATGGTGTTCGACACAGATATTTCGGGCCCAGTGAATGTGGTTTCTCCAAAGCCTGTGCAAAACAAAGAATTTACCAAAGTGTTGGGTGCTGTCATTCGACGTCCAACGATACTCCCGGTGCCAAAATTTGCCATTCGTACACTCTTTGGTGAAATGGGGCAGACATTGTTGCTTGAAGGTCGCCGTGTCAAACCACAAGTCGCTATGAATTTGGAATTTGACTATTGGTATGCTGACTTAGAACAGGCCTTGCGGTTTGAATTGGGGTACATAGAAAATCAATTTGGAGACGTGTAATGAGTGATTTGACGAACCCGTTTCGACAGGTGGTGTCCTTAGAGTTGAAGGATACCGCTTCTTGGTATCAAGGTCGTGGAGTCTACGGTGGCTTGGTATTTGCGCAAATGGTGTACAAGATTGAACGCGTCAGTCGATTTCCAATTCGTCGATTGACGGTGGATATGTGTGCGCCTGTTGCGGCCGGTGATGTTCAGATTGAAGTCCAAGAAGTGCGTTGTGGGGCCAACACACAGTTCTATTACGTCGCTTGTTTACAGGCCAATAAGGTTGTTGCCCACGGTACTGCGGTTTGTGGTGGTTCTCGCGTCAATGACTTCGATCGACACAACTTTGAAATGCCTCAGCCAACACCCCCAACGATGCCTTCAATCCCTGCAAATCCGTTGATGCCGACTTTTACTCAGCATTTTGAGTACTGGCCAACCATAGGACCCTTTCCATTCACGCGTTCGCAGAAGTTGGACTGTGGCGGTTGGATTCGCTCTAGACACGATCAAACATTGGATGCAGCGTTGATTGTTGCGCTGATGGATGCCTGGTGGCCGGCAGTATCACTGGGACTCAACGCTCCTAGACCCATGGGGACCATCTCATTCACCGTGGATATTTGTCCGATGGAAGAACCCTTGTCGTCTGAAGAACCCTGTTTGTTGCACAATGCTTGTTCTGAAGTACATGAAGGCTATGCTGTGGAAAACAATATGCTGTGGTCTTCGACAGGTAAACTGTTGGCGCGCTCCCAACAAAATGTGGTCATCATTCGGTGAGATCAACGAAGCACTCGAAATCTGCTCTCCGAAAAGCGACCCTGACTGTATTTGGCGTGGTGTGTGTATCAGCCATATCAGCGGCGGGCCTATTGAAAGGACTTGCAGAGCCACAGTGGCCCCATCCGGTTGTTGAATCAATCATTTTTACCCCAGGAACAGGCGAAGGTGTGTGTGTTCATGATGAAGGACCTGTCATGATCTGGAACGAGAATACCTTAGATTGTGGAGGGTTGGCATCGGTTTCGAGTATTACAAGCGTGTTGTCGGACTGGATATTACAACAGGACACAGTGGGGGTGTCCAATGACCCACTTAGGTTGACATACATCGATTTCTTCGCAGGGGCTCAACTGTCGAACCATCGATTTGCCGCTTATCGTCTGCTCCAAAGTACAGGCTGGATGACGCCCCATTCAGAGATGATGACCCGTGAGGTTGAGTATCTGTACCCCGATATTCCATTGACGATTCAAGGTCGTGAAGGAACTGTGTCATTGGATAGTGTGAGCGCTGTGAAAGAGTGGAAAACCGAAGTCTTACAGCAAGAATATTTTGTATCCAGATTGCAACAGTATACGGTGTTTCGAATCTCGGAAGAACACTCGAAGGTAAAACATCACTTATCGTCTGTCCCCAAGCTGGAACTTCGGTTGAAGCATCCATCAGACTGGACTGGATGGGCAACGGTGAATGCTTCGGTTCAAGTATCAGGATGCCCAGTTTTAACAATCACTGAGGGGTTCTTTGTTTCCTCTTCAAGTGTGAAGCCTCCAACGGTATACATTCCGATTTGGCAATGGAAAGATGACCCAGGTTGTATGTCTCGTTTGGAGACGGATGGGATAAAAGCCTTCACCAATATACAAGTTCACACGACCCATGAAACCCGTTGGGATACGTATCGAACACAGCGATACACCAAAAAGTCTACAGATTGTCCCCTTTCTGTCGAGACACTCACTGCGGAATGCTTTCAACACAAATAAAGCCACACAGAACTGCATGGCTTTGAGTGTAGTTGTCGGTGTGGTGTTTACATTTGACCGCGCAACATTCCGTGCCAATACATTTCAGGTAGACCATAGGCTTTCAATGCATACATCGAATATCGCTCTTTACCTTGATCAAATGGGAATGATTCAACGGGGTTTCCATCGTAGTCAAACTCGGCCAGAATCAGTTTGCCATATCCTGTGACCAACGGACAAGACGAGTATCCATCGTACGTGGCTTCCATTTTTTTGCCATCCAAGTGTGCGAGCAGGTTGGCGACAACCACTGGGGCCTGCTTGCGAACCGCGGCTCCCGTCTTCGCAGTTGGAAGGGCGGCACAGTCTCCAGAAGAGAAGATGTTGGCGTAGCGGTTGTGTTGAAGGGTGTGCTTGTTTACGTCCACCCAGCCACCGTCATTGCCTAAAGTGCTGTCCTTGAGGAACTGTGGAGCCGACATGGGTGGGGTGACGTGCATGAAGTCGTACGGTCGTTCTACCTGTTCTTTGGTGTCGAGGTTTTCAAACACAGCAATGTTCTCTTCTCCACGAACTTCGACCAAGTGGTGTTTCCAAGTACAGTCAATGCCGTATCGGTCAACCACTTTTTCCAACGCCAGTTTGTATTTGGTGACCCCAAAAATTGCACCACCAGCCTTGTAAAACTGAATGTTTGAGTCTTCAGATTTGTTGTTTTTGCGAAGGTAGTCGGCCATTAAGTACATGATCTTCATTGGTCCACCACCACACTTTACTGGTGTGTTGGGATGAGTGAAGATTGCCGTTCCACCTTTGGGGAAGCGTTCAATGGCTGGGAAAGTTTTGTCTACAGTGTCATAAGAGTAATTGCTGACGACATTTGGCGTGTCTTTACTTAGGGCTTCTTTGAGCCCAGCAATGGCGTTCCAGTCTACAGATATCCCAGGTGCCACAATCAAATAGTCATAGGACACATCTCCAGAAGACTTTGTTGACAGTTTGTTGTTGTCAGGGTCAAAGGTTGTGACGAAATCTTGAATCCAGTGACAGCCATCCGGAATGAAGTCCTTCATGTCTTTTTCAGAGATCTCTTTGGAGAACACACCGCCACCAACAAGGGTCCAGATGGGTTGGTAGTAATGTTTTTCAGCGGGGTCAATCAGTGTGACATCGAGGTTTCGACCTGTCAGTTTGAGTTGAGCAG
>CBFICN010000205.1:0-7110 GCA_965661045.1 uncultured Myxococcota bacterium
ATTCAGCGCCATCGATCCACGAGCTCCACCACACTCCAAGATCAAATCGCAGTGGAAGAACCCTTGGAAATTCGCATTGAAGGGCGATCCATCGCAGTGTTGATGCGCCAACCCAATCGCAGTGAAGACATTGAATTGGTCACGGGTTTTTTGCTCACCGAGGGCGTCATCGAAGAAGCCAGCGACATTGCTGCAATCAAACACATTGTCGAACCATCAGCGCCCCAATACAACACCATCGATGTGGTCCTCGCAGGTGGTGTACCTGCAAAACGTCGACATTCTGCTGACCGAGCGTTGTTTGCCTCTTCGTCTTGTGGAATCTGTGGCAAAGCAACACAGGATCGAATCTGGCAACATTTCCCACCGCTCAAACACGCCGTTTCATTGCCCAGTTTCGACTGGATTTGTCAAACCCCACAGGCCATGCGGTCTGCACAAAACCACTTTGCCCAAACTGGAGGCACCCATGCTGCAGCCCTCTTTGACTTGAATGGTTCCTTGAGGGTACTGCGGGAAGATGTCGGGCGTCACAATGCCGTTGACAAGGTCATAGGATGGGCGATCGAGCAAGATTTGGATGGTTCAACCCTCGCTTTGTTGGTCAGTGGGCGTGTGGCTTTTGAAATCGCGCAAAAAGCATTGGCATTTCGGATTCCTCTACTGATGGCCATTGGGGCCCCCTCCTCTCTGGCAGTTGAGTTGTGTCAAGGGTCCAATGTGGAATTGTTGGGGTTCCTCAAAGAAAATGGATACAATCATTACACGAACCGATGCCCCTCCCCGAGCAACCATGTGGAACAACAAACTGAAAAACCTGCTACAGAGTTTCCTCCAAAGCAAAGACCCCACCGAGATTGAGCAGTTCTTTGAAGAACAAACCCAGTCCTTTGTCGATCCAGACGCCACCCAAGCCTTAAACGAAGATGAACTGTTTGACGGTTCCGATTCAAGCTTTTCAATGGAAGACCTCCAAAGCATGAACTTTGGCTTGCCCAGCCACGACACTCCCCAAGTCAATTTGGGGACTGAACGCTATCGGGCACTCAGCAAACTGGGTCAAGGGGGAATGGCGACCGTCTGGCAAATGAAAGACACCCAATTGCTCCGCTCTGTTGCCCTCAAACAGTTGCACAAAGAGAAGTCCGAATCCAATTATGAGCAAGAAAACTTCGTGGTGGAAGCCCAGATTACAGCACAACTCCAACACCCCGGCATTGTACCCATCCACGACATACAACAAGATGACGATGGAAACATCTACTTCACCATGCGTGAAATTCAAGGGCAAACCCTAGAAGACATCATTCAAACCGTGCACCGTGTATCCGACCGTCGTTGGAACACCACCCACAGTGGCTGGAACCTACGCCGTCTGATCGACGCCATGGAAAACATCTGCCAAACGGTTGCCTATGCACACATGCGGGGTGTCATTCATCAAGATCTCAAACCCGCAAACATCATGGTTGGGGAATATGGAGAGATTTTGGTGGTCGATTGGGGCGTGGCACGACTTCGTTCGTTGTACCAGTCAAACCACAATTGGGTGCAAATCAAGGCTTCCAAAGCCTATATTGAAAACAAAAAGGTCATGATTTCCGGAACACCTAGATACATGGCACCCGAACAAATACATGGCGCCGCCGAGAAAATTGATGGCAAGGCCGACATCTTCGCTCTCGGTGTCATTTTGTTTTACATCCTGACCCAAAGCAAACCCTTTTTGGGACAAATGCCCGATATCTTGAAACACAAGAAAACACGCAGTGCCTCCATCCGTGAATGGCTATCCAACAACCCAACCGCCCTGCCCATTCCTACAGAACTGATTGACATTTGCGAACGCGCGATGCAGTTCAATCCCGCAGATCGATTCAAAGACGCCAAAGAAATGCAACAAGCCATTCAATCTTGGCTCGACGGTGCCCGTCAAGAGGAGGAAGCCCGACAAATCTTACGAGAAATCGACGCCCTCCAACGTCAAATCGACGTGGTAGAACTGGAGTGTCTCAACCTGACCCCATCTCTGAATCAACCTCGAATTGATGAGACAGAACTCTCCATTGAATGGTGGCAAACCTGGTGTGCCCTTCAAGAGAAACGACAACAGATGGACAGCATTCGAGATGGTATTTACCAAAAAGCACAAGGTGCCATTCTCTATGCGCCTCATCTTCCCGAAATTTACAACCGTCTGATTAGGCTCGAATATCAAGACTATTTGGATGCCGTGCTTGAAGGCAACCACAAGTCCATCTCAAAAACCGAACGTCGGCTCAATGCCTACCTAGATCGTCTCTCGCCCCACGAACAAGAACGCTGGGAAAACATTCGCTCGGTGGATTTGGCTTCGGTACAGTCTCAAAAAAGTCATGGGGTGAACATCGAGCGCCGCTCTGAAAAACAACACGTCATCGATGCGCTACAAGAGCATTCATGGGTGAGCATCGTTGGACTGGCTGGTGTTGGCAAAACCCACTTGGCTTGGCAAGTCTCTACGCAATGGTGCAAAGAACGCAGTTGGGACATTGTCTTTTGTGACGCCACAGACTGTCAAACCCCCGCGACGTTGTTGCAGCGCCTCACCCAAGCCCTCGGCGTACAACAAACGGGAAGTGATCCGTTTGATTTGACCATTGCGATTTTAAACCGCAACCACCCAAAACACACCCGCAGTTCTGACAGTTCAGTCTTGATCATCGACAATGCAGAAAGCCTCAACCCTGACAGCGTCAATTTACTGGGTACAATATTGGACCGTTGTCCCAATATTCGCTTGCTCACCACCACACGCAAAGGCTTTGAGCACCCACTTGAGAAATCCTTTGTGCTGCATCCCATGTCGGTCTTAAACGGCATTGAACTGTTCTCTCAACACTGTAAACAACAGTTGCCCAGTTGGTCCTTGACCGAAAGCAATCGACATTCTGTGCTCACCATTGTAAACACGTTGGATCGAATCCCGTTGGCCATTGAATTGGCTGGTGCCCGCATCGCTGAGTTTTCTCTGGTTGAAATCGTGACCAGACTCGAAGAACGGTTTGCCCTGTTGCGCTCCAACAGCAGTGAACAACCCACCCTACAAATGGCGCTGTCGTGGTCTTGCACCTCCTTGTCTGACTTGGAGAAACAAGTTCTGTATCAATTGAGCGTTGTTCCAGCTGCCTTTACCCTCACCTTGGCAGAGTCCATTGTCGATTTGCCCGGTGGTCACTCTCTGTCAGACGTACTCGATGTGTTGACACAGCACAGCCTCATCAATCGAGAGTACCGAAGCGGCATCACAACCTACACGATGCTCAAGTCCATTCGAGACTATGCAGCGACGCAGGCGGAACCACTGCTGATCCAAGCCACCCATCACAGAATGGCAGATCATCTAGCCCGCACCCTCTCGACTGACCCATCTCAATCGGTCGACCTCAATTTGTTAACGGTCGCCAGTATACACGGAGCACCCAGCGATGCCAGCACGTGTTGCACACGCCTCCTAAAAAATTTAAAGCAATGTGGTCCCTTCATTACAGGCTTGGAAGTTGCCGAGTTGTTTTTGGCACGTACAGATCTCGATGCCAGACACACCCAACCCATCCAGTTGCTCTACATTGAACTGTTGCAAGAAACCGGTCGCAGCGAGGATGCCCTTGCAGAACTGATTGCCATCCGAAAGGTTCAGCCCACGCTCAAAACGGACAGCGATGACGGCCCCATTGAATCCATCCCCTCTCCCTTTAAAAGCATTTGCTCGACAAATCCCTCCACGTCTCTCAATGCTCTCCAAGCGCAATACGATCTCCACATTCAGCGACATGAATGGCTCGACGCCCTTAACCAAGCCCAGCAGCAATACATACGGTTAGACGTCGCTGAACAATTTGTACTGCTCACACGGTGTATGAAAGACCTGTCGAGCGGTGGACAGTTGCGACATGCCTTGGGCATTGCCGAACATTTGGAGGAACTCTATTTGGCACACCAGCACGACCGACTGTCTTTGTTGATTGACATTGCGGTGCTCCACACGCGCTTGGGCAATCGTGAAACCGCCATTGAGCGCTATCACTTGGCGTTGGATTTGGCTGAAGTCTCCGATCTAAAAGAAAGTCAAGCCCGCATCATCGGCAATCTAGGACTGCTGTATCAGGCGGATGGAAACTTAGAACAAGCTCTGCGACAATACAAACGCGCCCACAGCATCTTTGCGTTGCTGGATAAACCAGACAAACTCAGCGCGCTCGATGGCAATCTGGGAACCATCCATCATGAACAAGGCAACATCGAACAAGCCATCACCCACTTTGATCAGGCGATCACGATGGCCATTCAATGTGAAAACCCAGTCAACCACGGGGTATTTCTTGGCAATAGAGCCATGTGCGCCATTGATCTCAACAATTTTGACCGTGCCAGAGAAGATCTTGAACAGGCGATTGCAATCTGTGACCGACACCTAGAGTTTGCAGCCGGTGCCTTCCGAGGTGAGTTGGCAATGGTGTTGATCAAAATGGGTTCGCCAGAATTGGCCCTTCAAGCACTGGAAAAAGGGGAAGCACAAGTTCGTGAACACAAAGAGCAGTATGGAAAGTTTTTGTGTCGCAAAGCCAGTGTCTTATACGCAGTACACGATCTAGGTGGCACCAAAACTACATTGAGACAAGCAGAGCAACTGTGTTTGGAATTAAACCTTCGCTCAACCAGTTCTTTACAACAATTGCTGCACCGAACACAAACTGAAATCCCCGCTTCAGTGTGGCTGTCTGAGAACGAAATAGAGGAACGAAGCTTCATTGCCAACGTCGCCTTTCAATGGGCGCGCTATGAAACAACGTCCACACGCTATCCACAAGCCCTGCACCACCTCGACAAAGCATTGCAACTGTTTGACATGTTGGGCAACGTGGAGCAAGTACTGGAAACTCGATTTTTGCGGGCAACCATCTTCTCCCACACCGGTAAACTCAAGGATGCCATCACCATCGCGACCGAGATTCGACAGCAACACCACATCAGTGGCAATCAAGTTGCCTATGGAACCGTCACCAACTTTCTTGGGGGGTGTCATCGACGACTGGGAGAGATCCACAAAGCACTCCAATTTCATGAAGAAAGTTTACAGATATTGCAGGCCTGCAACCACGTCAAGCAAATATCTGCATTGGAGAAAGCCGGATTGTGCTGTCGCATCCTAGGAGACTATGAACAGTCGCTGTCCTATCTTAAACAGGCGTTGGACATGGCGCTGAGCAACAATATTCGCACCGGCACTCTGTACTGCAATGTCGGGTTGTGCCACAACGTCATGGGAGAAGACGAGAAAGCCTTGGAATATTACCATCTTGGCATTCAAGAGTTGCGAAAGATTGGAGACCGAAACCGAGAATCTTTGTACTTGGGCAACATCGCCAACATTTACGCCCAACAAGAACGTTTTGAAGAAGCGGCCAACCTCTATCGCGACGTCATTGCCATTGCACTGGAAACCGGTGTGCAGTCCAACGAGTGCATCTCTCGCGGCAACTTCGGTGACCTGTTGATGCGGATGGGGAAATTGGAACTGGCTGACTCCGAGTTACAACAAGCCATTGCGCTCGGTGTTGACATCTATCCAATCGCAGCCAACGTCTTTCAAAGCAGCCTTGCCAAACTTCGTTCGTTACAAGGCAAACACAGTGAGGCTCTCGAACTCTTGTCCGATATCAATCAAGACCTACTGCGCACAGATGTGGAAGAATTTACCAAATTCCTGTGTATATCGTCTGAAATACACCTCGATGCTGACCAGTTTGACCAAGCACGCGCACTCTTTGAAGAAGCAACACAATTTGTTCAGGAGCAACAATTCTCAGAAAAGACCGATGCCCACATTAAGTGGAGCGCCCTCAAACAAACATTTGATGCATTACCAACGCAGTGATCGACCGGCGGGTAGACCTCTTTCTTGACGGATGTACCCCACAAAGGGATTGCTTCCCAACTCGGTCTCCAAAGTGGTCATCGGACCGTGTCCACTGTGCACACGCAAGTGACCGGGCAGTGTAAACAGCCGTCGTAGAGACTCTTTCATCAACTGTGGATCGGACATTGGAAAGTCTGTTCGACCAATGCTGCCAGCAAACAGTGTATCGCCAACAATGATGTCATTGTCATCGTACCAACACCCTTGGCCAGGCGTGTGACCCGGTGTGGAAATGAACCGCAATTTGGTTTCGCCAAGCATAATCTCAAAACCGTCTTCAATTTCATGATCCACTCTTCCACAGGGACGATTCAAATGAGGCATGCCAAACATGCTGCCCTGCATCGGCAAAGTATCAAAGAGCACCCGCTCTTTTTTGGGTAAATATGTAGGGACGTCCCATACTTCTTGCAACAGCGCCAATGAGCCGGCGTGATCAATGTGCCCATGGGTCAACAAAATCATCACGATATTGGGTGCAAGATCCAAATTTTGAAGTCGCTCTCTCAGCTCCCCCGTCTCTCCAGTGTCGACAATCGCTGACATTCCCGTCGCTTCATCGGTCAGCAAATATGTGTTCACGGCAAAATTGCCCACAGTAAAACACTCTACGCGCATGGCACCTCCAAATTCACCTTTAAACCTAACCTTAAACAGTGGACATACAAGACAAAATGACTCATTGTGCGACCAATTAACGAACACATACAAACGTATCTTGAAGAGATCTTCAAATTTCACAAAGTTTAGATTTTGGGTTGACGCGCTATACAGAATCAGATATTTTCATAGAGCGTTGTGCCTTCATAGCTCAGCTGGTTAGAGCGACGGACTGTTAATCCGCAGGTCCCAGGTTCAAATCCTGGTGAGGGCGCCACTTCAAAACCCACGCTTCGGTGTGGGTTTTCGTGTTTTAGAAAGTAAGCCATAAAAGCACCCGTCCTAAATATACAATACAAAATCAACCAAATAGTGTACACTAGGTACGGATTGAGCATTTGATCCACATTATTACCCTCAATGGAGTATCCCATGAAAAAATTGATCGCAGCACTCGTCGCAGGTGCATTGATGAGTACCACGTCTGGTTGTTTAAAAGTAACGGAAGGCGAAAAAACGTTTGTCATCCAAGCCCAAAAGGTTGTTATCGG
>CBFICN010000206.1:0-257 GCA_965661045.1 uncultured Myxococcota bacterium
TCTTCTCGCTTATCCAGGTGCTGCAGAGTTGGAGTCTACAACGGCCTGCTTCTTGGATGCAGATGGTGATGGGTCTGGAGACGCCAATCCAACAGTTGCGACTGTGCCAGCTGGAAATGATTGTAACGATGCCGACGCTACACAGTTCCCAGGTGCTGTGGCCGAGTCAGCAGACTTGTGTTTGTTTGATGGCGATGGAGATGGATATGGGGATGCCAATGCTGTTTTTCCGTACGATGCTGGTACAGACTGTAATG
>CBFICN010000206.1:282-7076 GCA_965661045.1 uncultured Myxococcota bacterium
CAGATTTGAATCTCAGCGATGTCGACGGAGATGGATACTCCACTTGTGATGGAGACTGTATCGATACAGACGCCGAACGCAACTTAGATGACCTTGATTCAGATGGTGTCAATACCTGTGATGGTGACTGTGATGATTTGGATGCAGGTGTGGGCGCAATCGATCTGGATGGCGATGGTGCATTTGCTTGTTGGGGAGATTGTAATGATTCCGATTCTGCACTGAATGTCGACGACTTGGATGGCGACGGGTTTACGACCTGTGATGGAGATTGCAACGACTTCTCAGCAAGTTTAAATCTGGCAGATGTTGATGGCGATGGCTTTTCCACTTGTGACGACGATTGTGATGACAACAACGCAATTAAAACACCTGCAGACGATGATGGCGATGGTCTATCGACTTGTGGTGATCCGACCGCTTTGACCTATGACTGTGACGACTCAGATGCAACTGTCGGTTCCACTGATGAAGATGGTGATGGCTTCCTTGCTTGTCTGGACGATTGTGATGACTCTGACGCGTTCTATACACCCCTAGACAGCGACATGGATGGCATCAGTACTTGTGACGGAGACTGTGACGATTCTGATGCAGCCTTTAATCTGGATGACAACGATGGCGATGGCTACTCGACGTGTGATGGGGATTGTGATGATGCCTCTTCTTTCTTGAATCCGATTGACTTTGACAACGATGCATTTTCGACTTGTGACGGGGATTGCAATGATTACAACTCCAATGCAAACTTGATGGATGTAGATGGCGATGGATTGTCGACCTGCGACAACGATTGCGACGATGCTGATCCTTCGGTCGGTCAAATGGACAACGATGGCGATGGTTCTTTCCCACCCATGTGTTTTGGAAATGATTGCAACGATTTAGACCCAACCGTAGAAGGGCTGGATTTGGACGGCGATGGCGCATCGACCTGTGACGGAGATTGTGATGACACCGACGCTTCTGTAGAATCCAAAGATGTGGATGGCGATGGGTACACGACTTGTGATGGTGATTGCGATGATTTCAATATTAGCGTCCACCCCAATGCCTCAGACGCCAACGTGGATGGCTTGGACAATGATTGTGATGGTTCAGTTGATGAAGACGCTGTGGCAGGAGACGATGATGGCGATGGATTTGATGAAGCACAAGGAGATTGTGCAGATGATGATCCTGCGATTGGACCACATGCTACAGAAATATGGTATGACGGTGTAGACCAAAATTGTGACGGTCTGTCTGACTTTGATCAAGATGGGGATGGCTCGGACTCCTTAAATTTTGGTGGCCTAGATTGCAACGATCTCAATGCCTCGTTGGAGGGGGTGGACTTAGACGGCGATGGATTCTCGACGTGTGATGGAGACTGCGACGATAATGATGCAGGGTCAACGATTGAGTATCAAGATGGAGACTGTGACGGTGTTATCACTGCCGATGATTGTGATGATACCGATGAAACGGATGCGTTGCTTGCCGGCGATTGTGATCAAGACGGCGTTCTTGTTACTGATGATTGCGATGATACCAATGTCAATTTAGGCGCAATCGTTCTTGATGTCGACTGCGATGGCGTTCTCGCTGCCGATGACTGTGACGATACCGATGCTACTTCAACTTTGGTTGCAGACGATGCAGATTGCGACGGTGTTCTAACAGCCGATGACTGTGACGATACCGATGCTACTTCAACTGTGATAGCAGACGATGCCGATTGTGATGGTGTTTTGACCGCAGATGACTGTGACGATATGGATGCTACTTCAACTGTGATAGCAGATGATGCCGACTGTGATGGTGTTCTAACAGCGGACGACTGTGATGATACCGATGCTACTTCAACTGTTATTGCAGACGATGCCGATTGTGACGGTGTTCTGACTGCTGACGATTGTGATGACACGGATGCTGCCTCAACAGTGATAGCAGACGATGCCGATTGTGATGGTGTTTTGACTGCAGATGACTGCGATGACACGGATGCTGCCTCAACAGTGATAGCGGACGATGCAGATTGCGACGGTGTTCTAACAGCCGATGACTGTGACGATACCGATGCTACTTCAACAGTGATAGCAGACGATGCCGATTGCGACGGTGTTCTAACAGCGGACGACTGTGATGACACTGATGGAACAGATGCAGCACTTTCGGGCGATTGCGATCAAGATGGCACACCAACTGCCGATGACTGTGATGACACCGATCCAATGTTGAATGAGTTGGATGACGATGGAGATGGCGTGTCTACTTGTCAGGGAGATTGTAACGACTTGGAGCCACTCGCTTATCCAGGGAATCCTGAAGTGATTGGTGATGCCATCGACAATGATTGTGATGGAACAGTAGAATAATTCCATCATTGACCGATTGAGAATTGCGAAAGGAGACCATACGGTCTCCTTTTCTTGTTTTGGATGTTTAGACGTTGTCGTCTTAGTTCCAGACGTGTTCCACTATCCAAGTTTCCAAGTTCAATCGGAGGACCACGTTGGTATTGGTAACTGGGATTAGGGCGTACTGATTGGGGGACGCTTCATCCCATCCCTTGTCGGAGTCGGGAAAGTCTGTGAACGCAATCGGAGCGGCAGGAACTTCTAAGGCTTCTGTAGAGCCTGCGGTATTGGTTACCAAGCTGAGTTCTAAGATGTTGCTCAACGTTGAAAAGGTAAAGGCATCTCCATCGGTTGGAGGCAGGCCACCGTTGACGATCAGAAACGAGAACGCGCCGTTGTCTGAGAGGTATCGTTCATCGAGTTTGGCACGATTCTCTTGCTCTCCTGATCGAGATCCTTCCACCAACCAGTCCCCAGTGCGGCCATCAAAACTGACAGTCCAGTCTTCATCCAGCAATACGCCACCACAATTCGACGTCGACAACATTGTGCCATCATCGGAGGCGAAAATTTGAGGATTGGATGATGGACCGGTATCGGTAAACTCAATTTCACCATAGGCAGTACCGTCCAAACTGAGGCTGGAGCCACCTGGTACAGTCGCAATGCACCCCGTAGAGCCTTCGAGCATGACTGTAGAGCCGTTGAAAAGGGTGGCAACAATCACGTGGTCTTCTTTTGGCGCCAACCAAGCGCTGGTGCTTTGCAACTGAATGGGTTCTTGTGTTGCAGAGATGCCCACAACGGGTGAGTTTAAGTCCACACCCCCTCGAAAGGGAGAGAGTGGATTGACTTGCATCCATTTTTGGGTTTCAAGATCCCAAATGTCGATGCGTTGTTCACTTGCGACATACAGGCGGGTATACTCTTGGGTCTTCAATGCACTGAGATCCGAAACAGGTCCCAATGTCACAACTTCTGTATTGACACTGTTTTCGATATCTCCAATGTCCAGTTGAATTTCGAACAACAGATCGTTGTATTGATCGGCGATCCAGACAGTGTCCTCCAAGATGGTCATGGTACCGAGTTGACTGCCTTCTGGTGCTGTCCATCGACCGACTTCACTCTGTTGTCGTTTGTTGTACACCGTTAGCCAACTTTGTTGATTGGTGGGGTCCCAGACACTGATTAAGAGGTGAGCCTCATCCCACGCTTCCAAAGCAAGGGGAACCCCACCCAAGTCCGTTTCGACAATTTGGGTATCGGTAGAGAAGGTAAAGTAGTCGCCATCAGAGGCTGAACCATCGACTTGGAGTCTGATTTCTTCAAAGTCAGAGACGTAATCGGTATTGGACAACAACAAGTTTTCTTGGCGTCCAGATTGACTGCCGTTTACAATCCAGCCTTGCTCGCGATCCGACCATTGAATGGTCCAATCTTCTGTTGTGGTGGCACCGGGCATCAGACCTTCAACAGTCAATGTGGGGCTGTCACCTGATCCGTCAACGTCTTCAAATCGGATTTCATCAAAGGTGGGGGTAACGACTTCTGGGGATGGTGTCATCCCGATGATGTATGGACTCATGATCAAGGCATTGTGCTGCTGATCAATTGCGTATAAGGAGATTCTATCTTCTGCGGGTGTATCGACGTGAATGGAGGAAATTTGGCGATTTGCCCCCAACGCGACCCCTCGTGGTCTCATGAAAGGCGTGGCAATTTGATCCGACAGTGCACTGTTGTGTTGTAAGTCCAATGGAACAACGATGCCACTGCGTCGATTGGAAATAAACCCCAACGGTTGCTCAAAGGCACTTTGTTGCGCAGGTAAGACTGCACCAGCAGAGGGTGCATCAAACAAGGAATTGTACGGTAGATTTTGTGTACACCCAAATCCGAGCAAGAGCCAAATCATTGGTTCACCACCTGTGTTTGCAACGTGAACACCGTTTCTGACAGTGGGTTGACATCAAAGACAGATAAAGTGCTGTGAGAAACATTGTCCACAACGTCTCCGGTGTAATTGGACACAACCAATGTGTTGCCGTCAGGCGTCAGCGCCATTGAATAGGGGTTCTCCCCTTGAGTGTCCAGTTCAACAATCTGTGTTCCACCTTGGATAGACAAGTCGAACACCGTAATTGAGTTTGCATTAAAATTGCTGACAAACAGTCGATCGTGTACCGAGTCGATCAACATGGTTGCGGGTCCCATACTGGTACGGGTGCGCTCGCCTGCATCTTCTTCACCCCCAACAGGCAAAGGCAACCAGTCACTTTGTAGATCGAAGAGGCGATCTGTTTGGGCATCATCGAGTACTTCGGTCATGTCGATGATAAACACGGCTTCAGGTGAGTCGCCAATGGCCAATAAATGCTGTCCGTCCGGGTGTGGCAGCACTTGTCGAAAACCAGCAGAGCCCATTGAAGTGGGCAACACCAAACGCGCTTCTTCATCCAAGTAATTTCGATCGACAAAGTCTCCTTGGGAATCGTCTCGAATATCGACGACGGCGATGTGGGGCATCAGTTTGCTCGAAGCGTAGAGAAAACCACGCTCTGAGTCAATGGCAATGTCGGTGAGACCAATCCCAAAAGTGGTGGTGTCGGTGACACTGGTTTCCAGAGGTATGGTATTGCCTTCTTCGTCGCCTTTTTGGGTTTCAAAAGAAATGTAATCTCCCAACGTGGGGTATCGATAGAGGGGGCGCATTGCAGTTGGGCTTGAACCAATGGCGTGTCCAACGCGCAAGGTGTCATCCATTTGACCACCATAATACAAGAACCATTGACCATTGATGTAGCTTGGCAGTGGTCGTCGTACACCCTCGTTGTGAAACCACCCTTGGTCAACCGTGGCTTCTTCTTGACGATTCCATTCGTTGTCTACCTGGAGACTTGATCCAATACGCCATTGTTCCCCATCAAACCCAGCGTACCACAAGCGCAACTCGTCATTTTCGAATTGTATTTTTCCATCCCGAACACCTGAATCATCCCAGGAGCCTGGACGTCCCAAATCAAACCAAGGTTCAGTACTGGTATTCCATGATGTGCCATCCCATTGGCTCAAACCAATTGACCAAGTGCTGTCATCAAATCCAGCATAGACAAGGGTTGGGGTGTCGTCGATCAACAGCCAGTCAGTGGGTTCAACCTTCATGCTTGCCCAATCGTCATGGGGTTCCAACATCACTGTCGCTTCAGACCAGGTCATCCCATCGGTACTGGTACGCTCTACAATCCGACTTTGCTCACCTTGATCTCCCAATACTTCAGCATAGGCAAGGTGCCAAGTGTCATCGTCTTTCCAAAGCGTGGGAGACTCAACAGAGATTGCGTCGCCTTCGGGTTCGACCCACAGACCTTGTTCTCCAAGCTCTGTTAGGTAACCAATACGCTGTGTGCCAGTGGCATCGGTCAACGAGAGTACACTGATGGTGTCTACTTGGTTGGCGACGTACAATCCTCCAGCAGAATCGGCGCCAAACAAGTCTGTATCCAGCCACTGTCCCGCCGCGACGCTGAGCGCCCAGCCTTGTGTGTCCAACACGGCTGTTTCACCGACTTCTACAGTCCCTTGATAGCCGGCAGATTCTCCCTCGAGTCTAAAAGCCGACATCGGTGTGGCTTGCATTCCAACACGGGGTGGTGTGGTCCCTTCGATATTGGTGGACAGCGCAGGTCCAATGCGCTCCCAGTATTCACCGTCGATACTTTCTGCGTACTCAATGTTCCAAATGCCATTTTCTCCGACGGCGTACCACATGCGGAATCGGTCGGACTCCTCCGATACTACAGGTGCGCCAAGGTCCATGCCGTCTGTTTGAAGCCCACCTGCGGAAGCCCACTCACTCCAGTCAGCGTCAACGCTTCTCCATTGCTGTATGTGCATCCCATTTTCATCATGTACAGTTGCGAAGATGCGCCATTGATTCAATCCGAACTCTTCGACAATGGTGGCATCGACGATCGAGCCTTCTTCACTGTTTAGAATGCTGTTTCCGAGTCGCCAATTTCCACCGGCATCTTGTGAAGCGACGGCTATCCAGCTCCCTGTGTCGTCTTGTGCAACGACGACCATCCTCAACTCGTCTCCTTTGCGTACCAAAGATGGAGAGGACAACGTGATGCCTTCCGCAGATAGTATGTTGTTGTCTCTCAGTTGCCAAGTGTACTCTTGAGCATTCCAATCGGCCGCCGCAATGTTTCCATTCAATACAAAGTAGGCTTCGGCTCCCCAAATAAATAGGTCTTCGACCTGTTCTCCGAGTAGCGCTTCAATGCTCGAGAATTCATCGCCCACACCTTGGGTGGTAAAGTCTAAGGCGTTGACGCTGCTGTACCGCTGATAGCCAGTTGTACTTGGGGTCCAAATATCCCAGGTACCTTCAATCCAGTCCAATTGCCAATAGTCGTCAGTCAATCCTGCCAACGAATCGATCTCGTC
>CBFICN010000207.1:0-7037 GCA_965661045.1 uncultured Myxococcota bacterium
ATCGGCGACAGAGGCCGGATCGACCATCACTTCACTGATGACCAAATCACCAGAACTCAAACTCGACAATGACACCGATACAGGACACGTATCGTTTGCTGATCCAGGTGTACCTAGGTCACCATCCCCATAGGATGTTGTTGCGATACACCAATTTCCGGCAACATCGTTGTCTTCTGGGGTCAACGAGTCGAGGCTTAATGACACACCGGCAGCGTTTGTACTGTGTGTTGAACTGGCATAGGAGAGGGTATCCAACACTGTTGACCCATTGGATACCGTAAGGGTTGTATCTTTATTGAGTCGCAAGTCATTGTATGGGTAAACATAATCGGGTGTGTATCCACCATTCCCGACGGAACTGGCAAATACGCCCAACACAACATATTCTCCGGCAGCAACCAATACATCTTGGCCGACTGTGATTCCAGCATCAGAACCATTGTCAATTTGTAGACCATTGAGGTTGACTTCCGCCCCTGAGTTGTTGTAGAGTTCAATCCACTCTCCCCGGTAATCGACAACCATGTCTGGGTTGTGCATCACTTCGGTAATGAAGAGGTCGCCAGCTTCTAAAGAGTCAACCCCAGGAGTAGCGGATTGAGCATTTTCATAGGCGTCAATTGCGTCTTGGATGCGAATCTCACCGGCCCCATAGAGGTTGTCCGTACCTGTGGCACCCAGATCGGATGCTGTTGATTTCAAGTAGGATTCGGCTTCAGCGGCCGTGGCGCCTGCGGCCATCACCAAGGCCATCGCCCCTGCTACGTGAGGGGTTGCCATGGAGGTGCCCTCAAAGAAATAATAATTGTAGCTGCCACTGATGATGGTTTCTTGCAGGATTCCGTCGACTTGTCCATCGCTGTCGGTGTCGACACTGACATCTCCACCAGGCGCGGCGATGTCTGTTTCTGGTCCCGCATTTGAATAGCCAGTGATGACTCCTTGATGGTCTGTCGCAGATACGGCGATGGCATTGGCATAGGCAGCGGGGTAATTAATGCCATTGGTTTGGTTCCCATCATTCCCATTGGCCGCGACGACTGCAATACCAGCGGCCGTCAAGGTGTCCACAGCCGCTTCTTCGGAGGCAGAGGAGGTCGTGGCCCCCAGAGACATATTGACCACGTCAGCCCCATTGTTCATCGCAAATTCCATCGCGGCAATTGAGTCTGAGGAGAATCCGGTTCCATCGGCTCCCAGTGACTTGAGTGGCATGATGCTGACATTGGGGGCGACACCAATGACCCCAACACTGTTGTTGGTGGCTTGTGCAATGGTTCCCGCAACGTGGGTTCCGTGCCCTTGATCATCGGTGGCATCATTGTCATCGTTGACGAAGTCATAGCCTGCAACCATGTTGACGGGTGTATCATTGCCCCCAGTACCCACACCTGTGTCGATGACCGCAACAACAATGCCAGTGCCGTCTTCAGTCGCATCGGTGGCTTGGACGATGTCCATGTTCCTTTGATACTGATAGAATGGGTCATTTGGTGTTCGAACCATCTCTCCTGAAAAGGGGACCACCTCGGTCTGTGGAATCGAGCGCATCAATACGGGTTCCAAAATCGTATATTCACCACTTTCATTGAGTTCCAGTAAGACGTCTCGATAGTCCACGCCTTCTGGGACTTCGATCTCTTGAATGTCGAAGGTGGTCATGTCTCGCAAAAGTGTCAGTTGTCTGTTTTTGAATCGAATGTTTTCTCGAATACCGTCTCGTCTTTGGACCAAGATTCGATTGGTTGCCATTTCTTCATTGGCTTCAGCCTCATCCCACATGGATTCCAAGGATTCAGTATCGTTCAGTTGTTCGGGGGCACATCCAAGGATCAACAGTGGCAACAAAGGTAGAAGAGTCATGGTTATCTCGCAAGTGTGGTAAGGGTATAATTAAGATGACAGATTTGGATGGGATTGTCTAACTCTTATATGGCTTGTACGTTAATGTTCGTAAGGGTCTGATTTGCCACCATCATAGGCCTTGAGTTTTCTATATCGACGTTCATTTTTGTATTTGTTCACGTATTTCGACCAAATTTTTTGAGGCTTAATGTGTCCGTGATTGGAAACGAATAAATATCCAGTGATCCACCCAGCCACGACAATCAGAGACTCGAGTGAACGACCATTGAAAAAACTCAACAGCGCAAACAGTCCAGACCCCCATGCAACCCAACTTGCTTGTATTGGGAAAACCAACAAGTAAATGGTTGCGAACGGATTCTTAAGTCCAAAAATTGCGACCAATGCAATTGTAATTGCTCGAATTCCAAATGCGGGTGGGCTTGACTTCGGTACGGCACCGGTCACCACGCCTACAATGCCGAGGACTGTCGTGATGATGACTATCCAAAGCAGCAATCTATTGAGTCCCTTTTTTCCATAAGAATCCAGGATGACGGGCAAGAAAAAATACAGTGCCAACATCTCAAACAAAAATCCAAGCGGGTTGTTGTAAATGAACAAAAAGTGGGTGACCACAGTCCATGGAGCCGAGAACGTTGCCTCTGGACTCCACGCAATCCACGTTTGGAGTGGCACCCCCATCCATTGCATGATGATGTTTTCTAGAATGTATAGGACAACACCACCAATCAGTATTTGTTTGACAAACGGTGTGGGTGGTTCAAATCGAAATGCAGGAATTTGTTGGGACATTGTGTTCAATCGTGTGGGTTTTGCTTAAAGATATCACTATACTGTAACCATGGAATTGCAACTTAGCCACCATTGGACAGTCCCAAAGTCACCCTCAATCTCTGTTCTTCAGCATCGGTTGTCGCATTGTTTTTTGTATGCAGAATCACTGCCCGTTGAGTTTCCTACATATGATTGGTCCGTCATCGTTGGTGCCACCCCAGCATCCACCTTACAACAAAGTATTCAAGAGGTCTGCGATGAGTGGAGTCGAGAGTGTCCGAAGGTTGTGGTTGGGGAACCTCACTTCTTTAATGCCGTAGGGCGTTCATGGTACGTTGCTTCTCAACGACTGTATGTAGAGCAAGATATTTCAGAGACAGAGCTTCGAACTGCACTGGCAGCATACTTTCATCAAACTCAACTGTGATGGAATCGACTCTGGTGAAGGTCAAACTGTCCTAGGTATTTACGGTTTTTCTACGGCTGTGGACGTGTGAAATAGAGTTGCATCTGGGGCAAATAGACTTGTTCCCAAGCAAAGCGAAACTGCTCCAACAGTGGTTCCGGAATGTTTTCGTGTGTGATGATGACCCGACATCCATTTGGACGAGTTTTGAAGTCAACGGTTAAGTTCGTACTTGGCATCCACGCTTCAAAATCAATGGTTCTCCAACTTATCTTGAGTCTTTTGGGTTTTTGGATATCCAAAAATTTTCCTTTGACGGCACCATTCCATAGTTCAAATGTACCTTCGGCGACTGGGTTCACCTTTGCCAATGCTTGGGTGATTTCTCCTTGTTTCCAAGAGTCTGTCCAAGCGGCAAAAACTACATCTCTGTCGACATAAACGTCGCAATAAAACTGTAAATCGCTCATAAAACTCCCGTTCGTACACTGTGTCTATTCTCTATCCTGTTTTATGCATTTGTTATTCAAATGTGTTACATTTTTGCAGTCCACACTGAGGGTATATGCCAAGTTTGACCAAAACTGTTGTCTTTACAGATCTCGCAGGGTACACGCAAAAGACTGCGACCATCAGTAGAGATGAGCTTCAGCAACTCGCCGAGGCCCATGAGAAACACGTGCTTGAATTGTTCAAACCCTATGGCGGTCAGTTGGTCAAGAGCATTGGGGACTCTTACATGGCTGTGTTTGACTCTGCTACAGACGGGGTCAAAGCGTGTTTGGAATTGGTTCAGACAACATTGCCAGGAATGGGAATGGAATTTCGAGCATCGGTTGCAACGGGGGACGTTCAACAGCTTGAGAATGATTACTTTGGCAACAACGATTACTTTGGCGAACCCGTCAACCTGTCTGCCCGCATCAATTCCATCACACCGGCTGGGGAAGTGTGGTTCGCTGATCGAACCCGGCGTTGCATGACACAATCTGAAGTGGCATGGGAAACCGTTGGACTGCACACGTTCAAAGGGGTGCCTGGAAAAGAAGAGTGTTTTAGAGCCGTCTCTCCAACCCAGTGTTTTTTGCCGGCTGCACTCAAATCCATCATCGACACTGAGCAGTGTACTGTGATTCGGGCGTCGCAAAAGCCAAAGATTCCCAAAGACGGTTTGGTTGTGCTGGAAGGCTTCACCATGGGCAGCCCAGAACTCGAGTCGATGTTGCACATGCTTTCTCACTTACCCCAAACCGATATATGGTTGGTTGTGTATACGATTGCTTCTGCTCATCGGATCGAGTGGGAAGAGAGGGGCTACCGTTTGCTGATTGGCACGTCAGAAGGGTTCAATACCGCTTTGGAAATGGCGTTGGAAGCCAAGAAAGATTTTGACGCCAGCAAAACTCAGACTTTGACGTTGGATTTTAGTTCATTGGGAGATGTGTCTTTGGAAGTCATCGGAGTTGCTTTGCCGGCGGTGCCATTGGTGAACTTAATCGGTGCATACAGTATGGACTTGCTGGCAGACGGGTCCTGGGGGTACAATCGAACACACTCATTGGCGGAAGTCCACGTGACCCCCAAGCATGTCACCTTGACACCATTTAGGCCTGGTATGATGATCAATTCTGTGGGGGTACCAACGGGGGACGAGGTGCACCTCAAGCAGAACTCACGCTTTCGAATGCATGAGTGGGTCTATCGATATCTCAGCCATGTTGGTGGCCTATACAAAGGGCTGATCATCGGAAATGCTGCATTTTCTCAGCAGTTCAATGTCAAAGACAAGATCGAGATTGGACGCTCTCCAAGTGGCAACGGCTTTGAGTTGGCTGATAGAGGAGGGACCGACAGGATTCGTTGGATTCAAGGACCACAAACCAAGAAAGCCAAAGCGCAAGGTTTAACGCTTGACCGAACTCTCACGGGGCGTCAACACGCCAAACTGAACATTGTCCGCAAAGATTTGATTGTCGTCTCGCCCATCCACAACCGTCTGCCAACCTTTGTGATTCCAAAGGGCAAGTCTAAACTGGAACGGGTGAACAAAGAGCAAGTCCTCAAGTTTGGTGATATTTTGGTTGTGGGTACATATGTCTTTGGACTGAAGAAAATGTACTGAGATAGCCGGCTGGTTTCACTGTCCTTTGTTCTATTCCGTACAGTACAACCATTGCTCCAGTAACACTTTTTCAGTCGAGGTAACCCCACCACTCGGTGGCATTGAGCCTTCCTCAAAAACGGTCACTTCAATGCGGTCTCTCCATTGATCAGCCATGGCTTTGGTGTCAAACGCCACACTCGGAGGCGCACCATTTCGATTGGGGGATGTACTGGCGTGGCAGGATTGGCACTTTCCATCCAGAAATCCTTGGGTCCAGTTGTCGTAGGTTGGAGGATCGCTGCAGTCAGTCCCCGTATCCTTTGAACGGTCACAAGCAATCAGCGTCGTGCAAAGCAGTGTCAAAATTGTAGGTCTCACAACAATGCTCCCATTATTGGGGCGACATTCCCAAATTCAAAGGGGTCTAAGTCTGCCATGGCAAGCAGGGTTGCGCCCAAATGTGAAGGCTTCAGTTTTGTGCCGCTACTGGTCATGTCACCACTATCAAGATCCATTTGCTGTCCCAAAACTTGATCGGTATACCCACCAATGGTTCTGCCTCCTTGAACCCCGCCGATGATCATTGCTGAACCGACAGGCCAGTGGTGTTTTCCACCCATCTCATTGAGGGCAGGGTGTCTAGACATTTCTGAGCAAACGACCACCGTTGTTTCCTCTATTAAGGGTACACCGTTGAGGTTTGTTCGAGTTTGTAGGGCGTCCATCAACTGTTGCAATCCCAAAAATAGCAAGTCATAGTGCCAGTTCTGTTCAAAATAATCTGCGTGTGAGTCCCAGCGCATGTTGCAAAACCCTTGATCTTGTACGATTGCACAACGCGTAAGGTCATTGGCAAAGAAGTCCAGTGCGATTTGAGCCTGTCCCATGAACGATTCGGAGCAGTCATATCCAAAATCATCGTTCGACGAGGTTAAGTCGATTCTCCTCAGTTGTTGCTTGAGTTCTTGTAGTTGCAAGTTCGCGCGTTGGTAATCGTTGACAAAATTTTGCGTTTGTGGATGTGGATTGCTGTTTTGGGTACTGCGATTGTAGAGATAATCGGAAACCAAGGATTCGTGTTGACGCGTTGGAGCGCTGTCACTTTCAATGGGGTCCAAAAGCCGACTGAGTTCGTTGTTTTCACCCACACGAAGAATCGCATTGGAATAATCGGTGGAAAAGGTGGGACCCGACATCAACAAGTGAGGGGCTGTATACAGTTTTGGAGAATTGGCTCCAATGATGGCACCCCAGTCATCTGTTCCCACTGGGCTTCCGGTCATGAGGATGCGTTTCGCTCGGTCGTGGGCGACCGTTTCAAAGTCTAGACCGTTGATGATCAAACACTGGTCGGCCCATAGCTCGAAAAATCTCCGCACCTCAGGTCGGTTTGCACCATCGACAAAGGAAAGCCCTCCGATTGTCGATTGTACGTCGTCATAGTCTGTGTGAACATTCGGATTGTCAAGCATTTCCGGTGCAAAGACCATGGATGTATCCCAAGCACCGTCGCAAAAGACAAAAAGAAATCGTCGTGTGGTGTTGCTTTGCATGGCCAAAGAAGGGAGGATGCTCGCCCCTGAACCCAGAAGCAGGCCACCTTGCATACAACGCTGAATAAACTGTCGTCGATTCATCAATACCTCACAAATTCTGCATCTTGAAACAAAGCCCCAAGGACCACTTCCCAAGCGGTTGATGTGGACTGACCACTGTTGTCATAGACTTGAATCCAAAGTTGAAGTGTTTCACCGAGCCAAACCTCGTCGCTTTCCACACCGTGTAGGAGCAGTCTCAAATCTGACAATTGTTCTGAAAATTTAGGGTTTTGGAATGTTATGGCAAAGTCGAAGTTGCTCTCGGTAGCAAAACTGTTGAGGG
>CBFICN010000208.1:0-7002 GCA_965661045.1 uncultured Myxococcota bacterium
TGTTTCCAGGTTGGATATCGCTTCATCACTCGAAATCACAACGATGCGGGAAGCGTCCACCCGATGGAAGAATCGACCATCTCCCGTCGCCAGTTTGCCTTTTTCGCTGGGAGTCCAAGACGATTCCGCTTGTAAAATCCCGCCTTTCCACTGTACGACTGTCACGTGTGCTCGATCGGACACATCAAATCGGGCATCGACAAAATCCACATGGCTGTCAAATTCGGTGTCCAATGGATACTGGGCTTGAGGTCCTGCATCGTCCAACGCCCAAGCCAAAGACGAGAGGCACAATATCGTGCTGGCAGCAGCAGCGACCCACCAAGACGTCATCTTCGGAGGAGGTGGAAGTGGCAATGGAAGTTCTCCCATACCGTCTATCGAACCCCACGGTCTAGAACGGGCCGCATCCAAACAACGAAGCGGCAAGGGTCCCAACAGTACAGAGTCCAACCAAACACCCGGTCCAGAAACCATCGCGCCGCGCAAAAAATCTCGTTCTGGTGTGGATTGAGCAGCCAGGTGTTCCAATACTTCTTGAGCCTCGTCAATGCAATCGGCATCAATCAACCACGCACAGCCCTGCTCATCTATGGGCAACGCCAAATCGCCCAATGCTTTTTCGAGCTTGTTTCCGTGTTGTCGAGCATCTGGATGCAGCAACAACGCCAACATGTCTCTTCGTTCGACGAATGTATTGTCTTCTGGCACTTCAAGGTCTCTGGCGGACAGTACGCCACCTCGAAGCAAATAGTGCGCTCGACGCATACGGGGACAAGTTCGAGTCAGTTTGCGTCCGGCATCGGTTCCCAACACATCGAAGTCCAACTCGTCCCCCGTTGCCAAGGTGCCAAGGTAGGCAATCATGTTGTCGATGCGCTCATCTGACCAATCAGCAATTCCCAACCCCTTCGAGGCACCAATTTTGCGCATGCGCTTTCGAAACATCTTGCACATGCTTTCAACGGCTCGGAGTGGTTTTCCAACTTTGCGGGCGGTTCTCTCCAACGAAAACCCGTCAGAGTAATGAAACCAGAATACACGATGACAAATTCTCTCTACCCCTTTGAGTAAAATCTTTCGAATATCTGGCGTCAAGGGGTGGTCCAAATCAACCGTCAGATTGGGACGAACATAAGCATCTTCTTGGTAGCGACGTATAAAGTCTTGGGTATAAATGCCGGCCAATATTTCTGCCTGTTCAATTGACACGTCGGTTTCTAAGTGACTGAGAACATGGATTCGGGCAGCGTTCAAAATATTGGGGCGCACATCAATCTTTGCCAAATGTAAATCCCAAGCAACACGAATGGTGATGGGAATCCACATATCACGGCGAACGATTGCGTCGCTCATAATGGTAAAACCAGAGGTCATAAGCAGCTTCAAAACAATAAGGTCAAAAAATGACGTGTGCACGACAAAAATATCATGACGTGTCAAGAGTAGTATGCCATATGAATAACATGAATACAACGATGTTGAGCAAAGTTTTCCAAAAATATTCAGTACACTCTCTATACGTAGAGACTATCGGCCACTCACCAATGTCAACACTGAAACCGACTCTACTCCCAAATTAAGGAGTTCCAGTGCACAAGACTCCGCCGTCGAACCAGTGGTGAACACATCGTCTACCAACAGGACTCTTGGAGGTGAAAAACCACGTTCAAAGTGGGGGCGAACTTCAAATCGACCGGTCAACATCCGACCGCGTTCTGACAACGCCTTCGAAGCCTGCTCTGATCCATCCACTCGATACAATATCTGATAGAGCGGAATCTCCAGCATATTTGCCACTGATTGAGCCAAGATTTGTGACTGGTTGAATCCTCGATGTAGCAGTCGATGAGACGGCAACGGTACTGACAAAATGGCATCAAACTCTGGCAAGTCCAATGCCGCCCCTGCCAACATCTCTGCGAGTCGATCAAAACCACCCTGATGACTGGCATATTTGGCTCGACGGATCAACGACCCCATTGGTGAACGGTATGTACCCATACACCATGCCTTGTGTAAATAAGGAGAGTCAATGCGAATCGGTCTAATAAACTGTGGCAGTTCAACCGCGCAGTCTGAACACAGTGGCACCCTACCAGTGGCCGTCGCCTCCCGACAGTGAACACACTGTACGCCAAATGTGGCTTGTACAAACGGTATAAACCGGTCTTGTAAATCTTCGATCCATCGCCTCATGGTGAATCCATGTACACGACTTGAGACGATTCAAGACACCACCAAACATGTTGCAAACCTGCCACACGATTGTGGATTGTTACTTTGTTACTTTGTTACTCTGGGTCAGAAATTGTGCGTACCAATCTAAATCCAATGAACGGCACTGGGGTTGAAGGGAGTGCGGACGTTCGGTTTTCGACTCTAAGGGTTGGTTCTTCAGAGAGATATGAGCCACCTTTTCCAACTTTTCGGTTGTTCTGATCACCTTCTATGTACCGTAACGGATCGGTTCCCCCCAGCAACGCCTCGGCATAATCGTCTTCACACCACTCATAGACATTGCCACTCATGTCGTACAACCCCCATGCGTTTGGACTCAATTCACCCACAGGATGTACATGCCCACTTGAGTTCCATGCAAAATACGCAATCCGCACCGGACTGTTTCCACCCGCAAAACGTTGCTGGGTTTCAGCTTTGGCGGCGTATTCCCACTCCGCTTCAGTGGGCAATCGATATCCCATACAACTCAACGATGTGCGTTTGTTGTTTTGGTAACAAGGCTCTAGATTTTCAAGTCGTGAAACCTGATTGGCAAATTCCACCGCCTCAAACCAGGACACCGATTGTGGACACTGTAGACAAGAGTCTTCCAACGGTAAATCCTTCACTTGCTTCCACATTTCACGGGTGACCTCCGTCGTCAGCATTGCAAAGTCCTTCGACAACACCACCTCTTTTCTTGGTGGCTCACCCATCTGAAATTTTCCAGCGGGTATTCGCTTCCAATTCCAACCCAAAATTCCTGCACAGTTCCAATCCATCCTGTGGGACAAATCTGCAAACACTTCAATCACCTCTTCATGACAGAGGTAGCCCCCCTTTTCAAGTCGAACCGTGTACTGCCCTGCTGTCAATTCAATGATCGAATTCTTGACCTTCTGACCATCCACAAGCACTGCAACATCGGATACCTCAGACATTCCTTCCAAAGTCAGTGTCCACGTGGGCTCTTCCATCCTCGAAGAGTCAGCAGACCTAGGATCCTTCTTCAGTTGCAGAGATTGATCGACCAATGTGCTGCCGAGCCACCCCGTCAGTCCAAGTATTGTGGGCACGCCAAGCCAGCGAATCCAGCGAAAAGAGTACCCGTCTTCAACCTCTTCAGATTCTTCTGTCTCAGAATCAAACTCTTCGACCGCCGGATCCACTTTATTGTCAACCCCTTCGGACTCAAACCAAGCAAATGACCCATAATCGAGTGGATACAACAGTGGCAGCGGTCTATCCGATAACCATTCCAACCAGCCCACGGGTTCACCGCCGGCTTTCAGGCGATTGAGTCGATGTTGCGCTCCACAACTGGACAGGACTGAACTGTACTCCACGGATTTTCGAATCAGACGCCATTGAAAGATCGTAGTTCGTCGAACGTCTGGGTCTTCTTGCCAAATCAAAAATGGTGAAACCTGCATCAATATTTCTTGAGAAGAATTTAATAGATACACGCCATTGGTCATCATGCGAATTCCTTGCCATTGAACTGTTGTTGCCCTCGATGGATTCTCGCCCATCAACAACGAGACCCAGCCGTGAACCCCTTGTGGAACAGGATCTTGCTGCCGCACCACAAACAACGCATACTCTCTAAGGGCTACACAACGCTTAATCAGTACAGCACACGCTTGAATAAAAGCCGATATTTCAGTATTTCTAATTCTGGAATGCACCTCTTGATTTCGCAACGTCACCATTGCTGTCAGGTGTTCGTGGGTTTTCTTGCGGGTTCCATTGAGTTCAATTTCACTGTAAAACCATCGTATGAACGGTTCACAAAATGGGTGAGAACGCTTCTTCAAGTGTTTGAAGATCGACGAAGTCAATAAAATGGCACGCCCCCCATCCATTTGCTGAGGCATTGTACAAAGATATTTGTCGACCTTGGCAACCGGCTCACCCGAGACGTATTCTGCTACGGCGACGGCGTTGATGTACCCGGTCAAGGCATCCATTACTTTTCGCCATTCAGCCATTTTCTGTGCTGGGTGGACCATTTCCAAGGCACGACCCACCGCTTGGGCTATTGGCATTGGAAGTTCATGCTTCAAAGCCTCCATGTCTACAATGTCGCGCTGTGCCATCCACAACCTCCTCATTGTTCTGTACTACATCAACGGGTAAAATTGCAACCCAATTCCAATGTTCAATGTCCACGTGTTATGATGCTACTACAATGAATCATTTTTGGAGTGTCGGATGTTGTTTTCACTGTTGATGGCTTGTTGGATGGACTCTTCATCCCTTCCTGCCTTGAACATCAATGTCATCAATTTTACCAATGAATACTTGGAAACCGATGTTGAGGTCCGAATCTATGACAGTCCACTTCTCTGTCCAGACGGTTTGCCAGCTTCATTTTTTTTGGTGCGCCCAATCTCTGAAGAACCAGTTCCGGTTGCTGTTGTGTTTCACAGTGGAGCCATGTGGCATCAACGCACGGTCGAAGACCCAAGTACTTTTCGAGCCAGTGGTCGCCTATTGAGTGAATGGGCTTCTTCAAGAGTGTGGGAAACCTTAAACCTCTCTCGAAAAACACTGGATACCGCTGTGACCGATTTGGGATACTTGCCCACAGCCCTAGCCAATCAAGGCATTGCACAGATTTACCCCACCAATTGTTGGGGAGATTTGTGGCACAACGGACTGGAAGTACGACCCAACGATGCCAGTGTAGAAGGATTTAGTCGTCAAGGATTGGACATGGCGCAGTTTGCCATTGACATTTTGACAGACACGACGCTGGCTGAAGAAACAGGGTTCATCGATGTACAAGCAGAATTGGACACCACAGGCTATGACTTGATCGGTTTGGGTACTGGTGGTCAAGCCATCGTGGCACTGTTGGCACAAGGGGCCACACCAAACACCGTCGTGTTCGATAGCACACCTGCGACCTTTGAGCCGTACTTCAATGGAGACTTTCCAACCGAGCAAGAATCGCTCACGCGCATTTTTGGCAGCGCTGATGTGTCGGCGGCAACGCTGGATGTCAATGTTTTGCCATCCACAGTCGGATGGATTTGGTCCAATGGTGACACCCAGCACCCCATCGACAGTATCGAACCAGGGGCTGACAGCGTATCTGAATTGACTGACTCATGGGTCGTCGATCAAAACAGCATCGGACATGTGTTCAGCAACCGAGACTTTGATCTCGCCCAAGCGGCAACAACATTTCTCACAACCGGAGCACCACCTGTAGAGACCGAACCGACAGACTCAACAGACTCAACAGAATCTGCTGAATAACACTAACGGTCTGGTCATCATGAGTTGATCCACAGAGTTTTCCGCTCGGCAATCTTCTGTTGGAACCCTTTACAGATCTCGAACCACGCGAAACCCCTGCTTGTACACACGATCAAAGGCACTCAGCGAACTGCGCTCCGATGAGCGAATTGTACTGGCATTTCCAGTCCAATCTCCCCCTCGAATGGTGTACTCACTGTTGGTGACAGTACACAGAGGATCGATGCCCGAGACAGGAAAGGTACACCCCCAACGATCAGCCGTCCACTCTGACACGTTGCCGTGCATGTCGTACACACCAAAGCCATTGGGAGATTTCAACCCCACAGGCTTGTCCGTGTTGTAATGGGTGTTGTCGTATCGATTGTAACAATACCACGCGAAAGCATCCAACGTAGGAGTGGCCCCCCCATCTTGAATGGGAATGGTGGAATAGCAGGCACTTGAATTTGCTGAACCACCCCCATCGGGTGTCCAAAATTCTTGATTTGTACCAACGCGGGCCGTGTATTCCCACTCTGCCTCAGTCGGTAGACGATAACCATCACACTGCACGGTTGTCGTTGACAACGAACAGGACACCCCTTCTGTCAAACTGCCGCTGCAGGAATAGCAATTGGTCAAGCCCGCACCCAACACGGCGTTGTGTCGTTGGGTTAGTTGATTGGCAAAGTCGGCTGCCATGTGCCAATTGACGTAATACACTGGGTGATCTGTGCCAACTCCGAAGGGATTTCCATAGGTTGTGGGATCGTACCCCATCAGATCTACAAACATCCCCTGTGTCACTTCGGTGGTCATCACCATCAAGTCTTTGGAGATGCTGTATCGACCCTGACCATCGTCTCCTGCGCACACCCGTACCAATTCGGCATCAGACACCCCTCCCAAATCCAACACTTCATAATCTGTATCGGGAAAACAAGGTTCCAAGACATACACCGATGTACTACCCGAAGTACTGAGTTCTCCATCGGTCGCAGTAGCGGTACAAGTCCAGGTTTCGCCACCCTGTATTTGTGATGCAGACAGAGTGACACCCGATGCTGACCCACCCAAAGAGGATGTCCACCCGAAGGTGTATATCAATGACTGTCCATCAAAGTCCAAAGCGGTTGCCGAGCAGGTCAAGGGATTTCCCGCAATGGGTGTACCAGAATTTCCACTCCATGAAATCTCGACGACTGGACTGGTGGGGGCGCGATTGTCAATCGTCAACGATGCACTGCCTGTACTCTGGGCATTTGAACCATCGGTCGCGGTGGCCGTACAGAGGATTGTGTCGTTGGGCAACAAAGAGGTTGTATCCAAATCCAAAGCAGCACCCGTTGCAATCCCAGTTCCGTTGACAATCCATTCATAGGATACTACTGGTGCTCCATCGGGGTCACTGACTGAGGCAGTACAAGTCACCACATCGTTGTTGTACGCCACAGTAGGCACAATTGATACAGCATCCACAGTTGGAGACGTATTTTGAATCAGCACCGACGCCGACAGGACATCACTCTC
>CBFICN010000209.1:0-6948 GCA_965661045.1 uncultured Myxococcota bacterium
GAATTGGAGAAGGTAATGGTGGCGTTGTCCCCCAAGTCTTCTTCGACTGCCATTTGCGTGTAATCCAAATAGAGCGCACCGGCGATGGCATAGGAACTATCTGTGTCATTCAACACATCTGTTCCTGTCAATGCAACATCCACAGTTCCGTCTGCATTGTTGTCTCCAAAACTACGTGGTACAGAAGACAACCAGTTGTAGTCGTGCCCATATACCGACTTGTCAGCGAAACCCGCAACGTCATCTTCCCAAGTGGCTGAACTGTCCCATGTTCGAGCCGTATTGTTGGTGATGAACACGGCACCACTGTATGTCGAGTCGTAGAACGTACCACCGACAGTAACATCCAATGCACCATCGCCATCAATGTCGGTCACATTTAGCGCGTGGTCAAAGCCGAGTGCATCTGAATCACCATCTCCCTCCATGCGACCGGTGTAATTACTGCGGTTGATGTAGTCAGGCGTTCCATCACAGTCGTTGTCCAAGAAGTCCCAATACACTTCTGTTGCACCAGGGTATACAGTGGCATTGGCGTCGTCGCAATCTCCTGCACAGACAGACACGCCATCCCCATCCACATCAGTGGGAATCGAAGTGGCGTCGGTGTCGACACAATCACCACCACCAACAAAGTCGTCTACACCATCTCCATCCAGATCACAACTGGTCTCGGTGTTTCCATCTCCATCACAGTCAATGGCGTCCACATTGAACCCATCTTCGTCTTGGTCATACTCTGTACTGGGATTGCAATCCTGATCGACGCCGTCGTACCATACCTCAGCAGCACCAGGATAAATACTTGCACTGGTGTCATCACAATCTAAGTCATTGTTTGAGTATGGGTTGCCATTTCCATCAACTGGGGCAGTACATTCTGTTGTTGGTGGAATGATCGTTGACCCAAAACCATCTTGGTCGATGTCCAAATACCAGTCTTGCAAAGCACCAACATTTGGATCGTTGTCATCACAATCTTCGTCAGTTGGAAATCCGTCGCCGTCGACATCGTTGTTGGCGTCGCCATCGAGACAGTCATTGTCGATTCCGTCATTCGCGATCTCTTGGGCATCTGGATTGATAAGTGGGTCTGCGTCGTTGCAGTCGCCATCATTTTCAGTAAATCCATCCCCATCATCGTCGACGTCGTTTGGATCAACACTGGTGTCTCCAGTATCTACCGGATCCGTGTCCCCAGTGTCTACTGGATCCGTGTCTCCAGTATCTACCGGGTCAGTGTCCCCAGTGTCAACGGGGCCAGTGTCTCCGGTGTCTATAACGATTCCTGTATCTGCTGTATCCAGTTGTGCCGTGTCTTCGGTTACGTCACCATTTTCTTCGTCGAGTTTGACACTGGCGTTTCGACAAGCAAATGAAGTGGAAAGAAGTAGTAATATGGGCAAGTTGGATTTCATGCTGACTCCAAGGCTATTGTTCTTCTAAAATATACTGTAAAACCATAGCCTATACAATATCCCATTGGATTTCTATTTGATTTTCACCGTTGAGACTGTCATCTTTGTACAATAAATGATATTCTCCTACATGCTTTTTACATTGGTTACATTGATGGGGTGTCAGACATCTGCTCCGCCAGATTTGGATACTATTCTACAACACTTCAAGTCTGTCCATCCGACTGTCTACTCGATTTACGGAAACTCACCTTCTGAGGTTGCTCTCCATGATTTGTTGGCGAACGTCTTTGTGGGGGCAAAACTGACCCAAGAGTATGTTGAACACTTTACGACCTTGCACCACATGAAAAAGGAAGAAACTTCTATTGATGTCAAACAGGTCGACTACAACGACATTAAAGTCTTGGACTTTGACTTTGGTTGGGTAAAATTGGATGTGGACTGGTCTGTTGGGGGCGTGGTTACGCACCAAGGGCATAAACATACCCGAGTCAATCGATATCATGCGGTGTATACCTTACAAGAAGTCTCCGAGGTCGGCTGGCGGGTCTCTGCTGTGAAAATGCGCAATGCTGAGCGTATACGAAGAGCCACCGACGAAGATATCTTGAATGGCGCAGACGCTGGAGGCGGTTATCTGGATCCAATGGATTTGTTGGAAGCGGGAATGTTTGAACTTCCGACTGAAAACATTCAAGGAACAGATACTGAAAAAGGAGAAGAGTAAATGTCGGCAATCGTAACTGTTCAAGGGGTTCGATTTGCATATCCACCTCGCAAGAACTCTCCCACTTTTGAACTGACGGTTCCAGATTTCGATCTGGGTCCAGGAGAGCAGTGGATGTTGGTGGGGCCATCTGGTTCGGGCAAGTCAACAATTTTGAACTTGGTTGCTGGAGAGTTGCTTCCTCTGCAAGGACAGATTCAAGTGCTCGGCCGGTCCATTCAAACCTTGGATTACAGCGCGCGTCAGGCCTTTCGGATTGCCCACATTGGATATGTTTTTCAGGATTTTCCACTGGTTCCGTATTTGAATGCCATTCAAAATGTTGTCTTTCCCTATCGTGTCAATCCAGCACTGGTGTTGGAACAGACGGTTTTTGACCGTGCGGCAACTCTATTGGACCAGTTGGGACTGGGAGCAAAAGGGACGCGAATGCCCCGTGAATTATCCCAGGGAGAACGCCAGCGAGTGGCCATTGCACGGGCTTTGATTGCGGAGCCTCAACTCATTCTTGCCGATGAACCAACAGCGGGATTGGACATCGAACGGTCACATTCTGTTATGGATTTATTAAAATCGTTGGCGACTGAGCGACAAGTTGGGTTGTTGGTGGTGTCCCACGAGCCTCAAATTGTTGAGCGTTTTACAAATGTATTGCGGTTGGAGGGGCAATGAAACATGCGTTCTTTTTGGCATACCATTACTTGCTGTCAACCAAGTTTCGTTTTGCCGTTTTGGTTCTCTGTACCGCACTTGCACTGTCTTTACCCATCAACACTGCGTTTGCAGTCAAACTTCTTTCTGCAAAATTGACAGAACGGGGTGAGCGAACACCCATCCTGATAGGCAAAAAGGGCAATGAGTTCGCGTTGACGATGAATGCTTTGTACTTTCGGGGCACGGTCAAAGAAACGACAGAGATGTCAGTCTTTTATGATCTGGTTGACAATTCCGAGGGAATGGTTCTGCCACTGTACATTTCGCATTCAGCTTCCCAAACTCCGATCGTTGGTTCAAACATCGATTACGTTGATGCGCGAGGCTTGACCCTTTCCGCAGGACGGTACTTCACGGGACTCGGTGAGGTGGTCATGGGGCATCAAGCAGCCCAAGACTTCAATCTTTCGGTTGGAGACACCATTCGTTCTGACCTGAAGAATTTATACAACTTGGCTGGGTCTTACCCGATGTCTTTGACCGTTGTGGGGATACTGGAACCTTCTGGTACTGCGGATGATGGGATTGTCTTGGCGGATCTCAAAACAGTATGGGCCCTTGATGGTTTGTTGCACGGGCATGAACAGGTGACATCCAACAATGCATTGAATGGGGACTCTACCGATGAGAACCTTGAAGCCACCGCAGCCATATTCATGTTTGCTGAACTGACAGAAAAAAACAGAGACACGTTTCACTTACATGGTACTGAGCGCACAATGCCGTTGAGTTCTGTGGCTGTTTTTCCCATCGACCAGCTTGAACAAGATGTTTTACTCGGTCGGTTGGCACTGTCTGATTCCTTACAGGCGATTCAGCCGATAGAGGTCGTCGACGACATCTTGTCAATCGTTCTGAAACTTCAACAAGGGTTGTATGTGTATTTTGGCATGCTGTTGGTGAGCACTGCGTTCTTTTATGTGTTGGTGGTGCATCTTTCCTTACAATTACGCCAACGTGAACTCACATTGATTCGTCGAATCGGGGGGTCCAAAAGGACGATGCGCCGTCTAATCGTCGCCGAGACCAGTATTGTCACCGTGACGTCTTTGTTTGTCACCGGAGCGTTGTCCCTTTCGTTTATTTGGTTGATTCGATTCGGACTCAATCAAATGGGTGGTTAGTAGGCAATTTTTTCAAAACTGAATATGTACAGTCATAGTATTTTGAGAGTTCCACCAAAGGCGATTGAGACTGGGAGGATAGAATGGATATTTTTACTTTGGAAAATATATTGAACTTGGGTGTGCTTGTTTTTCTACAGGCTGTCCTTGGGTTTGACAACCTTCTGTACATTTCTTTGGAGTCAAAAAGGGCGCCCGAAGATCAACAGGCCTCAGTGAGGAAAAAAGGGATTCTCATCGCTATAGCGTTGCGAGTGGTGTTGTTGTTTGTCATTATTCAACTTCTAAGCGCCTTGGATACTCCATTCTTTTCATTGCACAACAGCGTTATTGAAGGGGATTTCACATTCTCAACCTTGGTATTTTTATTGGGTGGTGGTTTCATTATGTACACTGCCGTCAAGGAAATCTCTCATATGCTCAGTTTACACGACTTGAACGAAGGGGTTCAAGAGGGTGAGCGCGCCAGTGTAAATGTGGTCATCTTCAAGATTGTCCTGATGAACCTTGTGTTCAGTTTTGACTCCATTTTGTCAGCGCTGGCGATTACCGATGTCTTTGCTGTATTGGCTGTTGCAATCGTCATTTCTGGACTTGGCATGTTGTACTTGGCGGATGTGGTTTCGGCATTTTTGGCCAAGAATCGCCAGTATGAAGTGTTGGGGATGTTCATTCTCTTGATCGTTGGGGTTGTGTTGCTTGGAGAAGGAGGGCACGAAGCCCATTTGTCATTCTTCGGCTATCATGTTGAACCGATGTCGAAGGCAACCTTTTATTTCTCATTGGCGGTGTTGGTCCTTGTAGACATGGCGCAGTCTCGATATCAGAAGAAGCTGAGTGCAGTTCGAGAACGGCAACCCAGTGCTGAACAACACACGATTGAAGGTGGGAAATGACCTTGTTGTGGTTCATGCTGGCCTGTCAACCCAAGACGGTTCCCCCTGAAGGTCCGTTGGCGACAATCCCACAGGTGCCTGCACCACAAGCTTCTTGGTACACTGTGCAAACCGATACCCCCAAAGATTTTTTGGTTGCTCAGATGGCGCGAGAGTTGTCTTGGTCAGAAGCTTTATCGGGGGCCGCAGCGGAAGTGGCACTCAAAGTGGTCGAAAGACCGATTCGGGTGCAAGACGCTCAGTGGGCTGCAGTACGAGCGGGGTACCCATTCACTGTATCCAACGTGATTGTTGGGGATGTGGAGATTGATCGGTTTCCCAAAGACCTGCGCACCTTGTTGCTAGAGCACAAGGACAATCACTTGGGGATAGTTCGTGTACGGAAAGGGACTGTGGATCGGTGGGTTGTGCTGATTGCGCAAGAAGGAAACCTAACCAGTGATTTTCCACGAGAACTACAGTTGGATGAGGAAGTGACCATTGAAGGAAACGGAACATTTCGATTGTTGACTCCAGAAGGTTCAGTCTCACATGGAGCCTTGCCTCTGACCAAACGCTTGTCTATATCGGGAGAGTGGTGGTTTGAATTGGATGGTTCTCCCACCGTGTCCATTCCGCTCTATGTTGACGAGGGTACACCCGTCCATCCGTTGTTCATCACTGAAGATGTTGGACTGGAAATAGAAGAGCCCAATCGAATGGAAGAAGACGCGTTCATTTTGCTGGAAGAAATGAGGGAGCGAAAAGGGTTGGTCTCTGTATTTGAAGACAGTCAACTGTTGACCTCCTTTGCAGATTCTGCCCTCAAAGAGGTGCTCGCCGGAAACTGGAACCATGAAGCCAACATTGAATTGTTGCGAAAAGTAGGCTTCGTTGGGGGGCCTGTCTATCAGGTGACTTGCGAAGCGCCTACGGTATATGCTTGCTTGGATCGTTTGAGTTGGACGTTGGATGGTCGGCAAGCATTCTTGGATCCGGATATTCGATCGATTGGAATGGCTATGCACGTCCAAACGAACGGGGTTGTCATGGTGATCAACCTGTCTTCCATCTAGGAAAACGCATGACTGTATTGTTTCTTTTACTGTCCTTATGGGGACTGTTCGCTTGTAAATCGACGGGTCCTTCAGAACTTTCATCTGTTCACTCTGCGGTTCAAATGGTTGAATACAAACCCAGTGTAGACATGGAGTATTCAACCCGTTCAATTCTCGAACGGATGCCGAATGCAACTTTCGACGATTCTCTTCAAGCAGCCGCTCAACGCTTGATTGCTTCGAGTCGCGACCCAATGGCACCGCTCTCTGTTCAAGCGATGTTGAATGCTGAGAAGGCGACTGGTTACCCAGGGCAAGCACACTTTTTGAAAGTGATGAACGGGGGCTCATTTCCGTTTGACAGCATTGCCCATCTACGTGAGAACGGTCAACTGGACATTGGATGGTCTTCGCGTAAATTTGGTGATGGGAGGGTACTCTGGATTGTGGGATGGGGGAAACATCTATTGGATATTGACCCATTGCCACTGACACTCCCTTTGGATGGTGCATTACCGTTGAGGGTTGGAGAGTTTGATGCCGACAGGGCTTTGTTGTATATTGCTTCTCCAGACAGACCCGTTGAGCGCATAGAATTGTTGCCGGGTGCCCATCGATGGTTGCAAGACTTCCATGTTCCGGGAGAATATCGCTTGGAGGTGATGTTGCAAAATACAGAAGGGGCTGAGCAGTTTAACGAGATTGCGTTGTTGTTCAGCGTTTTTGTCGACAGTACACCGCCTGTTGTACGCTCCACTTCAGTGCGTCTGGAAGAGCCCAATCCAATGCGGGCTGAAGAAAAGTTGTTTGTGGCTGTCAATGAACTCAGGCGACAAAGAGGCCTCCATCCACTGAAAACATTTCCGTTGTTTACGTCCTTGGCAAGAGAACATTCTGCGCTGATGGCCTCCACCAAAACTGTTCAGCATCGAATTGATGGAGTGACCGATGGTGTGCCCAGTAAAGCCGCCAAACTCGCCCACCCACGCGCCAATCACTTTCAAAATGTCGCAGCAGCCTTGACTGCCG
>CBFICN010000210.1:0-243 GCA_965661045.1 uncultured Myxococcota bacterium
TACGGACGCAAAAACTCAGAGTCAAAACATTCCGACATCGACGACTCGACAAGCACCCCCAACCACTGTTGTGAGAGTACATGGTCAGGTAGGATCGGCACAAAACGAAGAGTGAGTGCGGCAGCCAATTCTAGGTCGGTTGGAAACAAGTATTGCATGGCCTCATCATAAAAGCGAGGCTGTACAAGGGCTGGCTTGCGTTGCAATTCTTCAAACAGCCTGTCAATGCTGCCTTCTGAGATG
>CBFICN010000210.1:253-6920 GCA_965661045.1 uncultured Myxococcota bacterium
CCACAACACACCAAACACCGCTAAGCCAACCAGCAACCAAATTCCGTTCATACACATAGTGTATCTCTTTTGAACCGTTCACCAAGTGCTGTGAACCCCTGTGTTCAACCGTCTAGTCCACCTGCTGCTCGTCCGAACGGTCAGTCTCTATATGATCCATGGCACTGTCTTCAAGCACCCAATCCCAGTCCAACATCAACTCTCGAAAGGAAAAATCGCTCAACCGTTCTTGTTTGGTCAACGCCACTCTGTGACTCGACCATCGATTGTGTCTCGGATTGCCACAAGAATATTCACAACTGCAGACTTTCAAATGATCGGCCACTTTACGGGCCACAGACCAACGCTCAGCGGGCGGAAAACGAACCACAAAGCGGGAACGTTTGGCCTTGCGCGTCATGCGAAATTTATGATGACGACGAAGCGCTCTTTTCATTGATTTTGACTGTTGCAACACACTCGATGCCTCAATGGTTGTATCTGGAGATGTAAAACATCAACGATTCGACAGTCTTGTGCTTCATTGGTGGAACAAAAGCCGGCACTGTATTGATCGAGCAGCCATTTTCTACAAACTCAATGGTATAATCATTGTTTGTTACCACCTGACCAAAAGCATCATATACAATTGTGAGTCTCCATGGGTTCTTCTCGGTCATGAGTCTATAATTGACCTGACCATTTGGGATGTTCAGACTGTCTAAATATTCGACAATAGCCATTTTGGCTTCGACTTTCATATCTTCTATATTGCTCATCGCTTCTCCACTGTCCCAATCCAACAGCACCCAAACGAATCACCAATCCCCAATTCGGATCAAAAAATATAAATGATATTTACTGCCACTCATACAGTTTTTTTGAGGCGCAATAGGCCAGGCGATGCTCTCGCAAAACTTCGTTGCCCAAAATTCCATTGACAACCATAGTGAGCGCCATGCCCAATGCTCCTGGCAACGAACCCGTTCGAATCGGCATCTGCAAAGAGTCAATCGCCGCATCAACCGCATAGGTCTCGACGGCAAAGTTGCCAAACCCAGGATAAAAGTCCTCAAAAGTACCCAGAGATGGTCCTTGATTCAGCAATGCATCTTGCCAGTATGAAATCATGGCACCTGTATCAAAAAACATTCTAGAGGCTTTTCCATTCAACGCGCAGTCAAATACAGGAATCCCCATCAACATATCAAAAGCAACAGCAGTGCTCCCAAAAATATCAGCATCGTTGGGCAACACTTCCAATGTTGAATTGGGCAAATCGAAAATCACCGCAAACCTGCCAAGCACGTCGTTGCCAATCAAGCCTTCGACAGTGATGTCGATATCATCGCTCAATGAGTCTGCAGTCAGTGTCGCGCCCATTAAACCTCCCATACCGATTTTTTCTACACTTATCGACAGCCCTCCAAAACGCAGGTCTGAATTCCCAAAAGAGATTGGAGATCCGGTATCGAGAACCCAATTTTTGCCATGCACTTCTACACACAGGTGATCGTTCAACAAGTTCAGTGTATATTTCATTTTGCCTCTTTAATAGCGTTTTACATACGTTGTTTTATAAATGGCAACAAACTATTTCATCTCTTTTCTTAAACAGTCCCTGATTTGCGCAACCAACTGGCGCATTTCTGGACAATCTTCATGCAAACCGACATGACGAAATGCACGAGCAGAGAAAAAGAGTGCAATTCTCAGTTCAAATAGACTATTCGGATCGGGATTGTTGGCAATAGAAGCCGTTTCTTCAAAAGATCCTGTCACTTCATATCCATTGATGCTGTGGGCGAAAGAAAATATCTCTGAGATATCTGCTGTCGGCAATGGGATATCTTCTAACTTTAGGTCAGCAATTTCAGTTTGTATTTGGCTCATCAGTCCATCCTTACTTTGGGCTCATTCTACAAGTGAGACAAACTCAATTAACTTTTCATACATTTTTTATACATTAAAAAATAAATAAGAATTTCCTACCAATATTTCATTCTCCATTCCCTTAGATAAAAATCTTTACAACAATTGTATGATACAATCAATAAGACAGTGGAGTATCCAATGACCAATCTTTGCAAATTCAGTCTGCTGACGTTGATCCTGACAGGGTGTTCATCAAAGACAGATGACTATGTAGAAGACAACAGCGGTTCGAACGTACGGATGGAAACTTCGATGGGCGATTTTGTCATCGAACTCTACACCACCAACGCCCCTGAAACCACTGACAACTTCTTGCGCTATGTCGATGCTGGTTTTTACGACGGCAGTGATGGCAAAGGAGCAACCACCTTTCATCGAGTCATTCGAGACTTTATGGCTCAAGGCGGCGGCATCACGGTAGACGGTCTTGAAAAGACAACCTTCGACCCCATCCCCAATGAGGCTGCCAACAGTGGATTGTCCAATGTTCGTGGAACCGTTGCAATGGCTCGAACCACCGATCCCGATTCTGCAACCGCACAATTCTTCGTAAACGTACTCGACAACGTTTATTTGGATGCTGGAGCCACCTCTCCCGATGGCTATGCCGTATTTGGAAGGATCATTTCCGGTATGGACACCTTCGACGAAATGGAACTGGTGGAGGTAGATGACAATGACATGCCGCTCGAACCAATTGTGATCAACAAAGCGATGCGCGTCAGCGATGATGTGGACTTCCAAGAATGAGGTTGGTTTGACCTTCGTGATTGGAAGATGACGTGAAGTGCATATAGACCATCACCAACGGCACTCATAAAATACAGAGCCACAAGCAACGTCTATAAACCTTTGACCTTTGAGCATCCAACAAAAACCCATTCTTGAAATACAGTTGACAACACGGAGGTTGTTTTGATTTTATTGTATTCCCTACTTGCAGTTGCAGACACCACCGATCAATTGCTGGCCGAGAAATTAGAACAGTGCCTACAAGATCGACAAATAGAAAACCATACTTGCGTCTCTAAATTTGTCGATCCTTGTTTCGACAAAAAAGAAAATCAAAACACGCAAGGAATTGTCTCTTGTTATCAACAGTCAGAACGAAGTTGGGATATTCTGCTGAACAAATATTATCAACTTCTTCGGAAGAAATTGGAGCCTGATCTTCAACAGTCCGTAAAAGAGACACAGTTGATTTGGATTGACTACAAAGAGAAAACGTGTAGTTTTGAGTACAATTTGTACATCGAAGGCACGATGAGGGGTCCGATCAAAGCCCAATGCCTTTTGCGAGAGACTTCTGATCGAGCCATCGATTTTTACAGGATGTACCGAAATTATTGACAGTTTTGAACTTTTCCGGATGGTAGGTTGTCCGCTCAGTGAGCCTTGCCTCCCTACAGTCCATCAGCCCACTTTTTGATCTGTAGTGAGAGGTCCTGCTTCTCTTGTGCTGAAACCTGTGGATGCACTTTTGCGAGGTCTAGCCACACACGATGAAATTGTGGATTGGAAGACAGAACCAAGGTTGGCAGTGGAAAGCGAGGCTGTGGAAACTCAGTGTGAATGGAAGCAAGGCGCTGCAACACGGTCACAACATCGACAGAACGTTGGCCAGACCGTCGCCGATACACATCATACACCAGTTGAGACATCCGATTGGGGAGTTTGTTCAGTACTCCAAACACAATCGCCCTGTGGGTGGGAAACCGATCCATCCGAGGAAGAACGTCGTTCAATACAACCCCTTTGAGTGTAGGCGGACAATGTTCTGCAACAAATTTCCACGCCGACAATCCCCCAAAACTACTGCCCATCAACAATTCTTGACCGTTGTAAACCTGCGAGATGGTACCCACTTGTCCCAACAGTGTCTGTTCGCTGGGCACCCAATCCATTTGAGCCCCTGCTATCCCGGACAACCACCGTTCGCCTTGTAGATTGGGCACCATCAATACTGTGTAGAACTGTTGCAACATTTTTCCTCTCTACAAAGCCACTCTGATATCCATTTTGAGTCTACCAAACACGATCAGCGATTCAATTCAGATTCAAACAACATAGAGACAACCGTATCTTGGCCCATGTGTATTTCGTATTGCAGCGTACATACTTTCACCAACAGTATTTATACAAGCACCCCAAACTACATTGCTCAATCCGATCCACCAAGATAGTATAACAAGCAAAATGGGAGCCGATATGTCTTGGGATAGAACTTGGAAATGCCGAAGCAAACGAATAACACTACCAGAATTCTCAAGTGCGGTAGAGGCGGTGGTCGCTGAGTATCAAGGTGTGACAGGACGCGTTGAAAAGGAGTCAGACGATTGCTGGACCTGTTTTTTCACCGTTCCCAAAGAGGATGACGATGTAAACATCTATGAAGTCTCCCTGTACAACATGGGCAAAGACGGCTTTGTGCTCAGTTTGGAAGTCGACGGCTCTGACAATCGACTGTCCGAAGAGTCTGACCAATTGGCAGAAGATTTGTCCATTGAGTTGGATGCTGAGCCCATTGACGTATAAAAGAAAGGCATGACTTGAGTCTCTAAGCAATGTACACGTCGAGGGTGACATGGGCAACATCATTGAAATCATCGAAGAAACAACCGATTGGATTGTCGTCAATAAGCCTGCCGGTCTATCTGTACACAACGATGAAGACGGCTACAACCTCCTGTCCATTTTAACAGAACAACTGGAATGCGCTTTACATGCGGCCCACCGTCTGGACCAGCCCACCAGTGGCGTCATGCTCCTCGGGAAAAGTGCCCACGCCATAAAAAAGCTCCAAGAAGCCCTCACCACTGCCACCAAGGAATACACCGCCGTTGTACGTGGCGTCATGAAACAAACTGAAGGTACCTGGAACAAACCCCTGAGCAACAAAGGCGAAGGCTTTCGCAATCCTCAAGGACGCAAAGCCGACCGCGTTCCAGCACAGACCCTCTATAAAGTGGCTCGTACGAACCAATACTTTACCATGGTCAACCTGACATTGGAGACTGGACGCCAGCACCAGATTCGCAAACATGCTGTCTTAGCGAAACATCAAGTCGTTGGTGATGCACGCTATGGGGACCGTCGATACAACACAATGATTGCCAAACGGTATGGCTTTGATGAACTCTGCTTGTGCGCCAGCAAACTCGAAGTGACGTTGGATGGCGTACCGCGTTGTTTTGAAGCGCCGCTGCCGAAAACGTGGTCTAAGTTGCTCTAGCCTCTATCCACCTCTATTCTTCGTTCAACAGCAGCTCGTAGCAATAATACGGGTGGTCTTTTTTGTATTTCAAATACACTGGGCCCAGATCTGTGTATCCACGACTCAAGTAAAACCTCTGATTTCTCGGATTTTAACTGAAGGTATCCAGTCGAATCGCATCGTAATGTGCTCAAACACGTGTACACAGAAACACCAAGAGACAACATCAAACCAATACCAAATTTGGTATAACTATATGGGGCAGGTCAAACTGTACATCATATCCTCACAAAAGTGATCGAAAAGTATCCAACTTGTGACCAATCACGTGTCTATCGGTATCCATTTCAGTCCAGCATCTCCACCCCAAGTTCAAAGCCACTTGGTTGGGTGGGTCCTCGGTGTCGCTCTTTGGAACTTATCTAAGTTTTTAATAATCTTCAATCCATACGTTGTGTGAATCGGATTATTTGATGAATTCCTTGGAACTATTTTATCAAATCTGCCTTAGATACTTCGATAGTCTCACTAGATTACAGCTCAGAACTTTTGTATATGCACTAACGCTGATGCTAAAATGTCTTGCTTTCGGTCTTGTAGATTTTCGGGCAACGTTTCTAGAGTGTATATATTTCTATACAAGTCATCATTAAATGATCGACTGCAAAAACTTAATAAGTACACATGCAATCCATAAGGCAACATCCCTGCTACTTGGATTGTGTTGCCAACAATCTCAACCTCTATCGGGTTCTTTGAATCCAAATCCAACGCCCACATTAAGTTATTTTTTTCAACCGAATTTAATTTATATGCAGTTCCAACTGACGGTTTTTTTCCATCGGTAAGAAAATACACTGAACGTTCAGATCTTTTTGTTCTCCATAAATACCCGGTAGATTGAACATGAGCCGACTTCCATCTTCTAAACTGCGAGATTTCACTTATCGTCGAATCATACACTTGAAATTGATCCAAATTGTTCACATCACCTGTAGTCTCTCTATATTTAAAAGTACTAATCAACTCCGACAAACTTGCTGACCGCCCACCACTCAACCGAGTGGCCACATCAACATATGCAGGACTTAGGTTTGTTTTTTGTCCACTAAATTTTGGAGTAGAGCCTGAGCCTCCATAATATCTATACACACCTGGAACTAGCTCAAAACAGCGAATCGGAGCCATACCCACTTTGCCATTTCCGCCGTCCATAATCTCCCGTTCCTTAATTAATAGTTCCATGTTCTGAATAATATCTTCTTTGAAATCGGTCTTGTAGTTTTGAAATACATCTTGTAAATGCCGAATTAAACGTTGCTTACTGATAACTCTAAAAGCCCATACCGCATCTTTGATCAAAGACTTGATACTGGGAATATTTTCTGAGATTTCAGATGCAAGAGTCGTAACGTTAAACATTGGATCGAGATCTCCTATTAGCTACTCTAACAAAATTTAAGATAGACCAATCATCTAGATTGAATAACAATCGCATATTGAAAGGTGCATCCAATACTTGTGAATTAATTCTCAATA
>CBFICN010000211.1:0-6821 GCA_965661045.1 uncultured Myxococcota bacterium
CTTGCCCTTCGCGTTCTGTGAGGTATTGAAGGACAGCATTTTCATGGGTTGTCAGATGGGTTTCTAGCGCGCCACGTCGCAGGACTTGATGCTGTAAATCGATGGTCAATCCATCCAATTCAATGATGTGGGTTTCCTTGACTTCGGTTCGCAGTCTTGCTTTGACGCGGGCAAGCAGTTCGGCAAGCTGAAATGGTTTGGCAACGTAGTCGTCAGCCCCGACGTCAAAACCAGTGACCAAATCTTGGCTGGTGCTTTTGGCGGTGACCATAATGATGGGGCGACTTGGATCTTGTGCTTTGCACCGTTTGACCAACTCAATGCCACTGATTCCGGGAAGCATCCAATCAAAGATCCCCAAGTCCCACGGCGTATCGTCTGCCAAGCAGGCTTCTGAAGATTGAAAGTGGGTGACCAAATAGCCCTCTTTTTCCAGTGCCCGTTGAATTCCAAAGGCGATGGTGGTGTCATCTTCGACCAAGATAATTCGCTGTGTGCTCATTGCTTTGTGGGTGTTGGGTGTTGGTAGAGAGTGTCGCTATGGAGGTTAGACTTTGGTCAATACCACTGACATTGTGGGTCGCTCAGGTATTGCAGTTCAGTCTCGGTGTGTGTACCGGTGGCGAATTGGTTCCCAGATTCATGGAAGAACCAGTTTGCAGTGCCGTCGTCAAGCGTTTGAACATCGTAAGTGACGATGTAGGATTCGTAATCTTGCTGCAATTCTTCGGGGCAGTCGGATGCCGAGTCAATCATGGTCGCGGCAATCTCAACAGAGAGGTCACAAATGGCACATCCCAAAGGCTCTCCAGTGCTGCCCGATACCGAAATGGTAATGGCACAGTCATCTTCTCCCAAGTCTTTCCACGTGTCATTGGCGATGAAATAGGCGTTTTCCAAACCACTGATGGTGCCACCGTTGCGCACCATGGTTCCAGAAAAGTAGACGGCAGCACCGGGTACGTCGGTTCCGTTCACATCTTGACAGTCTTCATTGACCAAAGAGGATTCGTCGACGTGACTTTCGGTTGGTGTGGCGACGGTGCCATCTTTGCTTTCTTCAGCGTCCCCACAGGCAATTAATGACGCTCCGAACAGGGAGATAAACGGTAGAAACAACGTATTTTGCATAGAAACTCCAACGAGATGATTTCAGGCTTCAGTGTGTGGGACAAAGATCTTGGTGTGGCCATGAAGACGGCAACAAAATCAAAACCATCGACAAGACATATCTGTAACATAACGGATTGTGCCATCTTTGTGGTACCCTTCAGCAACCCGTTTTCCAGATTTTGAAAAATAGACGTCGACAGTGCCATCGTCTTTGAGATCTACGTCGTACCCAATTTGTTGACCAGTTTCACCTTTCGTGAGGTCTTCGGGGCAATCGGACCCCGTTGCGTCAAGTTGGTTGGTTAGAGATAGGCCGAAATCACATCGGCCACAGGCTTGGGTACTGGTCTTGGAGCCAGACAAACTCCATCGTACGGTGCAATCTTTTCCATTGTGTCCAGCCCACTTTTTGTTTGCAAAGAGAACCCATTCTTCTTCACCACTGGCGCGACCTTCACTCAAGACAATTTCTCCAACAAAATAGGAGGCAGCACCCATGACACCGGGTCCATTGTCACATCCTTCTCGACTCAGTCCTTCTTTGAGGTTGGGCAGTTCTACGCCTGTATTTGGCGTGGGTGTACTGACTGGTCGTGCATTGTCTGTTGGTTGTACTGTTGGCTTTGCATCCACAGTGCCCTTGGCATCTGCATTGTCCGCGTTTGAGTTGCAAGCCAACATCGAAAATATAGAAAGCATTGGGATCATGAAGTCTCCGTCGTGATTGTGTTGAGTATACCACAGTTTCTGTGCAATATTTCTGTCAAGGTGGAACCCAACTGTGAATACTGTAGTCTGACTGGGGTATAGTTTCTAATATAGAATCGATAAATTGACCCACTTGGAGCGCTTATGTTGTCCCTATTGCACAGTGTACTCATTTCGACCGCCTTGGCCAACGACCTGGATATTGGCTATGACGCCGTCATTTCAAAGGGTATGTCCCCAACATTGTACATCACGCCTTCTGCCGATATTAAAGAGATTAAAGTGGGCATTGACGCGAACGGTCAGCACTATGATTTTGTCAAGACAGGTGAGCCTGCAGGTCAAGAGATGAATTTTTCATGGAAAGCCGATCCCAATGCCACCATGGTCAATGCCGAAATCTACGCGGTGTTTTCTGACGGGTATGTCGCGGAAGCCATCATGCCGATGGAATTCTCTTACGGTGCAGGGTTGACGGTGGACTATGCATCAGTCAAAGCCGATCGTCAAAAAGAAGAACTCTCCGTGCGCGTTTCTCAACTGGTGCAAACCGCTGAGATTGTTGCCTACGGTGCCGAAAAGAAAGTGTTGGACCAGCAGACACTGTCTCTCAATTCTGGTCCTGGAGAGATTACGTTGCCGTGGTTGGGTGGGGTCAAAGACACGGTCTTGATTGATGTCACGCTGCGAAACGCAGACTCTTTTGCGGGCTTTACCTATTCTCCTTGGTATTTGGACATTCCTCATCAAGATGTGTTGTTTGAATCCAACGCCTACGTCATCGACGAAAGTGAAGAGTGGAAATTGGAGTCCACGCTCAAAGAACTTCAGGAAGTGTTGCGAAAGTATGGCTCTGTAGTTCCTGTTAAACTCTACATTGCAGGTTGTACAGACACCGTTGGAGAAGCTTCGCACAATAAACAACTGTCCAACCAGCGCGCCAAGGCCATCTCGGACTGGCTACGGGGGCACGGGTATGATGCGCCCATTTACTATTATGGGTTTGGAGAGTCTTTGTTGGCGGTCAAAACAGGGGATGGCGTGGACGAATCTGCCAATCGACGTGTTTTGTACATTGTCACGTCCGATACCCCACCCGATTTGCCCGCGGTTTCTTGGCGTCAGTTGCAATGAACCCATCGGCGATTAGGATTGCAGTATCATTCCATGTTTCAACGGTTTGGACAGGGTGAATTCAGCCACTTGACCAGCGATGTTGACGGCTCTCATCCGGTGGCACAGTCGAATGTCCGTTGTCCAATGTCCGCCGGTGGTCTGTCCATACAAGGATTGAATTGGTGGTTGAGTAGAGTCTGTTGGTCGAGCCTGAATGACATCCCCAGACGCATCAATTTGCAGGTGCGCAGAAAAGGGGGCGGGGGCTGTACGGGCAAAGATTCTATAGTCTGTGTTTGACTGAAACAATCTCTGACGCATCGTGTGAATCGAATTCCAGTTTTGGTCGATTCCGACAAACTTGCGACCTTGTTTTAGGGCCGAAATACCGGTTGTCCCTGAACCCATAAAGGGGTCCAACACTCGATCCCCTGGATTGGAGCAGGCGAGGATGATTCGGTCCAACAAGGCTTGAGGTTTTTGGGTGGGGTATCCGGTCCTCTCTTTGGCAAGTGGATTCAGCATTGGAATATTCCAGGTATCGTCTGGAATTGTTCCTTTGGGGTTTGGCAGATACTTCTTCCCAGATTTGCTGGTGATTCCCCCTTTGGCATAGCCCGAAGAGGGTTTGTAGGGTACTCGAATTGGGTCGGGGTTGAAGGTCCATTTTCGGCTCTTTGTGTACCAAAAAATGCTGTCGTGTTTGCGAGAGAAGTACCGTTTTGCCCTTCCGCCACCGGTATAGTGCCAAATGATCTCGTTCCGAAATTGTGCAGTTCCAAAGACTTCGTCGAGGATGGCGCGGATGTTGTGACTTTGTTGGTGATCGCAATGTAGAAATAAAGAGCCAGTGTCAGCGAGCACCTCTTTTAACAAGATCAGTCGCTCATAAATGAATTGTAAATAGGCATCTACCGAAAAGATGTCCCCAAACGCAGGCTCCTGATGTGGGGTTCCATCAATGGTAAAGCGCTGCGTGTAATTGGCTTGTGAGCAGAAGGGGGGATCCAGATAAATGAGGTCGAAGCGATCTTGATGTTCTTTGGCCGATGCCAACCACGCGAGATTGTTCCCACAATACAAGTTCGCTCTTGGGGATGAACCAGACGTTTCGTATAGTGGAAATGGTGTAGGGGATATCGAGGGAAGGGCTTTGCCAGACCAAGTCAGTGTGGGCATGCGCGTTACTTACAGTTGGTGAACATGCAGTCACAGGTCAGAGAGACCGTTTGCCCCGCTTTTATTTTGGTGCTACCCACTTTTGCCGTCCGTCCATTTGTGGTCAAGTGGATGCTGTAGGAGCCAACCGGAACGGATTTCGAAAACTGTGTACCACTGCTGTCTTTTAAGTGGGCTTTGCAGGTTCCATTCTTGTAGGTGAATTTAACAGTGCCCGTTTCACCAGAAGGGGTGGTTTTGTTGACTTCTTTTTCTTTTGTTTTTTCGGTCTCTTTGACTGTGGGGGCGACGTTGGGTTTGCCTGTGTTCTTGGGGGCGACTTTTTTTGTGTCTTTCTTTTTGGTTGTGGTGGCTTTGGTCGATGACTGGCTGGGTGTACTGGATTTTTTCTTGGACGTTGGTTTTGAAACCACTTTCTGAGGTGTGCTCGCTTTGTCTTTCGCGTCTGGAACGCCGGGTTTGGGCACCGCTTGTTCTGTTTCGGTGTTCTTTTTGGTACTGTCTTCAGCAGGTTGGTCAACTGTCTTGCTGGTTTCAACATTGGCCGTCGGATTTGGCGTTGGTGTCTCAGAACTCAATGTCATGCCAAAATATCCACCGACCAGCACAATTAGGCCCAGTGCGCCAAATATCATGCCTTTCGATGAAGAGGGCTGCGTTGTTTCCGTCGCGTGGGTTGGCGGGGGTGTGTCTGAAACATTTGTCTGTCCTGTCTGTGTAACGGTCGGTTGCTGCACAGCAGTACGGCTCGCGGTGCTGGGTCCGTGGTGTACTTTGCGTTCCGTGACCAAAGAAGACACTTGAGCGCTGGGCTCTGGGGCTGCGTCCTCCATGAATCCAATCGCTGTATCGGGTGAAAGGTCACCAGTGAGATCCAGTCCCAAGGACATCAGTGTGTCAACATCTTGGTCTCGAGACGTAGATGGGCGATCGACCAGCCACTCTTCTTCGCCCAACAAAACGCGGCGCAAGGTTGCACAGTCTGGGATTCTAAATTGTGCGTTCTTGGTTAACGCCCCGTCGATGGCCTGTACATATCGTTCTTCTAGATCTTGAATGTACAGTCTTGGGGTTGGGTGGGGTTGGCTGGCGACAGCATTCAACAAGTCCAATGTGTTGGAGGCTCGAAACGCTCGGTGTCCCGTCAACAGTTCGTACAAGATTGCACCCAGTGAAAAGATGTCGGCACGTTGGTCGACGTCTTTGGTACTGCGGATTTGTTCTGGTGCCATGTACGCTGGCGTTCCCATTTGTTGCCCTGTTCGGGTTTGTCCTTCTTTGGCCAGATCTTTGCCCAATCCGAAATCGCAGACCTTGGGGATCATCTTGCTACGTGTTCGTTGCATCATGACGTTGGCGGGCTTGAGGTCTCGGTGAATGATGCCTCTGTCGTGTGCTTCTTCTACCGCGTCCAAGATTTGCAAGAACATGTCTTCGGCTTCTCTGGCACTGGGCGCTTGTTCATTGAGGTAGTCGTCTAGCGCAATTCCATCAATGAATTCCATCACGAGTGCAGGAAATCCATCGACTTTGATCACGTCGGTCACTTTCACGACGTTTGGATGTTGCAACTGTGCTTGGAGCTGACCTTCAGTGATCAAGCGATCCTGCAAAGACGGTAGGGTGACTTTGAGAATCTTGACGGCAAAAGGGGTGTCCAGTGTGGCGTGTCGAACTTTGTATACGACGGCCAAACCACCTTCACCAAGTTCTTTGTCTATGATGTATTTGCCATCCGCAATGGAGTCGCCGTGTCGAAGTGTTGTGTCCATACGTTCAATCCTGAATTTAAGGCTTTGCGCTGTGGGTGGTGATGGCTGTATAATTTAGATACAACCATTGTACCTTGCAGTTGATAGCCCAATACAGTAGACATCATAATTGACTGGTCTGGTAAATACATTCAATTTTCTCTGAAATTTCGTCCCCACATTGTCATATGTATCTGTTTCCATTGTTATTTGCCTGTGCACCCAATACTCAAGTTGGTGAAAAAGAGTCAGTCGCACCCACGGTGTCTGTGCTTCAACAGAGATCCGTAGAAAAATTGCCTTGGCCCAAAGAGGGTGTGTTGATCAAGGGAGCAACCACATTGGAGGAATGTCTAGATAAAGTGCCTTCATGTCAGTGTTGGTTCAATGCGCAACAAGAGAACTGTGCTCCGCAGTTTGTATCTGAGGTGTTGCCTTTGCCTCATTTGTTGAGTGAGCGAATGCGTACGCACACATGGACCGAAGCGTGTCCCAGTCCCCTAGAGTCTTTGAGGTTACTTCGGGTGTTGCACTGGACTGAATTCGATCAAGTGCAGTGGGGAGAGATCATTGTCACGGAACGTGTCGTTGCCGATGCCGAACAGATATTTGAAGCCTTGTACCTGGAACGGTTTCCAATTCACTCTTTGAAACCGGCGGTTCACTATGAAGGCAGCGATGAACAAAGCATGGCTGACAACAATTCTTCTGCTTTCAACTGTCGCAAAGTGAAGGGTAGCAATCGCTGGTCGGAGCATTCCTATGGAGAGGCCATAGACATCAACCCTCTTTGGAACCCTTGGGTCAAGGGCGCGACGATCTACCCGAAAAATGCAGGTAAGTATGTTGATCGGACATTGGTCATTCCGGGGATGATCAATGAAGGCAACCCCATCGTGTCGATATTTGAGCAACACGGTTGGCGATGGGGCTCTCAAAAGAAAGGGGTCAGTG
>CBFICN010000212.1:0-6520 GCA_965661045.1 uncultured Myxococcota bacterium
TCTCCCACCCCCCACAAACTCCCAACACACAAACCAGCCCAATTTCAAAGTTGAGAGCGGATCTTGAATTTCAAGAATCTCCGAAGAATAAAAAAGTTCGCCACATCCAAAAACAAACTGCTAAATCCACCCAACTACCGGCACACAAGCCAACAACCAAGTCACCAACAGTCTCCCAAACCCCCACAAACTCCCAACACACAAACCAGCCCAATTTCAAAGTTGAGAGTGGATCTTGAATTTCAAGAATCTCCGAAGGATATAAAAGTTCGGTATACCTCCGTATCCGAACTTTTTTAGACAAGGAAAGTCTTGAAATCCAAGACCGCACATCAACTTTTAGTAACGAGGTTGTAGACCCCCTGCCCCGTCGCAATCACATGCCGACGATCAGAAATGGGAAACACCTCCATGCGGGCAACGCCAACAGACTTGCCCAGTCGAATCAAACTGGCTTCACAGAGCAAGTCTTCACAAAGGCCTTTGCGCAGATAATCCACCCGCAAATCGACGGTACTGACCCGAGCGTTCAGGCTCATCATGGCTGCCCAGCAGACGGTTCCACCCGCCACATCCAACACCGAAGACAGGACACCACCGTGAATGGCTCTGCGTTGAGGGTCTCCGACGAGTTCTTCTTTGAAAGGCAGTCGTAAAAGAGCTCGTTCGGCCTCCACCTCAACGATTTCTAAGCCAATAAACTTATTGAAGGGGATGTATTCCTGCATGAAGTAGCCAACTTTGTCAATGGCTTCTTGTTGCTCTGCTGTTCGGGCAGGCTTGGTGGATTGTAAAGTCATCAGGGCTCCTAAACTCTGTGTTTTTTGTATCCAATTTAGAGAACGAGATGCAAGGGTGACTGGGTAGATAGAACCACGAACATAGATTCAACCGTCAAAATCGACGACGGCGAACTTTCTTGCGCTTGTGCTGCTTGGCACTCCAGCGAACAAATTTACCCAGTTCTTCATGGACCATCAATGTCTCAACAGTGTGAAATTCCTTGGCCAAATCGACATGATCAATGAAACGATGAATGGCTGAATGACAAGGCTTGCAAACCCAAATACCCTCTTGAAGTTGGGTCGGCTCAAATTGCTCTTTGACCCATCGTCGCTTGTGCATCAACCGGGGAATCACATGGTGAAAGGTCAGCGGCAACGCTCGCGCACACAGGGCACACATATCGGGGCTGGATTTACGGGTGGACATTTCTTTCCTCAAAGGGATACAGTATTTGAAAGGTGTACAATAAGGAAGGTAGCATGGATATACTCTTCGCAGTAATTGGCGTGTTGGTAGGTGGAGGTCTAGGCTATTGGTGGCAAAGTCGACAGACAACACGATTGCTGCCCACCAATGCCGTATGGTTGTTTCCACTTCAAGACACAGAAAACACAGAGGGTACCAAAGGGTCCTGGCGTGTTGGTTTAGAGGAGCAACACAAGTTGTGGGAACCACCACCAACCTTGTGGACCCTACCCAAACACGAAAATACTTTCACACTGGAGGGAAAGCACTCCCTATCCTGTCTTGACAACGAACGCGTCGATGTCACCTGTATGATTCACATTCGACCCAAAAGAAACATAGAACGCCTACAAGATCTACTGGACAACAACCATGTTGAACAACTCAACAATGCCGAATGGGTCTTTAAAACCCTACAACCCACCCTCAAAACATCCACCACCGTTCTTAAAAAAGAATCGAGACAAACCTGGTTGGAAAACCCCACCGCACTATCAAAAGCGTGGCAGCATCGACTGGACGAATCCCTTCCCCATTGGGATTGTACCGTAGAAGTGCAACAGATTTCTGCGACACCAGATGAATTCTACAATCCCGAAGATCCACTTGAAAAAGCCAATTTGCTCAAACGTGTGAAAAAGGCTGACGAACTTGAAGCCGTTGAAGAACGTCTGCGAACAATTGAAATTCGAATTGAGGAAGAGTGTCTCAAACATGCTGAACTCGAAGCCAAACTTGCACACACGGAACAACTTGAAGTTCGCTGGACGACATTTGATGCGCACATCACCAAGCAACGCGTCCAAATTGAACGAGATTTGCACGAAAAGATCGAAGCTTTTCGACTGAACATGCGAGACAAACTGGGCCTCATCCAAGAAGAACGAACAACCGAACTGAAAGAAAAATCACCACCGCAGTCTCTCTCTGAGGCGGTGACCGACATGCGCAACGCCTTGGATTCAGAATTGGACACACACAAAGTGAACCAACTCAAACAATTTCAACAAGCAGAATTCGACGCCGAATCAGCAAACGCAGACAAAAGTCCAGACGACGTCCCTGACTCCAACAGTACACAGTCATAGATGGTAGACAAAAGTGGCCACGACGATGAAGCCTGAGAGCGAAAAGAAAGACGGAAGCAACAATGAGCGCTGAAGTTCTCTGTACACACATACAAAAAATATCGCAATGGGCTTCTGAAAATGCGACATGGACAGGCTCTTTACGGCAATCGCGCATCACGCTGTCTCCAATTCATCCACTCAATTCGATATCCAATCTGACACTGCAATTGGGCCGCGATGCCATCGCCTTAGAGATGCCACTGCATGAACTCATTGTCAACCATGCACCTTGTGGTTGCTGCTTTGAATTTTGCAGCCCCGACAACCGTCGTGCTTGGTGTCGATTCGAGGGGTGTCACAACAGCACCATGTCGAACACTCCAGTACGGTATCTCTTCACAAAGATCATCCGACCAAGACAGGCACGCATTGACACAATCGTTCACTACAAAAATGCAACGCCCCTCACAACACAGTCCTTAGAACAGTCAAAAGTGACCGACCACTGGTTGATACAGGCGACCACAGAAGAAGCCCTAACCATTCCAAATCACATCGAACAACTCAACATTCGACGATGTTCTCAACTGACCAAACTGTCTGGTGTAAGTAAGGACTCGACGTTGCACACACTTCACCTTGAATGGTGCACCAACCTCACGGAAATCGTCAAAATCAATGCACCGAATCTAAGAGAATTGTACGTTCACTGGTGTGGCAGCCTATTTGAACTGCCGACCCTCTATGGATGTTCTCTAAAGAAACTCAGCATTCAAGCCTGTCAACAATTGAAGTCCATTCCCACCCTTGAGCAGTGTCCAAACTTAGAAACCCTTCAACTCTGTTGGTTTTCACACCCGATTGAACTGCCGACGCTCAAATCGTGCAAGCACCTCCGGTTCATGACACTTCGAGCGATGAAACACATGCGATCGTTGCCTGCACACTGTGTAGATTTCCTAGAAGCCATCGACGTTGCTGAAAGTGAGTCGTTGACAGAGATGAACATTGTGGGACAACGACTCAGAACGCTGATCGCAGATGGGTGCACCGCACTTGAAACGGTCGATGTGACAAGCAGTCCAAAACTCCAGCACCTGTCATTGGCGCGTGTATCCAAACTTCAACGCATTCGTGGACTGGTCGAAAATCACTCTCTGCAAAGCGTTCAGATTTCTGAAGCGCCCACCTTATCCGATCTCGATGGGTTGGAAACAAACTTTGAGTTGCGAGACCTAACGTTGGTCAATTGTGTGGAATTGACCCACCTCCCCAAGTGGAGACGATTGATTCAGTTGCGTGAACTGACCATTTACGGGTGTAAGAAACTAGAATCTTTGCCCACTTGGATCTTGCCATCCTTAGAGATATTGCGCATTGGAGGGTGTGACGCCATGACAAAACTGACCACCCTCAAACAGTTTCCCAACCTAAAAATTTTTAAGTGGTCTTCGTTTAAAGGAATGGAGTCCACCATTGATGTTTCCGACTTGATTCACCTCGAAGAGCTGACGGTCACAGGACACCCAACCCTCAACAGCATCATCGGCTTAGAAAAGATTCAACGACTCCGTCACGTAGACTTTAGTCGCTGTCGCAGCCTAGAGAGCATTGCCAACTTGGAAAACTCAGTGGGAATACGCAGCATCAATATTCAAGGGTGTCGCTCGTTTTTACAACTCCCCCCTTTGTTTCAACTGGAATATTTGGAGGAATTACAACTGTCGCATTGCCACAACCTACGGCGACTGGACTGTCTATATTACCATCCGCACCTAAAATTACTCAACATCAGCCACTGTCCTTCTCTCGAACGCCTCCCACTGCTACACAGAGGCACCCGTGAAAGTTTGAGACAAATATTCTGCTCCAACCTTCCTCAGCCCATTGATTTATCAAAGTTGCTGGGCAGCACCCTACACCCGCACCTTGAAGCGATCCATTTAGAAGGCAGCAACATCATCACGTTAACCCCGTTGTTGGGATGTCGTAACTTAAAAGAAGTGACCGGCTTAGACCCTATAGACCAGTGGATGTTGATGCTCAACATCGCCATTCGTCGGCGTGACAAAAAATGGATTGAACGGCATTGGACAAACTGTCTTCAGCACCTCAACACAACGAACACCGAACAAATGGCCACTGCCTGTATCGATGCGCTGCAGTTGGTACAAAAGAACCTGATGAACCAAACTTTGTTTGCAAAATTTCGAAGCATTGAACATGCCAGTTCGGGAGACTCTTTAATATCTGCTCCAATTTGGGAAAAATTCTTCTTGTGGTTGCACCGCAAAAATTTATTGCACGATCTGTTTACACCCTTGCTGACCACAAAGACATTGAAGATTGACTTGATGCGGGAAGAAAACTGGTTCCCGGTATTGATTGATGTCTGCCGCAAGAAGAGCCTATCCAAGAAAGATGCGATCTTGCTTGAAGAAATCTACCAAGTCAGCCTATTTAAGAACACACCCATGTACGATCACTTACGCTCCAAGTGGTCTTGGCTGATTGAAAAAAGTTGATAGAAATCGGACTTTTCCTGTCCGCAAAAAAAAACCACGACGCAAATGAATTAGTATAAAGAACACAGTTTGTTTACCCAGAGGAAAAAGATGGCTACAAAAGCAGAAATTAAAGACTTGGTCAAAAAACTTAAAAAGTACTCAATAGCATATTACAACAATAAACCGTTGATCTCTGACGATGAATACGATGATCTTCAGGAGCAACTTGAAGAGTGGGACCCAACCAATCCGTTTTTAGAATCCGTTGGTGCGATGCCGATCAAAGGCACAAAAATGAAGCACAAAGAGCCAATGCTGTCGACGGCCAAATCAAAGAACGACAAACAACTCAAAGCTTGGGTAGATCGAGTGCTCAAAGAAGCCAAAGAAGTGGGCATATCCAGTCCCACATTTCGCGTTACTCCAAAACTTGACGGGATGGCAGGAAAATACATTGGCGGTGTGTTGGTGACACGTGGAAATGGGCGCGAAGGTACCGTCGTCACACAGATTTTTGATATGGGTGTCAAACGATTGGGTGGCAAAGGAAACAGCGTCGGCGAAATCGTCATGAGCAAGTCCTATTTCGATGAAAACCTTCAAGGGGTCATGAGTCATCCTCGAAATGTGGTCACGGGATGTGTCAATGGAGACACCCCTACCAAATACGTCAAGCAGGCTCTCAAAGCGGGCAAAGTACACTATGTACCCTATTCCTCACTGCCAAACTGGACGGGGTCTGGAAAGGACTTGTTGAAAAAAGTACGTGAAATCACAGCGGATCTTGCGAGTCGTGTTGATTACCCTTTGGACGGGATGGTTGCGGAAGTTGTCGAAACAAAAGTCAAAAAATACATGGGAGCCACCAATCATCATCATCGTTGGCAAATTGCAATCAAAACAAAGGGAGAAAGCAAGGAAACCACAATTGGTGAAATTGGGTGGCAAACAGGACGTACTGGAGTCATTACGCCAGTCCTACGACTGAAACCTCCCGTTATGGTTGAAGGCGCGTTAGTCAGCAACGTTACTGCTCACAACGCCAAAACGGTCAAAGACTTAAAACTTGGCAAAGGTGCGAAAGTTGCTATCATTCGTTCTGGTGGTGTCATTCCCAAACTGGACAAAGTGATCACAGGCGCCAAAAAGGTGACCATACCAAAGAATTGTCCAGAATGCAACTCCACGACTGCATGGATTACCTCCGATAGTGGACAAGTGTCCATTGAGTGCACAAACACCAAAGATTGCCCCGCACAAACTCAAACAAGCCTCTTTTATTTCTTCAAAACAATTGAGACCGCCAAAGGATTTGGACCAAAGACATTGAGTGTACTGGTCGCCAATGACCACAATTCAATTGAAGGGATATTCGGACTGAAAAAGAAAGATTTCATTGAACTTGAATTTGGAGACAAGCAATCTGAAAATTTAGAGAATGCCTTGAGCACGGCCATCGACACTGAAATTGAAGATGCTCGATTTTTGGCAGCATTTGGGATCCCTCACCTAGGTATTGGGGCTTCACGCAAACTATTGTCTCATCACGCTTTTGACAGTTTGAACAAGTTAACGGCCAAAGAGTTGGATGATATTGACGGTTTTGGGTCCAAAACCAGTATATCCATCGTCGAATCCCTCAAGCAAAAATGGAGCACGATTCAAGAAGTGTACAACTTTGGCTTCACCTTA
>CBFICN010000212.1:6530-6769 GCA_965661045.1 uncultured Myxococcota bacterium
TCGAGGACATTGAAAGCCCCATTGCTGGAAAAAAGATTCTCTTCACGGGCAAAATGAAGCAAAACCGCAAGAAGATGCAAGAACGCGCTCGTGAACTTGGCGCCTCGGTCCTATCCGGTGTATCTTCAAAACTCGAAATACTCGTCATTGGAGAGAGCGCTTCGCAAAAGAAAGTGGACAAAGCCACTGAAGCCGGCGCTGAAGTGATAACTGAGGCAGAGTACAACAATTTGATCTCT
>CBFICN010000213.1:0-6495 GCA_965661045.1 uncultured Myxococcota bacterium
GGTGCAAAGGTCATGATGGAGAACGAATCTCTTGGAGAACCTCTTTGGCTTTTGCAACCGAAAAGGTGTGCGCCTGTGACAAAGCCTCCACTACGAAAGGTACTTCTTCAATGGTCGCACCGGCTTGTGTGGCAATGTTTCGAGCGTGCATTTTCATGTGGCCTCGCTGAATGCCTTCTGTTGACAACGCATTCAGTGCACCCAAGTTTTGTGCCAAGCCTACTGAAACGATGATTTGCGCCAATTCTCTCGCGTTCGGGTACCCAAGCATTTTCATGTTGGTTTGGACCTGAGGGTGTGTGCGAATACAGCCTCCTACAGTTCCGACTTGCATGGGCATTTCCAACTCACCGTGCAGTGTGTCATTGCGAATGTACCACTTTGTTAACGAGCGATATTGCCCACTGCGACTGGCCCATGCATGCGCCCCAGCTTCGATGGCACGCCAATCATTGCCGGTTGCGATGACAACAGGGTCTACACCGTTCATAATGCCTTTGTTGTGGGTGGCAGCGCGCCATGGATCTGCGTATGCAAAGCGATAGGCATCTACAATTCCTTCAGCAATTGAACGACCGTCTTCAGGATTTGTACTGAGGTGCGCGAACGGGATGGCGCACGTTGCTTTCGCCAATCGTTCAGTTGCATAATTGCTTAAAATACGCAAGTTGACGGTGTGGCCACTGATGTGCTCAATCATTGGCGAGAGTTGTTCTGCCACTGTATTGATCATGTTCGCACCCATGGCGTCTACACAATCCATAATGAAATGTACGACAACCATACTGGTGGGGGATTCTCCAGGTTCATCATAGTGCACTTCTCGAAAGTGCATTTCTCGCACACCTCCACCACGTTTTCGAATGCTTGGGAGTATGTTGTTTGCTTGTTCAATGAGCCGCTCTGTGTGTTGAGAGAGTTTTTGTATGACACTTTGAGGAGAAGGAACATTGGGAAGTTGGATTTGCCCAATCATATTTGATGGTGTGCTTGTCGCAGTAAAGCCACCAGACTTTCGAACGAGTTTGGACATGTTTGAGACAGCTGCCAATATGGACGGCTCTTCGACCACCATTGGAACGATGACATCCTCTTCATTGACTTGAATGTTTACACCAACCGCCATTGGCAAACCAAATGTGCCCACCACGTTCTCAATCATCAAGTTTGCAGTATCAATATCCAATGTATTTGCCGTTAGACTGTGAATGTCACCATCGTCCAACGGTGTTTTCTCAACCAACAACTGTTGTCTGGTTTGCACTGTTTGTCGATAGAATCCAGGTAATCTACTGCTCATGTGTGTCCACGGTAAATATAGGAAAGGCCAAAGTATACGACATATAGTGCACTTTGGCCTTTTGAACAGAAGTCTATCTAGATTTTAGACACTTTGCAAGGCGCCATCGTAAAATCCATCGAGAATGTCGATGTACTTAGCCTCTACCACTTTGCGCTTCATTTTCTGGCTTGGCGTCAATTCACCAGTCTCAATGGATAAATCAGCCGGCAAAACAGCAAACTTCTTGATGGTTTCATATTTCATCAACTGAGCATTGAGTTCGTCAATGTGCCCTTGAAGATACTTTTTCAATGCATCGTGCTGGGTGAGTTCTTCATAACTCATTCCGCTCAAACCGGCCTCTTTTGACCAAGTTTCCAAGGCTTCTGCATCAACCGTAAGCAACATTGAGCAGAAGTTTCTTTTGTTTCCATGAACCAATGCCTGAGAGACCAAAGGTGAAATCGTTTTGATGAGTCCTTCAATCTTCTGTGGAGCAACATACTTACCCCCTGATGTCTTGATGAGGTTTTTGATTCTGTCGGTAATCTTGAGGAACCCATCGCTGTCGAGTTCACCGGCATCTCCCGTTCGAAGCCATTTTTTACCATTTTCATCCACGTGAAAGACATCGGCGGATGCTTCTGGCAAATTGTAATATCCACGCATCACCCCACGACCATGAATGAGGATCTCTTTTTTGGCTTCAGTCCCTTCTTCACCAGGAACGTCCATGAAGGACACTTCGACACCAGGAATTGGCTTTCCAACCGTACCAAATTTGTAGTCTGCTGGAATGTTGACAAAAGACGCCGCACTGGACTCAGTCAAACCATACCCTTCAACGATCAACATGCCCGCAGCGTGAAAGAAATTTGCAATATCGGCTGACAGCGGGGCAGATCCTGAAATGAAGAACTTGATGTTTCCACCAAATCGTGCACGAATCTTTGACAACACGATTTTGTCATAAATGCTGTGTTTGAACTTTAACCAGCCTGTGGGTTCCATGCCTTTTTGTTGAAGTTTGGATACTTGTTCTCCGACACTCATCGCACGTTTGAACAACGTGTATTTTACACCACCACCAGCTTTTGCACCGGCGATGACTTTGTTGTACACTTTTTCAAATACACGGGGAACCGCGGCTAAGAAGGTAGGTTGGATAATGGCCAAGTTTTCGACGAGTTTTTCTACACGTCCATCGATGGCCGTTTGCGTACCCATTCGAATGCAGGCAGCTTGCAACACTTTTCCGAAAGAGTGTGACAGGGGAAGCCACAGGTAATGAATGTCCTCAGGGGCAATCAGTTTAAACTTTTCGATGGCTTCTGCTTCGAAAACCCAACAGTCGTGCAAGAGTTCAACCCCTTTGGGTGTACCCGTTGTACCTGAAGTGTAAATTAAGGTTGCCAAATCAGTCAGTTTTTGCTTGTTGATTCGTTCTTTGAATCCATCGGGGTTGTTTGCATTCCATTCCGTACCCAGTTTTACCAGTTCGGTCATGTTGATGACAAAGCCATCATCCCCATAGGAGTTGCTGTCTTGCTCGTCCATATTGATGACTTTTTTCAGATTGGGTAAGTTTTCTCGTTGTGACAACACCTTTTCTACTTGAGCGGCATCTTCCGCAAAGACGTATACAGAACCAGAATCGTGAATGATGTATTGGCTTTCTTCAGCTGTTGAACTGGGATAAATCGTTGTTGTCGCACCACCAGCACACAAAATACCCAAATCAACCAAGATCCATTCAACACGTGTATTGGAAAAAATAGAGCACCGTTCTTCGGGGGTTAATCCCAGTGCGCACAATCCCCCAGAGATTTCTTTGACCTTATCACCAGTCTGTTTCCAAGTGATTTGGTGCCAGTTTTCATCGGCGTCTGGGAAGCGGTAAGCAACATTGTTGGGTGTGGTCTCAATACGATGTAGGAACATACTAGAGAAGGAAGGAAAAGAAGTCGGCATGAATGCTCCACAGAATGGGTGTAAATATATTCTCTCCAATAAAAATTACTGGATTCTACCTATGTTTGCAAGGTCTATTCTCAATCTTCAAAATCGGTTATGGAAATAACAGCAATTTGGAGGGGAGAATGTTGAGATTGGCAGGAGAAACCAGACCCGAGTGGATTGGAGAGGCGTTGAGTGACTTGCCCGCTGTACTGTTGGATCACGCCCACTGTGAAAAGAAAGCAGCCTCGACCGCCGTGTCGTTTATTTTTCGGTATCCCGAGTTTGTGCACATGATCCGACCGTTGTCCGAGTTGGCTCGAGAAGAACTTCGTCACTTTGAACAAGTGTTGACTTTTATGGATCGTCGAAATGTTGAGTTTGTTCGTCAAGTACCGTCCACCTATGCCAAACGATTGATGAAGCATTGTCGCAACGATGAGCCTGAACGAATGTTGGATTTGATGATTTGTGCTTCTCTGATAGAGGCCAGATCTTGTGAGAGAATGCGCATTTTGTCAGAAGCGCTCGTAGATAGAGACCCCAAATTGGCACAGTTTTACCGTGGACTCTTGGCATGTGAAGCCAGACACCACCAAATTTATTTGGATTTGCTTCAACCAGTGTTTGAGAAGACCATCATCGCAGAAAGATTGGCCCATTTATCTCAAAAAGAACAAGAGGTCGTCGATGTCCCTGGTGAGTTGCCCAGAATGCACAGTTGACTTTCTTTGCCATGATGCCAAAAAAAGCAAAGAAGCCTTGGGTGACCAAGGCTTCACAGTATTTAATGCTGGTCAACTTACTTGAGTTTGTTCAGCAATCCACCGACACCACCACTTGAACTAGAACTTGCACTGCTGGTTGTTCCACTTGCAGAGCCTTCAGTTGAAATGTCCAAATTCAACTTGATGTCTGCGCCGGCACTTCCACTGGCTGTTGTCTCTTCTTTCTCGTATGGGTCCATCACCATTTTGGCTGTACGAGAATACCCAGTAACGGTGTAGGTCACTTTCTTGCTGATGACTTTGTCTGGCAACAAACCGAACAATCGAGTTTGAAGATCACTTTTTTCTTCGATCTTCCATTCGTAGTTGATGTCACCGAGCAATGCATCTGCGCCAGCATTGCGGGCTTCTTTGATCAGGTTGTAGTGCAAGAGTTCGGTGACGTAGTCTCGGTCGGACTTTAGTGCTGTTTTGCCGGCCTTACCAAATGAGATTGGGCTTGCTCCCAATGCCGTCAGTTTGGTGAATGTTCCGATGTAAAATACACTTTCTTTGTTGAAATTTGTTCCCCCTTTTGCATCTACTGTAAAAGAAAAGTTGTCATTTGTGTATGTACGGTTGCCCAAAGCGTCTACCTCAACCACCATTTTGGCTTCAGCAGTTATTGGTTGGTGATCAATGTAGTGTGCTGAAATCTCTGCTTTGCGTTGGAGACCAACTTTTGGTGAGTCCAGGGTTTCAACGGTTTTGGTGATTTTGCTTGTTGAACAAGCGGTCAGAAATGCGATGAGAATTATGTTGCGCATGGTGTCTCCGTAGTGGTGATAAAATACGGCTACTTTATATGATTTTTTCTATGTTGTGGCAACGGCTGTCGAAACTTTTATCCACAACGTTGAAGAGTCCTTACTCCAAACCTAAATTAAAGGGCTATCGAAGAAACTGTCATCGATGTCTCGAAGGTTCTCTTTTCCTTTTGCACAAGTGTTCGTGATACGGATAAACTGACACATTGAGCAAACAGGGAGGCTTCTATGTCCACAGCGAATCAAAGCGACGTGCAGTACTCAAACCCCTTGGTGGATCGATACGCTTCTTCAGAGATGTCTTTCCTTTTTTCCAATCGCCACAAATTTGTAACGTGGCGTCGTTGTTGGATTGCCCTGGCTCAAGCCCAATCAGAACTGGGACTGGCTGTATCTGCAGAGCAAGTTCAAGAGATGAGGGCGCGCAGAGAAGACTTGGACTTGGCACAGGCTGCCGTTTATGAGCGAAAGTTTCGACACGATGTCATGGCACACGTGCATCACTATGGGGATGTGTGTCCAACCGCCAAACCCATCATTCACCTTGGTGCCACATCCTGTTTTGTCGGGGACAATACCGATTGCATTGTGTTGAAAGAGGCCATGGAACTTTTGCATGCACGCTTGCTTTCGGTTCTGTCTGCGCTGACAAGATTCTGCAGAAAACATGCCGCCTTACCGACGCTTGGTTTTACCCATTACCAACCCGCACAACTTACGACTGTCGGAAAGCGAGCGTCTTTGTGGTTGGCAGACTTGATGATGGATCTTCGAAATCTTGAGCGGTGTATAGGTGACTTACAGTTGCGTGGCGTCAAAGGCACAACGGGTACACAGGCTTCATTTTTGCAGTTGTTCAACGGTGATGCTGAGAAAGTCAAGCGATTGGACCGTCGAGTCGCAGAATTACTTGGCTTTGAAGAGACTGTCGCGGTGTGTGGTCAAACCTATTCACGAAAAGTGGATGCAAACATTTTAACTGTTCTTGCTGGATTGGGGGCAACGATTCACAAGTGGGCAACCGACTTGCGCTTGTTGGCCAATCTCAAAGAGGTAGAAGAGCCGTTTGGACGAAATCAAATTGGATCTTCCGCCATGGCCTACAAGCGAAATCCTATGCGGTCTGAACGGGCGTGTGCGCTGTCACGATTTCTGATGAATCAGGCCAGCAACGCCTTGCAAACCCACTCTGTGCAATGGATGGAGCGCAGTTTGGATGATTCAGCCAATCGAAGATTGTCACTGGGGCAATCGTTTTTGGCTGCCGATGCGATTTTGTTGATAATGCACAACGTTGCCAGTGGTATGGTCGTCTATCCAAATGTCATTCGAGCCCGTATCGATGCGGAATTGCCCTTTATGGCAACCGAAAACATCATCATGGAAATGGTTGGAAACGGTGCAGATCGTCAAGACGTACACGAATGGATCCGTGTTCACTCGATGGCTGCGGCAGCAGAGGTCAAGCAACATGGTCGTTCAAACGACTTGTTGAGTCGAATTCGACAGGACGAGCGTTTTGCTTCAATCCATTCTTCCTTGGCAGACTTGTTGGATCCAAGATCGTTTACCGGATTGGCGACCGAACAAACATTGCAATTTTTGGACGAACAGGTTGAACCAGTTCTGCGCCTACACGCAAACAAGCAGCCCCAACGGCAAACAACTGAACTTACGGTCTAATTGCTATCTGTACAAAACACCCAACGACGTACCCACTTGC
>CBFICN010000214.1:0-6454 GCA_965661045.1 uncultured Myxococcota bacterium
GCTTCACGACGGAGAACAGCTGGAGACAATTGTATCGATTGACTGTCGTCTAGTTTGGGCCACGGAGGGACCGTTACGTCGAGGTAGGTCAGTAAACTACGGGCACCAGGCAGACGGTGTATCCAGACCAGTTTGGTGTGGATGAGAATCCATTCTGGGGCCAGTTGGGCGACCCGCGTGCTGTAAACCGCATCTCCAACACCACTTTCCAGCAACACCACCACACCACCATTCCACAGTACAGCCAAAATGGTCACGGTTAAGTCAATCCCCGGCGGGATCTGCACGAGAACACGTTCACCTTTTTTCATGCCTTGATTCCGGAGCGTCTGAGACAATGCATACACACGACGCTCCAGTGTTTGGCGTGAAATGCTGTTGCCACCAATCTCCACAATGGAATTTCGTGTGGGATCAGTACGACAGACTTCGAGGAACGGTGCTGCTGGATTCATTGTGGACCTTGACGTCGTGTGAGGACACGATTGAAGTATCGCTCAAAGAACCGAAAGGGAAAAAACGATAAGAGGACTTTTCGCAGACCCGTCGACGGACCGATGGCATAGCGCAACCGACGGTTTTTCTTTGCCAAAATTTTCATCAAGTGCTCAGCGAGATGTGCAGGGGGAAAGGCTTTGGCCACGGCATTTTCGTCGTACCACTGCTGCATATTTGCAGACATGGTTTTGTAGAGTGGATGTGCTGTCCCTTCGTGCGCAGAGATTTTTCGATTGGGACCACTGATGTCTGTTTTGTATGCACCCGGTTGAATAGATATGACATCGATGTCAAAGGGTTTGAGTTCATGACGCCAAGCCTCGGTCAGGCCTTCCAAGGCAAACTTCGACGCGCAATAGACCCCAAGACCTGGCAAGGCCATCACACCAGAAAGAGAAGAGATCATCACCAGGGTTCCTTTTGACTCCCTGAGCAGCGGGATGCACGCTTTACTGAGTGCCCACAAACCGAAGAAATTGACGTCAAAAGACCGTCGCAGTTCAGCCTCGGATACCTCTTCTAGAAATCCACCCAATCCGATTCCGGCATTGTTGATCAAAATGTCCAGCCGACCGTGCTCACGCTCAATTTGTTCGATGGCGGAACGGTGCTCCTCGTTTTTGGTGACGTCCAATTGGATGGGGGTGATGTTCAACCCATCGCTGCTCGAGACAAGCTCTTGTTTGGTGGAGATATCACGCAACCCAGCGTAGACAACATACCCTTCTTTGGCCGCCGCAATTGCTGTTGCCAGTCCAATACCGGAGCGACACCCAGTGATGAGCATGACTTTGGGGGTCATTTAGAGGGTCCGTTCATAGAGTGTACACCCAACGGTGATGCCACTCGATACTGTGACGCAAAGAATATTGGAGGCTTGGTTGGTTTGAAGGGCTTTATCCAGTGCAAATCCAACACCGGCGGTGTGAAGGTGTCCGAATGCATCTGGAACGGCAAGAGGGATGTGCAATTCTGTCGATAGGGTCTTTGCTAGAGAAGCGTCACTGTGTACAACGATCATCACGGTGTTCTCTGTATCGACGTGATGCTCCGCAATGTACTTCGAGACCATTGTCGTTGTAAATGTCATCACGGTTTGCAGATCGTAGGTCCCTTCCACAATGACAGAGGTTCGGCTCTTCAGTCCGTGTATGTCCAGGTCGAGATGGCCCATGGTTCCTTGAAACTTGGGGGTGCTTTGAAATGCAAAGTTCGAAAAACCACCTGTGTCGACCTGTTCAATCAAGAGTGCGGCACTGGAGTGGTCGAATGGGAATTCGGCGTGTTCACGGGTCGATGGATGGGTGTCGCCGGATACCAACAGGGCGTAGCGTCCACCTTTGGTGGAGAGAATGGCATCGGCAACTTGCAATGCATTCAGTAGACCACCGGTTCCGTTCAGCAGGTCAAATGAAAAGGTATGGGCTTTAACGGGGTGGGTCAGGGGGTTCAAGTTGATGCCCAAGGCGTGCTGGATCAAGACGGCCATCGAGGGTTCACACATGTTGTTGTCCCGATAGTTTCCAACATTGATCAGCAAATCGATCTCATCTTTACCAATTGCACATTGACCAATCCCACTCTTTTCTAGGCACGCGAGTCCTGCAATCGTTGCGTGCTCAATGTATCCTTTGCTGTTGTCGGGCTGACTTAGTCCAATGTTTCGAATTTGTATGCTCACGATGCCACCTTCAAATCGCCAACGGTTACCGAGATGCATCCAGTGACGATGCCAGAGGCCGCTGGAACAAGCAACAGCTTCATGCCCGGTTTGACGACACCTTGTTGAATGGCTTGGTAGAGAACCACAAAGTGAGACGTGGATGAGGTGTTCCCACACTCTTCAAGGCTATGCAGCATTTCTGGCAGGTCAATGCCCAGCATCCCTTTGACCACCTCTCGAGACTTTTCCGAAAACTTTGTTCCGATTTGATGGGGGATGAGGTAATCAAAACCTTCGTCGGTCAGTGTACCCCCACGTTCAGCAAAGACCCGTTGGACCATGTTGGGCCAGATCATCAGGTTGTTTGCGGCATGCAGTTTGATGTTTTTTGTATAGAGGGCAATCCCCACGCTTTCTTCACTGGGCATTCCCAAACAGAGCTGTGCCGGTTCTGCACAGCTGGTCATTTCCACCATGTGTAGCGCTTCATCCCCAGTGGCACAGTTATCCAATATGACGGCCGTTGCCGCATCTCCAACCGTTAGAGAGGCAAACTGTTCGTGCTTGATCGAGTCAATTTCCCGTTCGGCGGTTTCACTGCCTGGATAATTCCGTTCGGCACTGAGAACCATTCCATTTTTGACGGTGCCATTGTTGATCAGACTCTCGAGAACGTGTACCCCTGTCAGCATTCCGGCACAGGCGTTTGAGAGGTCAAAATGGAGGGCCTGATGGGCGCCCAAGTCATTTTTGACCCACAACGCAATTGTGGGCTCGAAGTGATAGCGATTCCCCACGCGTCTCGAAATGGAGCAGCTGATGATGCAGTCCAACTCTTCCGGTGCGTAGCGTGAGTTTTGTAGGCAATCGCGTGCGGCTTCCAATGCCATCGACAGTGTATCTTCATGATCTTCGGCGACATGGCGTGTGTGGATTCCGGTGATCCTGCTCAAGTCAAAAGGGGTGTCGATGTTCAGTCTCGAGACGATATCAGCGGTTCGCTCCAGTCTTTGTGGAAGGTATAAACCCAAGCTCTCAAATCGAATGGTCATGTGGTTACCTTGTTGTATATAAAGGAGTGTTGTGATGATTATTGCACATGCGAAATTGTGAGGCAATCTGATTTTTATTCCTGTTTAAATATGGACTGTCACGGGTTGTCTAGATTGCCTATGGGTGATTGAGTTGTCGAAGAATTGAATATAGACACAGCGTTTAGAGGACAGAGACCATTGCCACGCTCAGTCCAAGCTGTATCAAAAATAGTACAAGAGCGACTCCCATTGCAGAGAGACCATATTCTTTGATTTTGGAAAAAGAGATTTTGAGACCAATCGCACCCATCGATATGATCAAGAAAGTTTTGCCTGTCTCCGTCAACGGTACCACAATTTCAGAAGGCAACACTTGAAGACTGGAGAGAATGGAGCAGAACACAAACCCGATGACAAACTTGGGGATGGGGACTGATTGAGTGTTCGTTGCATCATATGATGTAGACGGTCTCTTGAAGGCACGGAGCAACATGAAGATGAGCGGTGTGAGCATAAGAACCCGACCCATTTTAACGATGGTTGCAATTTGACCCGTCGCTTCATCCACGGAGAAACCTGCCGCCACCACTTGACCGACCGCCTGCAAAGAGTTCCCCAGCATGAAACCATGATCAATGGTGTTGAGATGGAGGACTTCAAGTCCCAGAAGTGGCAATAGAAAAATACCCAATGTCCCTATGAAATTGATAACGGCCACACTTAGTCCAGCCTGGGTTTCATCCGCATCGATGATGTCCTTGGTCGCAGCAATGGCCGCAGAACCACAAATCGCGGTGCCAATTCCGATGGACAATCCCAATGTTCGGTCCACACCAAACAGTCTGCCTACCGGCTTTGAAAGCAGCAAGGTCATGACAATTGTGAGCAACACCATTCCAAAACTGGTGAATCCCAATTCTTTGAGTTGATGCACATCCAGTTTGAGCCCATACAGTGCGATGGCGATGCCCAGCAATTTCTTTTCTGACCACACAATACCCGATTTCCATTTGGCTGGTATCGGTGTCAGGTTGCCTATTAGAGCGCCACACACAATAGACAGGGTCACCGCATCAATGGGGGTGATGCCCTTCAGTCCAATTCCGATGAGACCAATGAAAACACACAGTCCGATTCCCAGTGGGTGATGCTGTTGAAAAAAGGACATTTTGAACTCGGGTGGGAGAGTGCGCAACAATCGGCACAAAAATGCCTTCATCATAAGTCTATGTCAATTTCAAAACACCGAGAAATATGGGAGGCTGGCGTCTGGTTCGATTGATAGTTTTTACCTAGTATATACAGTCGATTGAAATATGCCTGTCGTGCAGAGTCACTGAGGTCTAGGTGGTGTTTTTGTATACAGGTAGTGTACAATAGTGGAAAGGTACAGGGTCATTTTGATGAATCAACACAACTGGATGTAGTGATGAAAGTAGGAAGACGGGCATTTTTAGAAAAACTGTTGTTGGCAACTGGTAGCGCAGCCATTGTAGGGTGTGGTGACCAATCAGAGATTCCCAGTACAGCAACGACAGATCAGACCGCAGATAAAAGTTCCACTTCTTCAAACAACAATGCTGTTGCAGAAGAAAACCCACTGCTCAAAGGATTGGATTTGGACAATTTTGTACTGCACAACCCCAAACCTCTTGCCTTAGAAGCCATTCGAGAAGGTGTTGGGATGGGGGCATTGACAGCGTCTAGTCGACTGTTTGTACGCAACAACTTGCCGAGCCCAGATGAAAGCATCGTTCAAAATGCCAAGGATTGGCTGGTCGAGATTGCTGGTGTTGCATCACCTCAGTCCTTTTCATTTGATGATCTCAAGCGATTGCCCTACGCCAACATTTGTGCGGTTCTGCAATGCTCTGGAAACGGGCGCGCATTTTTTAAGCATGGACCTTCCGGTTCTCAGTGGGCTACTGGAGCGGCTGGGTGTGTCATTTGGGGGGGTACCAAACTCAGTGACCTTGTGGAAGCTTGCGGGGGAACCATCGAAGATGTGGCCTATTTTACAGCAACGGGTGGCGAGAAACTGCCAGAGGATGTACCTCGTGACAAGACCGTGGTTGAACGTTCTATCCCACTGGAAAAGGGATTGAAAGACTGCTTGATCGCGTGGGAGATGAATGGAGAGCCGATTCCGTTGTCGCATGGTGGTCCAGTTCGATTTGTGGTGCCGGGATATTTTGGATGCAACCAAATCAAATACGTCAAACGCATTGCTGCCACCAAAGAGCAATCGACGGCGAAGATTCAATCCAAGGGCTATCGTTTCAGACCGATTGGAGAGAAGGGAAATCCATCGCAAGAATCAATGTGGCGAATGCCGGTGAAAAGTTGGCTGGTATCCGCCAAGGACTTGGGGGAGCGTCGATATCGCCTGCACGGTGTGGCCTTTTCGGGTGAGCGTGGGGTGGAGAAGGTTGAGTACAGCATCGATGGCGAATCTTGGTTGCCAGCCCAATTTTATGGACCAGACTTGGGGGTGCACGCGTGGCGGGTCTTTCAAGTGGATGTGACCTTACCAATCAACGTGGATACAGTCTACACCCGTGCCGTCGACACACAAGGGGATGTACAGCCCAAGTTTCGCGTAGAGAATGAACGTGGCTATGGCAACAACAGTTGGCTCGATCACGGTTTTAACGTAACGGGCAATCATCAGAACGAATCGACCACCACAGTCACCATCGATATTGATGACGAAACGGCGGCTGCTGGCAAAAAGGTGTTTGAAGAATCGATGCCGTCCTGTGGAACTTGTCACACCTTAGAAGATGCAGGCACAATCGGTAAAGTGGGCCCCAGTCTGGATCAACTCAAACCCGATGCTGCAAGGGTGGAGCGCGCCGTCAGCAATGGGGTAGGGGCAATGCCCAGTTTTGGTGAGTCGTTGACCGAAGAGCAGATCAAGAACCTCGCCAAATACGTGGAGCATGCCACTCGAAAGTGATGAGCGTATAGACCTTATATTCAGTACACTGTGTCGATTTTACGATTGTTTGTAAGAGGAAATTAAAGTTCCGACAGTTCGTGGAGCAAAAAGTCAACCACGGCTTTGATTTTGGCGATTTGGTATCTTGGTCTGAGGTATAAGAGATAGATGCCTCGATTTAAGGCCCTCCCTACAGACAGTTGAGCATCCGATAAGGAAAGTTCGACCAGTGTTCCATTTTGTAAATCTTGATGTATGCCCCATCTTGGAAGTAGGCAGAGTCCCTTACTGCGTCGAGCCTCGTTGAGAAGTAAGATG
>CBFICN010000215.1:0-6412 GCA_965661045.1 uncultured Myxococcota bacterium
TGTACCCCCTGTGCGCACGATGATCTGATGGTTTTTGTCCCCAATATTTTGCGCCACCATATACAGATCCAAACGATCGTCGTTGTTGCCGTCATAAGCCATCCCCTCATAGGGGGGGGGAATTTGCAACAGCACCGTCTTCTCTTTTTCGGTTGGGGGTTTCCACTGCTGGGTCCCATCGACGTCGATGCCCCAATGGACCTGTATGCGCTGCAAATCAATGTGCAAAGAGACAAAGTCCATCATCCCGTCTTTGTTGAAATCTGCCACAATCGGTTTGGACCTCGACCGCTCCATCGGCACTTCCATCGGATCTTCAAACAAATTCTTTTCATTCCCAAAGTACACCGATAGGCTCTGGCTGTATTGATTGACGAAGAACGCATCTTGCTTCCCATCTTGATTGAGGTCTTCAAACAACACTTGGACGCTCTCTTTGGGCCCCAGTTTGGTCAGTCGATTGAAGGAGCGAATCGGTTGTTCACACATTGGGATCTCAGGACCAGCCTCTTCTGCCTGAAGTACTGCCACCTCAGTGCCCGCGGACTGCAGTTGCCAAATCACCGCTCCCGATATCCCAATCAACAAGACCACCACCAGCATCAACATCCACCGCAAACTGTTGAGGGTTTGCAGTTCGGTGGACTGAGTATCCAACGCCGGTTGACTGGGCACTGGCGTCAAATCTTGAATCGACACTTCAACCAACTGTAGCCCCATCAAAGAATGCTCAGACTCTGGCAAGGTGTGCTCGATGGCCTTTAAGGCCAGCACCATTTCTTGTGCCGAACTGTAGCGTTCTTCTGGCTTGTGTCGCCCTCCCTTCTCTATGATGTCCACCAAAGCATCTGGGTACTTTTCTCGCAACGCACTTAGGGTATCGGGCAAGTACAAATCTCCTATATTGGTCGCTTCCAACAACCACACCAAGGTCATCGTCGCCGAATAGATATCGGTTGCCGGTGTCACCTCTGAAGGGTTGATGCGTTGCTCCGGAGACATGAAAGCCAGTGAGCCCAACAGCGCCCCTGTTTTGGTCAACGACTCTGGAGAAAGGTACAACAACGCCAATCCAAAGTCTGCCAATTTGACGGTTCCGTCTTCTGCAATCAACACGTTGTGGGGCTTGATGTCTCGATGCACAACACCTTTGCTGTGAGCAACCTGCAAGCCTTTGAGCATCGATATCAAAACCGACACTGCCAGTTTGACCGGCATCGGACCGTAGAGTTTGCTCCACGTGTCCAGCGAACCGGAGCATTTCTCCATCACAATGTGCAACCGTTCGTCTTCGACAAAGGACTCAAACACCGTCACGATATTGGGCGATTGTAGGCGCATCATAATGCGTACCTCTTGCTCAAACCGAGGCAGGGCATTGAGGTTGTCTGACACGTGCAAGGTTTTCACAGCCCGCTCAATGTCGTATTTGCTGTCCACCACACGCCAAACGGCCGCTGCCCCACCATCTCCCAATCGAGAAATGACGATGAAACGATGATCACAAAAATGGGTGCTGGGTGGATTCTGCATACCCACAATATTTATACCATTTCATACGCAAATACAATCACACGTTCAAAGACAATACACCAGATTGAAAGACCCTTTATAGGCTAGTTGAGGCTAGTTCAAAAAAATAATATGATAAACAATATGCCATGGGACAATTACTGATACACTCCTTGGGTCAAACCCAACTGGTCTCTTTAAAAGAACACACCCTCATCGGGCGCTCACCAAAGTGTGATGTGCTCATCAACCTCAGTCCAGTTCCAAACATTTGGCTGGAACTTCGATATCTCAACGGAGAATGGATTTGGAATGTGCTCAACGGCGAGTCTGACACCATTGGGTCTGGGGGGTATACCTACAGACAGTGGCGCAAATACATCAAACCCATCCGATTTCAAAATCTTATCAAGATCGAATTGATAAACCAAGATGCCCCCACCCCACTCCTTGAAGATGCCAACAAGCGCTTTCATCGACTCGAAGAGTTTCCGGACATCATACAATCTGTTCGTGGAACATTTAGCCTAAACGGTACACACCTCCCCATCGGAAAGCCCTTTATCCATCAAGAAAACATCTACACCCTATGGGTTCCGGGAACCAGTCACATCACCGAAGACACCAACACAGTGTCGATCAGCGATGGCTCTCTCTGGTTTGATCTAGATGGGTTGAGTGCCACCTTTGACTTTGGTGTAGTCAAATTTACAGCCCACGGAGAAGCCGCCCGTGTTCTGCACGTCTACGCACTGGCGAAACAGTCAGACGACCCTTGGCTGAACACAGAAGATGCATTTTTGGACTGGGTCTCTCTTGGTGGCAATGCTGATTCGCCCACCGACAGAATCAACTGGGAACGCAACAAAATACTTGGCAAACTGAACAAACAAGGCGCCTTCCCCTTGGTCGATCTATTTAAGCGTCGCAAAAAAGGATCTACTTGGACTCACTGCTTAGACTTTGCGGGTGAAATACACTTTGAACCGATGCCCTCAAGCACAATCAGACAATGATCATACGAGCGCTGGATTGAACACAGAGATCGTTTACTTCGATCAACATGATACACTGTCCATCGAAAACAACCACATTGGAGGTTCCGTGTTGTTTGGATTGTCGATCGTCTTGTCTCTTGTCTCTCCTGCTTCAGCCAGCCCACAGTCTCTCTCTGCTGGAGTTGGGTCCTATTACGGTGGATTGGGTGTGGCGTACACATACTCACCGGTGGTTGGACTGGGCTTGCAGGCCGGTGTCGGACTGGGCGGAGTGGGTCTCGGAGCACGCTGGCAACCCACTTGGCTCTCGGGTGGCTATGCTCAAGCCGGTTTGGCCCGCGTAGACGGTGGGTATCACCCAAACATGGTGGTTGGGGGAAAGTGGACACTAGGTTCTTCAGCGGTATTCTTGGATGCCAACGGTGGTGTGGCCGTCAGTCTCGGTGGCCGTTGGTGGCCGGTTTGGGATGTTGGTGTTGGGATGGGGTTTTAGCCGGCGGCTACTTTCATCGTTTGATAAACTGAAAAAGGAATAGGAAATTTTAGTTTCCATACAATAGACATGGGTCTGTTTCCTTCATGACGGACATACGTACAAGGTCCCAAACACATAAATGACTGCGTTCGACCTTGATTATCTCTTTTCCCGTGTCGAACAAACAAAACTGCCTTGTTCAAAGAATCGTCCAAAATCGTTGTGTACCTTTTCCCAACAGGTGTTTGATCATGCGTTCCACTTTGGGACTGCCAATGGAATAAGTCAGAAGAAATTGGATAGTCTTCGTACATCGTACTGACTGAGAAATTGTCAGACGTTTTTTTCAAAGTAACGAAGAACAAGTCTACATTGTGCTGTCGATGATAATAAACACCTTCACGTATGTTCTTTATCTTGCCTGAATTCTCTCGAAGATCAAAAATAGCCATGACATCCTGTCGCGTATAAAGAGAAGAAATGTACAAATCTTGGCCGGCAACACTAAACTTTTGCTGACCAAAGGTGCGATGTTTCAAAATGCGAACATAATCAACCCATTCTGACTTCAAATCTTTCTTTTCCCACAAGATCTCCAGCTTATGTTTCCATTGAGATATTGGAACATTACCCAACCCCAAAGTCATTGCAATCCAACGATGATTACCATCTGTCATATCAAACACTGGTTTATCCAATGAAAGAAACTGCTCAAATACTTGAAGCATTGGCAAATTATTTAGATAAACTCCACGACACAAAGCCCGCTCAAATTGTTTATAGGCTTCACACACCTCAACGGGTTCAGTAAATCCACATCTTTCTCGAACACTTGTAAAGGAGATTTTTGGCTTATAATAAAAGTCTTCTACCTCCAGATTAAGCTCTGTGAGAAACGCATCTAGCGTACAATCACCAATACTGGCCAATTCGGAGACAAAAGCTCGTATACCAGATGCACTCTGCAATCTAGACAATACAGTTTTTTTGGCTACCCTGTCGAGTACAATGCTACAACCACTTGGTAGCTTCGGAAAATCATCTTCTATCGCCCTTCGCAATGAGGCTGTTGTCCCTCCAATCAATGCCTTAAACATTTGAGCAAACTGAAACTTCTCATGAACCTGCCCAACAAAATCGAGAACTGTCAAACAGGATTTACTTGGATCTCTACGTAAGCCTCGACCCAGTTGCTGTAGAAACACAGTTTGACTTTGTGTTGGTCGCAAAAATAAGACCGTATCGATATTGGGAACATCAACTCCTTCATTAAACATGTCAACACAGCATATGCATTGAATCTCACCACGCTGAAGTCTTTGTAAGACCTCATCCCGTTGAGATTGAGACTTCGAAGTTATGGCTACAGATAGTATTCCCACATCTGTAAGTCGCTGTGCCATATATTCTGCATGTGAAATATTCACACAAAACGCCAAACATCGCATGGACATGGGATTCAAAACAACCCGATTAATCTCGGATATCATCTGCCTAAACAAAAAGTCGTTCCCGGTGTAGACCTTTCCTAAGTCTTCTATGTTATACCCACCATTTTGCCACTTTACGGCACGTAAATCTAATGTATCGACATTAGACATAAAATACTGAAATGGACACAACACCTCTTGATCAAGAGCGTCCCACAATCGCATTTCGTAGGCAGTTCGATTGTCGAAAAACTGTAAAATTGATTGGCCGTCCATCCTCTCGGGTGTTGCAGTCAAACCCAACAAAAACTTTGGCGCAAAATGATCAAGAATCGTTCGATATGTACCAGCATTTGAATGATGTGACTCATCTACGACCACGACATCAAAATGCCCTTTGGGTAAATCCTTTAACCTTCCCTTCAGCGTTTGAACCATTGCAAAGACTATATTCCAATCCTGTGGTTCATAGCCAGCACCCAAAATCTCACCAAAAGTATTGTGCTTTAATACCAGTCGATATGTACCCAGTGCCTGTTCTAAGATCTCCTTACGATGCGCTACAAACAATAATGTCTTTACCTTTCGTTGTTCTTGAAGTCTCTTAAAGTCCAACGCCGCGACCATTGTCTTACCTGTCCCCGTCGCTGCTACAAGGAGGTTTTTGGTAAAACCCATCTGTCTTTCTGCGGCCAATGCTGTCAACATCTCGGCTTGATAACTACGAGGCTTAATATCAATATTTGGTAACAGTGTTCGAACACCTTGCTGCTTACTATGATGAATAAAAAGCTCTTTGGTGTACGGCTCAAAATCTGACGACTGCCAATATTGTTCAAATGTTGAAGCTATTTTTTGTACAACACCACGATTGTCAATTATCGACAACCGTACATTCCACTCTACCCCTTCTAATAAAGCAGCATGTGAAAGATTTGATGACCCTAAGAAACAAGTAGAAAAACCAGAATCTCGATGCAAATACCATGTTTTTGCATGAAGTCGTGTTTTGGTAGAATCATAAGAGATACGAACTTCTGCTCCCATTGACAACAATTCTTCTACAACTCTAGACTCTGTTGCCCCCATATATGTAGTCGTGAGTACTCTCAAAGACTTTCCTTCATTCAAAAACTTCTGCAGCATAGGTTGAACAAGCCTAAATCCCGACCACTTTAAGAAAGAGCACAACAAATCAATTCTATCAGCTGAAACAATCTCTTTTTGAAGCTGTGATCCCAAACTACGATCATGTGATCCATTCACCAATAAATCTGTCATAGAGATTGGAATATCTGGATGCACTGGTTCAGACTGAATTTTTGGCGAAACGCTTTTTAAAATGGCGAGATTCTTTCTCAGTCTCACAGATTGAATCTCTGCTTCTCCCAAAACAGAAGCGCAAACATCCAATAATTGTTCAACCAAACTTTGTTGTTGTTCTGGTTTATTAGACCCCTTACAAGAATCAAGTGTTTGGCGAATAATTGGATGTAAGTATTGTGCCAACTGTAAAGCACCGTCCTCTATTGGAAGGGGCTCTTCAATATTGCGTATAGACTCATCCATAGACTCCACTTGCTGTTGGAGTGTTGTTGATATCATTTGCTGATAAATACCATTTGGTAATCGTTTCACATATGCTCCTTAGAGTTTCTGGAATATAGCCACTCAAGCAACCCACGACCAACAATCTCACCACCAGCCAATACAGTGCGCAACGCCTCCACATCCAGACCCTCGGTCACATCACCTACGCACCAACCCTCCCCAACATCGGACAACGACAAGCCAAATCGAGCAGCATACTGTGAGGATCGATGGCGATAATAGTCCGCAATCGCCCAAGCAGGAATGCTCACACCCGGTGCAGGTCGAAAAGACGATCGAAGAGTCGTCGGCAAGCGAACCCCAACATCATCTGTGGCACGAGCCTCTGTGAACACAGTCACTCCACAAGGCGCAATCCAGCAATCACTCCAAACGGGAAAGTTTCT
>CBFICN010000216.1:0-6317 GCA_965661045.1 uncultured Myxococcota bacterium
CGATAGACCACCGAACGGGTTCCGGTCCACAGAACTGCACTCTTCGGGATAACCAACGGCTCTTCATCCATCATCAACGCAGATTCGACTCGACCAGAGACCCACTGTCCTGCTTTGAGTTGCTGTTGTGCATTGTCAAAAAGCACCCTTGCTTTGCTGGTTCGGGTTGTGTCACTCAAGACCGGATCGATGAATTGAATTCTACCCGTGTATAGTTGTTGAGGTTCAGCACGGGTTGAAAAAGAGACCTCATCTCCCTTCCTGACCCACGGCAGGTCTCGTTCGTAGAGATCGAACATGACCCAAGCCGTACTCAAATCGGCCAACTCATACAATGTTTGTCCCATTGCCAAATGGTCACCCAACGCAACATTCAACCGCATGACAGTTCCGGAAAGATCGGCCACAATTGGAATCTCTTCTTGCACTCGACCTCGGCTAAGCATGGCATTGATTTGGGCGTCGTTTAGTTTCCAATTGCGCAGTTTGGCTTTGGCTGCCCGCAACAGACCCGGATTGCTGTCCACCAATTTGGCGGCTTCTAAAAGTTCTTCTTGAGCCGTCACCAGTTCAGGAGAGTACACCCAAGCCACAACATCTCCCTTTTGTACGCTCTGTCCTTTGTACGTCACCATCAACCGCTCAATGCGACCCGATACGTGTGATGTTTGGGCAAATTCTGTGGTTTCTGACACCTGAACGGTCCCTCTCAAGGTGGTTTCTTTGACCAACGGGGAGCGAAGCACCGGTTGAGTTTGGAGTTGCGCCAGTGTCATCGCATGATCGGATAGATGAACCGATTGTTCTTTTGTGGAGGCCGAATCCAAAACCACCAAGTCCATTCCACACAACGGGCAGTCGCCCGACGCTGGCTGCTGAATCTGTGGGTGCATCGAGCAGGTCCATACACTCTCCTTGACTTCTTCTACCTGTGTCGACATCGGTTCCGAACCCATTGCGCCGATCCAAATACCCACGCCCAAGGCGATTGCCAATGAGACGATTCTATAGACACTTGCCCATCTACCGATGCTCTCACTCTTCATGGTGTCCTCCTTGATTGCGATTTCCCTGTACAAATTCCTGCGTTGCCAACGCCAACTGTTGCCGGCGAAGGACCGAGATTCTCTCCATCTCGTAGGTTAAAAGCTGACGTTCCAAGACCAACAACCCCTCAAAATCTGCCCCATCTGTACTGTAACGGCGCATCATCAAATCCATAGACTGTTCCGTCTTTTGCTGCTGTGCATCCAGCAATTCCAATTCTTGTTGGGTGCGTCGCACCTCAAAATCTGCCCCTCTCCACTCGGAGAACAACCGTTGAATGGTGGCCTCTTGTTGCAAGCGAATGGCTTGTTGTTGGTGTTCTTTTTCTGAGACCATTGCACGATATTTGTCTCGATACAGTGGCACCTGCACGCCCAGCATCGGAACCACAGCATTTCGACCGTCTACGCCATTCTCCGCTTGACCGACAACCACATAGTCCACACCCAGTACAAATGTGGGATGAACCAACGTCTTCGCCAATCGACGCTCTCCATCGACTTGAGTTTCCAACGATTGTATTCGATGTACAGTTGGATTCTGATAGAGATCAGCCTCGATGGCATCCACATGTTGACTGTGAACTTCTCCATTCTTCACACCCACACCTACGGAATCAAATTCTACAGGAACCTCAAGCACCCTATTTGGATCAACATTGCACAACAAGTTGAATTGCTGCTGAAGTAAGGCCAGTTCCTGCTTTGCCAAATCGACTTTGAGCACCAAATCTTGCCGCTGAATGTCCACCCGTATCATGTCCGACAACGTCCCTTGACCACCCTCCAATCGACGTTGCACCACCTGTTCAAGAGTTTCCAATAGGGTGTTGTGGCGATTGAGCACGTCGATTTCTTGACGGAGCGCCACCATTGGGTACCACAGAGACTTCAACGCCAATATCAAGTCATTCTCCTGCTCGACAAGTCGCCACTGGGCCTGTTCGAGCATCGACGACGATACCTCGCGATTGAGTTCTCGGGTTCCAAACCACGGTAGGCGTTGTTGCGCACCCAATTTCATGTGCTGTGGTCCGGCTTTCGTTTCAATTGGAAGCGCAAAGACGCCAACAGACACAGTGGGTTCTGGTAGGTAACCACTGGCTGCCACACCCGCGTGTGTTGAGAGAACCACCTCTCGTTGTGCCTGCAATTCTATATTTTGCTCCAAGGCTTCAGCGATGTAGTCTTCTAGCCCAAATGCCCTGGATTCCCCACTCTTGGTCTCCAAAGCATCGACTGAACCGACCATCGCATACAGCAACATCCACACCTTCATTCTACACCCCCTGTATCTGTTGCACCTGTACCTTCACGAGGCAGACTCCGCTCCGCTCGCCAAGCGTAGAGAACCGGCACAATGAAATAGGAAATCGACGCCACCATCATTCCGCCCACCGTTGGTATGGCCATCGGAATCATGATGTCCGCCCCCTTTCCTGTGGATGTCAATACCGGCAACAATGCCACAATGGTGGTGACGGTGGTTAAAATGGCTGGAAGAACACGCACACTGCCCGCTTCAATGACCGTTTGGTGAATTGACTGAACGGAGTGGGGTCGGCGTTCGGCAAAGAGTTGATCCAATTTCGTCCCCATCAATACACCATCATCGGTGGCAATGCCAAACAACGCCACGAATCCGACCCACACCGCCACACTCAAGTACAGCGTCTGAACTTGAAACAGTGATCGCAAATTTACGGAACCAAGTTCCAGATTCAAAAACCACGGCTGACCATACAACCACAACAACACAAAAGCCCCAGAAAAAGACATCAAGACACCGCAGAAAATCATTGCCACCGTCGATATAGATGTAAACTGCCGATACAGCAACCCCACAATTGCACAGAGCACGATTGGAATCAAGAGAGATAGCCGTTTCATCGCACGTTCTTGTTGCTGATAGGTTCCAGAGAACACATAGTGCACCCCTTCTGGTACCTTCAATGCCCCACCCTCAATCGCCATCTCGATGGCCTCTTTGGCTTCAAGAACTGCATCCCCCGCCGAAACGGTCGACACTTTGTCAAACAACACATAGCCCACCAAGAATGTGTCCTCCGACTTAATTTGTTGAGGTCCCTGTTCATATCGAATATCCACCAAATCTCCCAAAGGAACTGGTCCAAAAGATGAGTCCAGCAGTATCGTTTTCAATGTTTCTGGACTGTCTCTCAGTTCTCGTGGATATCGAACCTCAACAGGGACACGCTCTCGCCCTTTGAGTACTGTTGTTGCCACTCGACCACCAATGGCAGTGGAGAGTTCCCGTTGCACATTCGAGACCTGTAAACCGTATCGAGCAATCGCCTCTCGGTTCAAGTCCAACACCAAATAGGGCTTGGCAACCAATTGATCGGCAAACACCGTTTCTGGCACAATCGATGGAACAGACTTGAGAATGGATTCCACGTATTTGGCAAATTGTTCTATCACTTCCAGATTTGGCCCGTAGACCTTCAATCCCATCGGCGCCCTCATCCCCGTTTGCAGCATCACCAATCGCGTTTCTATCGGTTGCAATTTGGGGGCCGATGTCACACCCGGCAACCGTGTCGCTGCGACAATTTCCTGCCAAATGTCATCTGGTGATTGAATGTGGCTTCTCCAGTTTCGAAAGACTTCACCGCGGGTATCCTCTATCAATTCAGATTGTAGACCTTGTACGAGTACCGTGTCGTTGTCAGCATACTCTCCGGTGGATAAGACAAAATCACCCACGTCATTGACCGCATATCGAAGCAAGGCTCCAGTTTCATCTGTCTGGTAGGGTTCCGAATAGTGAATCACATTTTCATACATCGAGATGGGAGCCGGATCAAGCGCCGTTTCAGCCCGACCGAGTTTGCCCACCACCATCGTGACTTCTGGAATCTGTTCCACCAGTACATCCAGTTGACTGAGTACCTTTGTATTGTATGCCATACCAGAATGGGGCATCGACGTTGGCATCAGCAAAAAAGACCCCTCATCCAACGCCGGCATAAACTCTGAGCCAATCCCTGGAAACAACTGGTTCATTCTCTGACCCAATCGACTGTGTCCCAGTGCCCAGTCATCGACGCCAAAAGACTTCAGCAATGTTGCCGTCCCAAACCAAATGTTGAGTGACAGCAAGACCATACTCAGTGGCAGCAACAGAAACTTCATTTTGTGCAACAAACACCACTGTAGAATTGGTACATAGTAACGGTGTAAACCATAAAACACTCCCAACACACCACCCACAAGACCGGTCACAAAAGCCCAATTCCACACAATCCCAAGCGTGGGCAATGGCAACCAGACTTTACTCAACCACCACAGCAAAACCGGTATCAACAAGCCTCTTTGCCACTTTGCCCCTCGACCGTTCATCAGCCCCCACTTGGACACTGAAAGCATCCACCGTGCAAATGTGGGCAGCACACACAGCACCATCAGCAACGCCGCCAACAGCGCTCCAGTTTTGGTAAAAGCCAGTGGTTGAAAGAGTTTGCCTTCAGCCGATTCAAGCCAAAAAATGGGGATAAAACTGAGAACCGTGGTCGAAATGGTGGTAAAAATGGGCGAAGAAACCTCGGTGACTGCTCGATACACCGTCTCTTTGGGGTTGTCGACAAGTTTCGAGTGTCTCTGAACACTCTCCATCAATACGATCCCCAAATCCACCATCGTTCCAATCGCAATCGCAATTCCCGACAGCGCTACCACATTGGCAGTCACCCCTCCAACCTTCATCAGTCCAAAAACCACCAATACAGACAGTGGCAACATCGTGGCCACTACGAGTGCCATCGGAAGCTGACGCAAAGCCAGCAACACCACCAACACTGTCACCAGTATTTCCAACAACAACGCTTCTTTGAGGGTATCGAGAGTCTCAGAAATCAGTTTTGAGCGGTCATAGAATGGCACGATCGTCAATTTAGATACCCGACCATCACTGAGCACCTTTTCTGGCAACCCGGTCGAAATCCCATCGATTTGCTCTTTGATAGATTCAATCACCGCCATTGGATTGGCACCATAACGAGCCACCACAACACCACCGACAGCCTCGACACCAGATTTATCCAACACACCACGTCGCATCATTGGCCCCAGTTCAACGCGTGCAACCTCACCAACCGTAATCGGAACCCCATCCAACAATCGTACAACGCTCTGTTCTATGTCGTTGATGTTTTCAACGCGACCCACCCCTCGAATGAGATACTCCGCTTGATTGATCTCCACCGTTTTGGCGCCAACATCTTGGTTGGAGCGCTGCACTGCTTCAAACACGTCCCCAATCGAAAGTCCATAGGCATACAAGGCAGATGGATCCAGTTCCACTTGATAGGAAGCAACGTGACCGCCAATGGATGCAACCTCTGACACCCCTTCTACCCCACGCAAGGCATACTGAATCTGAAAATCTTGGACAGACCGCAGTTCGTGTAAATCCCAACCACCGGTGGGGTTGCCTTGCGCGTCTCGACCTTCAAGCGTGTACCAAAACACTTGTCCCAAAGCCGTTGCGTCGGGTCCCAAAGTTGGTTGTACGCCGTCGGGCAACACCCCCTGTGGCAAAGCGCTCAGTTGCTCTAGGATTCTGGACCTTGACCAATAAAACTCAACGTCTTCATCAAAGATGACATAGATGCTGCTCATGCCAAAGATCGAAGAGGAGCGCACCGTTTGAACACCAGGCACACTCAGCAACGCTGTGGTCAACGGGTACGTAATGTGGTCATCGATGTCCGACGGGGTTTGCCCAGGCCATTCCGTAAATACAATTTGCTGGTTTTCACCCAGATCTGGGATGGCATCCACGGCAATGGGATCTCTAGCCATCCATTTGGGTACATGCTCAAACGGAGATACGGCCATTCCCCAAACAATCGTGACAACCGTCAACAAAATGGGAATGCCAACATTGTCCAAACAGAAACGAACAAAACGGTTTAACATATCAATTCCAACACCAGTTCCATACACAATTCAAAAAACAAGTCTTAAATCCAGCCTCTCCAGAGACAACACTCATCATAGGAGACCAGTCAATACACTCAACCGTAGGCACAACGAAAGCGATGGCCCTCGCGTGTTGATCGAGTGTACAGGTGTTTATATACGGTAGGAACAGTACTGATGGAACAACGGCAATTCGTCTGGTGGAGGGCCACGGGCTTGATAGCACTCCAACTTGATCAGTGTATGAATTGAAGGCACATGATCCAGTTTCGGCATGGATGGACGAAGTGGACTGTATGCCACAAGGGGCGCAGAGACCGGTGACAC
>CBFICN010000217.1:0-6308 GCA_965661045.1 uncultured Myxococcota bacterium
TGCCCATTTCTAAGCCAATGTATCCACCGCCGATGACGGCGAGACGGTTGGGGACTTCAGTTTGAGCCAGCGCTTTGGTGGAATCCCAAATGCGATCTTCTGAATAGGCAAATCCTGGAATTTCAATGGGTCTTGAGCCAACAGCCAAGATGACATTGTCGGCTTTTACTTCTACTTGAGAACCATCGGCTTTGGTGACGACAACGCCCTTTCCACCTGTAAACTCAGCAGTGCCAATCATGCGGTCTACACCGTTGCTTTTCAACAAGAAGTCAACGCCCCCTGTCAAACGCTTTACAATGCCTTGCTTCCACTCTTGGGTTTTGGCAAAGTCAATGGTGATGTCTCCAGCAACGTTGATGCCCAAGGCAGCTGAAGATTTGAGTTCCTTGTATCGTTTGGCGGCTGAAATCATTGCTTTTGAAGGGATGCATCCAACATTCAAGCACACACCACCCCAGTTTTCTTTCTCGATGCACAAGGTCTTCTTACCCAGTTGACCCAAACGAATCGCACAAGGGTATCCACCTGGTCCTGCACCGACAACAACGGCATCATATTCTACGGTTTCCATATTCAACTCCTACATATAACAATGGATGGGAACAATAAGGTTGTCAGAAGATAACCCGATTTTCCCATCCGCGTGAGTGTTTCAGTATGAAAAAGGTTGCACACTGAAACTTTTGTTTTCAACAGACTTGGTTTTACAATCAACAGACTTGTATTTTATACCCAATCAATCCAGTGCAATTGTGTCTTCGTTGATGATTTTGACCTTGAAGCCATCGCCTTTATACTTGCTTTCCAATGTGCTGACCAGTTCGTCGAGTTCAGAACCAGAGATGGGTTCAGAGGTGATGGAGATTGGCCATTCACCGGTTTCGCATTTTTTCAATTTGGGTTTTGAAGCACGAATCGGAGCAGTGGCATCTTGGAGAACGACCATTCGTTTTGCAGGATCGGTAACGGTCGCAACGTGCAGTACCGCTTGCTTCTTTCCTTTGCACTCACCAGACTCGACTGCGACAATGCCATAGCTCAGCAATCCATCGGTCATTCGGTCAGCGTAGATGATTTTGAGCAACTCTCCAGATCTCGTCGAGTTCACTGAGTTCAGTTGTTGAGCCAGCAACAAAGCTTTTGAAGGGACTTCCTTGGCGATGGTGAGGATAGATTCTTCAAAGGATGCTCGGTTTTCATCGGACATGCTTTCGCCCAATCCAGGCTGAACAGCGTTGTTCATTTGATTGATGATGGTGTCAAAAGGACCGTTTTCCTTTGCTTTAAGAGCGGCTTGCTGAAGCAGTGGCAGTGCTTTGACCCCATGCTTTTTGACGTAGATTTCAAGCAGGGTGTTGTAACTTTCTGAAAAGGAGCCAGTTGGGGTGTTGGTTATTTGCTCTTCGAACCATTTGGTCATCTCTTCAGAGTCACAGGCTACGTATGCATCGTCCCATTGAGTAAAGTCGTTGTTTTTCAAGGCGAAATATGCCCCTTGTAAGAACTTGATAACCTGTGGATTGCTGTCACATTTCCCCCCAATTGCATCGGCGACATCATTGCGGGTGCTGTAGTCCTTGATTTTGGCGGGCATTTTCCATGCGCTGTTGAACACGCCACCGCTGATCGCAGTTTCAGTGAGTTGAACCAACGTGTCTAGGTCCGTGGCGCGTGGTACGAAGGCACCCAAAAAGTTGTCCTCTGCCATGTCTTTGTCGCATTGTGCAAGTTTTGCGAACGTTCGAACGAGGGCGGCACCTTCCTGTGATGCGGCTTGTGTTACATATTTTCCGCAAGAAGCTGCTTCCGCAGTAGAAAGGAATGTGGATGCCAAAAATGCCAATGTCATCATTGTATATCTCCATATATAGTAAGGTCTATTGTTTCGAGGCATTTTTATCGCAGTCTATGTGTAGTTTCAACTGAAAGCCCTCGACAAAACTGCAACGATTGGGTGTCAAAGAGTATTCCCTCTCAACATGGAACTTCCTTTTTGTGTTGGTTGGTGTGCGGCTTGGGTCGGAGATCCAATCTAGAGTCGAAATTTGCTATCCAGTCTTTGTCAAATCGGTTAAGTAGGCAAAAACACCAAGGAGTAGTTGTGAATTTAGATTCGTTGTTGATTGGTGAGAATGCCGCATACATTGATGAATTGTACGTTCAATGGCAGCAAGATGTATCGTCGGTCTCGGAAGAGTGGCAGGAACTGTTTGCTTCGTGGGAAAAAGAAGAAGAGTCTTGTCAGCCACCAGTATTTCCAAAACGTTCGATGTTCGCGAGTGGTGGCGTCGATGAAGCGCATGCGACTGCCATTGCCGATCGTCAAGCCAAAGTGGCACAACTGATCAATGCGTACCGTGTACGTGGTCATACGGAAGCGCAGATTGACCCCCTCGGAAGAAAATCTATTGAGTCACATCCCGAGTTGACATTGGGCTATTACGGTTTGAGCGAGTCGGATTTGGATGCTCCCGTATCTGGGCATGGTGTGTATGGGGTTCCACACATCACAACGGCTCGAAGCATCATCGATCGACTGAGAAAAGCATATTGCAGTGGATTTGGTGTTGAGTTTATGAACATCAACGATCCAACGAAGAAGAAATGGTTACAGGAACGATTGGAGACGTTGCCCGATCGTTCAGTGCTTTCTGCTGCCGATCAAAAGCACATGCTACGCAACCTCGCCGATGCAGAAAATTTTGAACGTTTCTTGCACAATCGCTATCAGTACACCAAACGTTTTTCCTTGGAAGGGGCAGAACCACTCATCCCGTTGCTTGCAGTGCTGATCGACACGATTGGAGACAGAGGTGCAGAACGCGTGATGTTGGGAATGGCGCACCGTGGTCGCCTCAATGTGTTGGCGAACATCTGTAACAAGCCTGTGCAGTATATTTTGAACGAGTTTGACGATGAAGTGTTGGAAGCGTTCGATATTTCTGGTGACGTGAAATATCATCTAGGGTATTCGAATGACTACCATACGGTGAACGGCAAAAGTGTGCGTGTCACGATGGCTTTCAATCCTTCACATTTGGAAGCAGTCAACCCTGTCGTCCTCGGGCGTTCAAGAGCGCGTCAAGATCAGTTGATGACCACGGAAGGGTGCTCTCATGAAGACGCCATGCGCAATGTGGTACCAATGTTGATTCATGGGGATGCTGCTTTTGCTGGACAGGGTGTGGTGACTGAAGTTCTCAATATGAGTGGCTTGGATGGTTATCAAACTGGTGGAACCATTCACGTGGTTGTCAACAATCAAATTGGCTTTACGACCTCTCCAATTGATGCCCGATCTACACCTTATTGTACAGATGTGGCCCGAATGTTGGCAGTGCCAATCTTTCACGTGAACGGTGAAGACATTGAAGCTGTAGCGGCGGTTGCGAAACTGGCTGCTGAATGGCGTCAAACGTTCCACCAAGATGTCTTTATCGATATGTACTGTTTCCGAAAATGGGGACACAACGAGGGAGACGAGCCGTCGTTTACACAGCCATTGTTGTACGATGTGATTCGCAAACATCCATCTGCAAAAGAACAATATTGCAACAAGATCATTGCTTCGGGAGGCGTCAGTCAGTCAGAAGTGGATGCCATTGTGGCAGACTCGGCTGAACGGTTGCAGCGCTGCGTGGAAGAGGATTTGTCTTTTGAGACCTATACGAGTGCAGGTTCGACAGAGCTGAAGCATCGATGGGCACACATTCAACAGGATGACACAGAAGTCGATACCACAGTAGACGGAGAGCGACTTCGTGAAGTGTTGAATACAGTCAATACCATACCGGACAGCGTAAAGGTGCATCGAAAAGTACAACGCATCATTGCGCAACGATTGGAAATGGTCAAAGGCAATATTCCGGTTGACTGGGCGTTGGCGGAACAGGCTGCCTATGCAACATTGGTACAAGATGGATACCGTGTCCGCATCAGCGGTCAAGACTGTGGTCGTGGCACTTTTTCACATCGACACGCTGTATTGACTGATATTCACACGGGTGCCGAGTACCTTCCAATTGCCAATCTATCCGCTCCAGCCTCAGAAGATGGGGGTACTGTTCGGGCAGGTCCAGCCGCAAGAGTGTTGGCGGCACAGCGGGGGGTTGATCTACAAACCGTAGAAGGCACAGGTCGAAATGGTCGCATTTTGAGTCAGGACGTGCCAAGCGAATCTGGATCGAAGGCTGCCCCGTTTGAAGTGCACAACTCTCTGCTTTCTGAATATGCAGTGTTGGGTTTTGAGCACGGATACACCCTAGACTTCCCGGAGGGGTTGGTGATTTGGGAGGCGCAGTTTGGCGATTTTGCCAACGGTGCTCAAATCATGATCGACAATTTTATCATGGCAACCGAGCAAAAGTGGAACCGCTACTCTGGTTTGGTGATGCTCTTGCCCCACGGGTATGAAGGCCAAGGCCCAGAACACTCTTCGGCACGTTTGGAGCGATTCTTACAATTGTGTGCGGAAGACAACGTTGTGGTTGCCAACGTCACGACCCCAGGAAACTTCTTTCACTTAATGCGTCGTCAGATGCTGAGAAATGTTCGTAAGCCACTGGTGGTGATGTCTCCAAAGTCCTTGCTGCGACATCCAAAGTGTGTGTCTACGTTGGAAGACCTGTCTACCGGTGGGTTTGAAACGATGCTGATGGATCCGATGCTTTCAAATGAAACTTTTGACACGGCGACGGTTGAGCATGTCGTTTTCTGCTCGGGCAAGATCTATTACGACTTGTTGGAGCATCGTGAAATGATCGAGTTGTACCAAGGAACAACCGAAGATGCTGTCCGAGAAAAAGTACGGACATATTTGAAGAAGTTTGCATCGTTCAACATTTTGAAGCGTTTGGAGGCTGGCGAGACAATCGACACCACACGCATTGTGCTGACGCGCGTTGAGCAACTGTATCCATTCCCAGAAAGCAAAATTGTAGAGCATCTTGCCCAGTTTGACAATCCGTCCTTGCACTGGTGTCAAGAAGAGCCAAAGAATATGGGTGCCTGGCCAATGGTGGACGAGTGGTTCTGTGACACCTTGAACGCGCGCGCAATGAATTATATCGGTCGAAAACGCTCTGCAAGTCCAGCTACGGGGTCTCCCAAGATTCACAAAGCCGAGCAAGCAAGTATTGTTGACGGTGTCTTTTCGCTGTAATCTTTGAAGCAACTGAAACTAGAAATTGAACAAAAGAGGTTTGTATGTCTAAAATCGCTGATGTAATCGTTCCCACTGTCGGAGAATCCGTCACGGAAATATTTGAAGTACGCATTCTGAAAGGTGTCGGAGAGTACGTGAAAGAGGGGGAGGTCATGTTGGAAGGTGATTCTGACAAGGCCAGCATTGAAATTGTATCACCAGTTACGGGACAGATAACAGAGATATTGGTAGAAGAAGGTGCAGATTTTCCGATCGGAAATGCCATTGCACGAGTCGAAGAGAAAGCCATACCGGCAACAGAAACGTCAGTCGCGCCAGCTCCTGTCGCAGAAGTCAGTGTAAAAGAAGAGGATGCTTCTGCTGTGGAAGTGTCTCCAAAACCTGCTCTTGCACCGGTACCGACTGAAGCACCCAAAACGGTTACCCCCGTCGGTGGTGAGAAGCGTGTGAAGATGACACCATTGCGTCGAACGATTGCCCGTCGATTGGTGGAAGCCCAACAGACCGCTGCCATGTTGACAACGTTCAATGAAGCGGACATGACAGCCATTTTCGCGTTGCGAAAGAAGTACCAAGACAAGTTTGTAGACCGTCATGGAACCAAATTGGGGTTCATGTCATTCTTTGTGAAGGCAGTTGTGGATGCGTTGCAAGCCTTTCCTGCTGTCAATGCAGAAGTGGATGGTGATTATATTGTGTACAAAAACTTCTACAATGTAGGGGTTGCTGTATCTGGACCCAAAGGGCTCATGGTACCGGTTGTTCGCAATGCAGACCAATTGTCCTTTTCCGAAATTGAATTGGAAATCAAGCGCTTGGCTGGATTGGCGAGAAACAACAAACTCAAACCGCAGCACTTTCAAGATGGCACTTTCACCATCTCCAACGGTGGCGTTTTTGGTTCCTTGCTGTCAACACCGATTTTGAATCCTCCACAGGTGGGAATTTTGGGGATGCACAGCATTCAAGAGCGCCCTGTCAATGTCAATGGAAACGTGGAAATCCGACCGATGATGTATTTGGCGTTGTCGTACGACCATCGAATCATTGACGGAAAAGAAGCCGTATCCTTCTTGGTTCGTGTCAAAGAATTGGTCGAAAATCCAGAGCGTTTGCTTTTTGATGTGTAAGAGATGCATCT
>CBFICN010000218.1:0-6306 GCA_965661045.1 uncultured Myxococcota bacterium
CTTCGGTGTCGTCACAGTCTGTCCCGCCAAAGTTGGCAGAATCAAAGCCATCCCCATCCGCGTCATAGTCTGATAGTCCATCACAGTTGGCATCCAGACCATCATAATAATTTTCATAGGCATTGGGGTGGACGGTTGGTTGTTCATCATTGCAATCGGTTCCACCATAGGCTTCTGCTTCGTAGCCATCTCCATCAGAATCAAAGTCGGATCCTTCGTCACAATCTGAATCCACCCCATCATAGAAGGTCTCTTCCGCATCCGGGTTCACATCGGATGCGGCATCGTCACAATCCACTTCGCCAAACCCACCAAATCCAAAGCCAGCAGCGGGAAATCCATCTCCATCAGCATCATAATCATCAGACGGATTGCAATTGTCATCCACCTCATCGTAAAAGGTTTCCTCAGCATCTGGGTTTACAGCCGCATTGCCGTCATCACAATCGATGGTGCCTCCACCATAGGTATAAGAGTCGTGCCCGTCCATATCGGCATCATAATCCGACCACCCGTCACAATTCTGATCCACCCCATCATACCAAGTTTCTTCGGCATCGGGATTGACGGTAGCATCACTTTCGTCACAATCCAAACCACCATACGCAGAAGACGTATAGCCATCTCCATCTTCATCGTAATCGTTGTCCCCATTGCAATTTTGATCAATGCCGTCGTACCAAATCTCTTGGGCGCCGGGCCCCGTATTGGCATCTGAATCGTCGCAGTCTCCTTCAGCCTCAGTAAATCCATCGCCATCGGCATCGTCTTGTCCCAAAGCGGTGAATCGAATATCATCAACACCCCAGATGTCTCCAGCAGTGTCATTCTGAATTACCAAGCGTTCAACACCTGCTTCAAAGATCAACCCCACGAAATGGGCTACATTATCTTCATTGAAAATAGACAATGACTGATCGTACACAAGAACATTGTCGATGTAGCCTTCAATGGAGATAGAGCCTTGCACGTCCAAAAGATCAAAGCCCACCGCTCGTTGTGGCTCCACAAAGTCCCAGACCCACACATCGTCAATCGACCAGCCCCCTTGGATACCGTTTGGAGCCACCCCATCAATGTCCGTTGAGGCCGAGATCGTACCATCCACCTCCCACCCCATCGAACGATACTCTGTGGTCAAAGCGTAGCCAACAGACACCGACTCAAAACCAATCTGCTCTTCCGGAAGGGCATCTCGAACTGCTATCCAATCTTCATCAAAGATGACTTCATCTTCATAAACCTCTACCGAACCACCATCTACGGCCCCATCACAATCATCGTCAATCCCATTGGTGTAATCCTCTGCCATCGCGGGATTGACATCAGGATTGTTGTCGTCACAATCTCCCGCAGCCTCACTAAACCCATCCAAATCGGAGTCAGTATAAGTACTCCAAACAACTTCGAGGTTGTCCACCCCAAATCCGTCGTTGAGTTCTGCATCCAAGACAATGTAATCAACGGGTGTATCAAACTGCAGTCCCCAAAAAGAACCGCCCGGAATATCGTCTGCCATCAAACTCTGTTCTACGGATACAACCGACTGCGCCCCCATGAACGCTTCCAAAGTGAACACCCCTTCGGGGTCGAGTACATAAAAGCCCAACGCTTCAATCGATGGCGCAAAGTACATACGAAGTTGATTGCTGTCTCCATCATTGTAGACTTGACCAGCCAAACTTCCATGGGGCAAAGAACCGTAGACATTGGACAGCACACGAAACTGAGAAGAACCAAACAAACTCAGTCCAACAGATGAGTACAATGAGGAACCATCATCTCCACTGAACGAACCTTCAAAATCAAACAGATCCGACTGTGCAAATCCCGCCTGTGCCAAATCGTACTCAAAAAGAGACCACTCTGTTCGAACGGTTACCACATCATCGATATTCCCATCGCAATTGTCGTCAATGCCGTTGCCTGTCAATTCAGGCTGGATTGGATTGATGGCAGCATCCAAGTCATCGCAATCCAGTCCACCAGCGCGAACATCAACAAACCCATCCCCATCTTGGTCTACGTAGGAACTTTGCAACTGCCATGACACCACTCGACCGGCAGCGGAGTAGCCATTCACGTCACCATACGGAGCACTGGCAATCACTTCGGGTTCACCATCGGCACTCAAGTCTCCAATCGCAAGCCCAGTCCCCAGTCGTCCCGCGTAGTCCACACCAATCAATGTTCTGTCGGCGTCTTGAACATCTGCCTCAGCAAAATCAATATCGGTAAAGATGGATATTGCTCCACCACCTGCCACAATGGAATTGGCGTTTGGACTGGCAATCAATACGTCGTCAGCACCTACACCATCGACGTCACCAATCAACATTCGTTCACCGGTATTGGCAGCCAAACTCGCACCATCGATTTGCCAATCGGCGTTCAAAGACAAAGTTTCGCCCACTGCTGTATCAACGCTCAGGAAGCCAAAGACCGTACCCGACTGTGCAAAGATGCCATTTTGATACGGCACCGCCACCAGCAAATCCACCGCGCCGTCACCATCGATGTCTCCCAGTTCAATCTGACTTCCAAACTCAGCGGTGTTTTCTAACCCACTCCACCAAACGGTCGACACGTCATCAACCGACACGGTCCCTTGGTGCTGACCGCCCTCAATCAAATAGACTGCACCGGAATTTGAAAAGGCCGTATCTGCAAACGGAGCCGATGCGAAAATGTCGTCCAGTCCATCGCCATCTACATCTTCAACTTCGATGTCATAGCCAAACCAATCAATGAGTCCAGCACCTGTAATGACGGCGTCGGCTTGATTCGCCGTCAAGTCACCGTCAACAAACAATCCACCATATCCATAAAATATGTATACAGCTCCATTTTGAGAATCCATCGAAGACTCTTTGGGCGCGCCAACCACCAAGTCATCCACTCCGTCTCCGTTGATGTCCCCCACGGCAATACTGGTGCCAAACTCTGAAAATCCAACTGGATCACCATAAACCGACCAGTCATCATCGGACATGGTGCTATTTAGAGAGGTCTGTTGTGTTACATCAAATGCCGATACCGCACCAACCGTCAAGATACCGTCATTGAAAGTCTTTGCGCCAACCAGCAATTCTCTGTTGCCATCATCGTTCAAATCCGACCAAGCCAAAGCATTGCCAAAAGCAGAGTTTGTCGGTCCGGTCATTTGCCACACTGCCTCACTGGCCTGTAGTGGGTTGATGTTTGGCGTCCCCCCTGCGAAAACATCGACCCGCGCAGCATCTTGGGTCGCAACAACCAAATCGTCAATCGCATCTTCAGTGGCGTCTCCAACCCCCAAAGTCCTGCCAAAATAAAGGAAATTTTGATCTCCTGTCCACTGGGACAACAAATCATCACTGCGTACCTCAGTGGCCATCGGTAGATAGCCTGTTCGACCAAACCAAGCAGATCGTTCATTGGACAAGGAGTCCAAGCACCCCCAAGCAACCCCAGTACCGGGTGCTTGACTTTGTATTCCAGCATAACCAGCGGCACCAAAATCGACAGTGGCATCGCCAAACTCAACATCATCCCACACGATGATTGTGCGAGGTGTGCCTGCGCCTTCGGTCAACCAAACCTGTACATGACCAGTTCCACCAGCTGTTGCATGCTGTCCGGACCAATCCACCACAAATGCTCGATTGGGATGCTGCCCGAATACTGCTGTCTGAACGGACACATTGGACCAGTCTTGCCACAATGCCGCCACACCACTCCAAAGATTGTCTCCCGGACAAGAACCTTGAGCGCTGGCATTTTCTCCTTCAAAAAATAACACCCCGTTGCTACTCACCCAAGCGACATCGTACACTGTCCCGTACCAAGACCAGTCAAAGGGCAATGAAACCTGCTGGACCTCATCGTCCCCCATCGCATAGACCATGTGAAGACTTGGGTCTCCCAAACTTGGAGCCAACAACTGATAGGGCGGTGCTGGTATGGAAACTGCTTCTGAATCAACAAAAGTCATGTCCCATGCGTCAGGCGTACCGCTCAATGCGTGTACCAATGAAGTAAGTGCCAACAACAACATGTTTGGGTGTCCCAAGTGAGAAAAGATCCAATCTAATGAAATATACACGATTTACAGCGAAGTTTGATAAAATGAGTGTGGCAATCGTTAAATTCAAAAAATCGGAGGGTGTATGTTGTTCTGGTTGTTGCTATTTGCCTGTGGAGAAACAGACTTGAACGTTGGTACAGATGCCGCAGAGCCCACTCAAGATACAGCAAACGAAGACGCGATTCCAGATACGCCACCTGTTTGGTACGGAGATATACAACCAATGATCGCCAACAATTGCAGCACCTGTCACCACGAAGGTGGTTCTGCACCGTTTTCTTATGAGCAATTCGAAGATGTCGACCCATTGGCCAGCGTCATGTTGAACAGCATGCAGTCTGGTTCAATGCCGCCTTGGCTCCCCGATCCCGATTGTATTGAGTACAAGGATGAACGACTGTTGAAAGACTGGCAAATTGAACGATTTGCACAATGGATTGAAGATGGAAAACCGATGGGTGATGAGGCACTTGGGGAAAGTCCGATTCCACTGATTGAGGACATCACCCCCACGCATTCAGTGACCATGCCAACCGGTTTCATCCCTGACACTGCAAGTGGTGCCGATCAATATCGCTGTTTTGTAATGGACGTGGACTTTACGGAAGAAACGTTCATCACAGAAACCCAAGTCATCCCAGGCTCTCCTCAAGTACACCACGTCTTGATGTATGCCCTGGCACCAGAAATGACCGAAGCCATCCAAAATGCCGATGGCGCAGACGGAACAGTTGGATACCCGTGTTTTGGGGATCCATTTCCCAGAGGTGGTGGAAGTTATGACTATGGATTCCCCACTCAGATTGGCGCGTGGGTCCCGGGCATTCAGCCCAGTGTCTTCCCTGAAGGAACAGCATTAAGGGTCAAGCCAGGCTCCAGCGTCATTATGCAAGTTCACTATTCAGCGCTAGGTGGCGACCCCACAGAAGACAGTACGACGTATCACTTTGTGACCAGTGAACAAACGCCGGCGTTTATCGCATCCACTCGCCCATTGGCCATACAGGACTTGGATATCCCAGCCGGTGCCAGCAACGCCACTGCCACCGACACATTCACCAATTATTATGATCGACCAATTGAATTTGCCTCTGTCGCGACACACATGCACCTGTTGGGCAAATCACAAGAAGCCACCATTGTTCGACAAGACGGCACCGAAGAGTGTCTACTCAACATTCCAGATTGGGACTTTGCTTGGCAACAATCCTATGAACCAGCCACAACGCTCACGGTCAGTCCTGGCGAAAGCGTTGAACTTACCTGTGCATACGACAACACTTCGAGCAACCAACCCATCGTCAATGGAGAGCAAATCGAACCCACCGACGTTGAATGGGGAGATGGCACCTTGGATGAAATGTGCCTACTCTACACAACCACTGTCGACCCATACACTCCCCTTCCCCCACAAGGAGCATCTGCTTGCCATGGGGTCGATGCCTGCTTGGAAGACTGCGGCGAATCACTTGCCTGCGTAATGAGTTGCGAAAGTGTTCAATTTGAGTGCCTGACCTGCTCTTTGGATGTCTTTTTGGATTGTGGTCTGTCTTCGTGCGCGCTTGAAGCCTTACAGTCTGAAGGCTGTCTGCGAGAGTGCTTTTCCAAAAGCATTATGATGGGATCCCCTATTGGGTCTTGTTTTGAATATGAGTGTCCCAATGAATATGCCGCTCTGGTTGAATGTGCAGACCCTGTTCTACAAGGGGACACCTGCGCTACTCAACTGCTAGACTGCGGCATTGAATTGGGTGACTAATTTCGCTTGATCTGCACCGATACCATTGCACGAAAAGTCTGAACGCATCACCCGATTGTTATTCAAACAAGATGCTTGAACACCGTCGCTGAAAATACATGACCAAACGCGTAGACTCTATACTTCGCAGAAAATCTAGGCTCTGGTTGATTTCACAACACTTCACTCCCTGAGAGCTAAAGTTTATAAACTTTGAAAATTATATCAACAAACTCAAAATTTCGTCTGTAACTTCAGAAGTCTTCAACGTACCACCGAGTTCTGGGGTGACAAGATTGTGCTCTAAACAATGGCGAACGGCATTGGATATCTGACTTTCTAGTTCTGGACGACCAAGATGTGTGTACATCATGCCCAAACTCAAGATGGTTGCCAGTGGATTGGCTTTTTGTTGCCCAACAATGTCTGGAGCAGAACCATGTACAGGTTCAAAGAGAGAGACCGTTCCGGGGTTGATGTTACCAGAACCAGCGAGTCCAAT
>CBFICN010000219.1:0-6243 GCA_965661045.1 uncultured Myxococcota bacterium
CGCTCACTGTCTATGAACCAATGTATAGGGTGCTCCATCGATACTGCTGAGAGATCAGTCCACAATTGGTTGCGATGGGCAAGCCGCAACCATCCACTCAATAATTCCAGCTTGGAATACTCCTGGTTTTCAACGTTCCACCACTCAGTCCAGATTTGTTCACTGGCAACAACTTCACTCGAACTGCTGGACATGGACTGTTGGAGTCTACTGTAGAGTTTTTTTAAATAGGGATTGGGCGACAATAGGATGATGGGCTGAATATTTGGAGTTGGTTTGATGGATGCCCCGATTTGTCTGTGTAGCACAGTGTGCAGAGGGACAGTGTTGGGCAATGTGGGATTGGGCAATTGCTTCAGCAATTGATCGAAGTATGACTGGTATTGTCGACGTTGACTGTGTCCATACTTCTGAAATGCCCAACGCCAAATTTTCGTAAAGTGTCGAAAATTTCGTGCGGTTTGGCTGTGTGGAAATGCCTCGTCAAGGGTTGTTCGCTCAAGAATGCAGTCTTCAATGATTTCATGAACTTCAGATGGGTGTCGGATGTGTAAAAGAGAATGGGTCTCCAGAGAGGGGAATGTCTGTTGTTTGGGAAGGTTAGAAAATTCCAAGCGACACAGTTCTTCGGTCGTGGGACAGGGGTGTTCGCTATCGGAGTGCCACCCCTTGGCAATCCAATTCCACAACGTTGGGGAGCCTACTGTATCGATGACAATGTGAATCCGATCCTCTTGACCTTGATTGGATATCCAGTGTGGTGCCCAGTTGTTGGAAACCCAGATTTGTCCTACGGGTAAATTGTGGGTTTGCCCGTCACAGCCAAAGAGCGCGTTTGGATTGCTCTGAAGTACAATGTGTACCCTGAGTCGGTGCTTCCAATAAAACTCAACATCAACATGGGTGTCGACTTTCGCACCAGGTTCCAGTACAGAAACTCGACTTTCACCAATGGGTGCATCAAATTTGTGCAAGAGTGACATCAGGCTTGGCAGAGAATGCACCACTGAAGACCATTCTGGACGATACCGTTCGAACTGAACCAGTGGTATTGAACGCAGGTTGGGCAAGCGGTGCGCACGCCAATGTCTGGTATCTACCAATTGGATTTCCGTTAAAAGCGCAGACGCATCTACGCATATCGGAAGTTGGATGAAGGGACTGTTGAGTAGCTGTGCCACGGTCGCCAGTTGGGGATTAGCAGGGTACGACTTCGATCAGTCGTGTGCCCAAAATAAACAACGCATTTGGCTGGATTGCGACAGAACCACTGACCATCAATAGTGTGTCGTTGTTGACGACGAATGTTGGGATGCGCTTGTGTACACTGCTCAACGTGTAGCGGTTTTGACTGTCAATCGAGACCCGAGCCTGCTGTCGACCAATGATGATTCGATCCAAGGTGTATCCATGACGTTCTGCTTCACGAGCTTTTCCGGTGGCACTCCAAACAATTCCACGTCCATGAACGCGCTCTGACAAAAGATATCCAGGGTGACCTGGTTCACGTCCGAACTCAACGGCATCGCCAATGTTGCACTCTTGTGATTGTGTGGGGGTGCCCACCAAAATCCATCGGTAATCCCGGTTGTTGATTCCCACAACCTGAATCGTGCCCACAGAGGTTTTGAGTGTTCCTGATTGGGTGATTTCAACAGGGACTCCGGGAGACAAAGGTGCATTGTTGAGTTCTATACCTTGTTCATACGCCGTCACATAGGTTGCTTGGGCATGGACGTCCACTTTCAACACCCCATTGTTGCCCTCTTGAAAACCCCAAGAGCCATCTTTCAACAAGTCGTAGTAATAAGACACCATCAGACCATTGATTGGTTTGCGAACGGCAAAACCACGGGTTTGAATCGAGGCATCTGCTTGTGAACCAAAATCCATAAACAGCGTTTGTGAGGATTCAGAATCTGGAATGCTGGTGTAATCATGGAGTGTATTCTCAAATGCTGACTCGGTTCCGATGATCAAACCATACCCTTTGTGGAGCCACTCTTTGCGTTCCAATGGGGGCAGGCGCGTTGCCAGCAAGTAGATGTTCTCGGCCGGTAAATGAGACGGTAGTTTATTGAGCATTTGCTGAAAGAGGGGCGCCCCGATTTCGTATCCACGAATGACAATGATGTCGCTTCGAGAATATGAAATTTTGGGTGGGGTGCTCGGTGAAATGAAATTCAGTAGACCCAACTTGGCTTGTTTTTCGATTTTCTCTGGGAAAATACACTGATTTGGCGGTACGGCTCTAAAGCATTCAATGCTGTCGGGTATACCTTTAAAGTCAAAGGAGCCTACACTTTCAAAAGGAATCTCCTTTTGGTTCATACACAAACGGGTTCTGTTGGCAAACCAGCACTCAGCAGCTGGAACCTTCGAGTTGATGCGTGCCGATAAATTGACCGCTTCTCCAAAATAATCGCCGTTAATCTCTTCTACGTCTCCGGTTGCCAAGGAGGCTCGAATTGCCAACTCTTGATTGCCCAATCGAATTTTGCTTTCCACAATTTCTAAACAAGCATTGATGGCCGCTGTGGCAGAATCAAAAATGGCCATGAATGAGTCGCCAAGGTTCTTGACGAGCACGCCACCATATGGCTCAAAGATTTTCTTTGTGTGCTCTTCATGGCTTTCAATCAGCCCAATCAGCTCTTCACGGCTTGCTTTGGCTGTTGACAAAGTGTAATTGGCAATATCAGTAAAGACGACGGTTTTGGTATAAGTGGCCACAATTTTCTCCCACAATAAAAAATGGCAGGCGTATTGGATTTAGCACTTTTTGGGGTGCTGTGCCATCTATTTTGAGATGACACCGTACTGTTGCAATTAAGAACCGTTGGAGAAAGATTGTTGAACAAATCTTCCCACACTTTTGGCCAACCACTTTGGCTGGAAAACCATCGTGGTGCGAACGCAGGTTTCAAAGGTGCAGTAGCAGGATTTTTGGATGGCCAATCGATGTTGCTTGGCTTTCTGTCCAGTCCAAATCGGTTCCAGTTGATAGTCTGTTTCTCTCACGTTGCCCAAGACGGTGTCCAAAATTTCACAGGGTCTGACATCACCTTCTTCCGATAAAATCATGGTGAGCGTACCGGCTTGGCATCCGAGCATGGTGGGTTTCTTGGCGTAATGATTGGAAATGATGTCTCTTTCGACACCCGCACGCTCTGCCAACAGAGACTCTAGAACCCCCGTTGCTTTTTGACGTTCTTGACGTTGCAATAGGGCTGTTGCTCGACGGTACTTTGTCATGTCTACAGGTGTGAAGAATGCGGGGTCCGCAGACGTACGTCGAATCAACACCATGTCAAAATGTGGATTGCGCAGGGTTTGGGTCACAAAGTGGTAGGTGTCTTCAAAATTGTCTTCACTTTGAGAAGAGAATGTGTAATTGAACCGGATCCGCAACCGTTCATTGGCATCTTGTATCGGTCGAAGCTTGTGATAAGTCTCCATCATTTTGGCAAATTGCCCTTTGCCTCTGATGGCATCATGACTGTCGTGTACACCATCAATCGACAGTTGGATTTCCAGTATTAATTCCGGACAGTCTGCCAATGACCGTTGAACCAAGGCTTCAATGGCGTCGGGGTGTTGACCCGCGGTTGGAATGGTAATCTGTCTGGACCGAGACTGGTTGTGGTAGAAAAGGTGCACAATATCGGCGAGATCTTGGCGCAAGAATGGTTCTCCACCGGTCAGAATGAGCTTTGGAAAAGAGGGGCATTGTTGTGTAAACCGTTCATACTCCCAGAGTTTCATTTCTTTGTGGATGTCACCATTGAGCAGTTCTTCCCGGTAAAAGCAGTGCCCACAGTTGAGTCCACATCGAGAGGTGACAAACACGGTTAGGAAAATGGGCTTGCGTTTGAGCAGTTTACTTTGGATCCCTGCTTTTGCATATTGGGCAGTGTACTTAAGCCAATTGGGCTTTTCAAGTGGCATGACGTCTCCAAGGCAAGGTAGCGGTCAACAACGACCAGAACAGTCCACACCCCATACAGAGTCCCTCTAAGTAGGAGAGCCCAAATATGGACAGCAACTCCAATCGTGTGTGTTTGTGTTCCGTATCGTGTTTCCAAATACATAACAGCAAGGGTGAATTGATCCACAGAAGAGCGACGAACCAGAGACCAAGAAGGGGTGTTGTACTTGGGAACAACCATAACGTCGGACATGCAATGATGCTTAAACCGGCGAGCAGTACATTGATCGGATAGCGTGCGTGTAAAACGGTGCTTGTCTTGCGTGATCTCTGTGTACGAGGGGTGCGCAGAGAATCTCTAAAATGCCATCCTAGATTGAATCGGTGTTTGCACATCCCTTTGAGGGTAACGTGCTTGTGGTGTGTGAACGTTGCGCCAAAGCATTGCTGAATACTGTTTGGCGGGAAATGCCAGCGCGATTGAATGTCGTCACTGTATCGGGAAGACCTAGACTCATCCCAGCCATTCATTGTCTTCCAAGCAGAGCGTCGCATTAAACATAGAGAGGTAAACGCCGTGTTGACCAAGGAGCCATGCTGCTGCAATTGAAAGGACAGTGAATAATTGACGTACAGTGAAACCCAAGAAGCTTCAGGGATTTCTAGTGCAGGGTGTCCATTCACCGCAAAGAGTGTATCGTTGTCTCGCAGTTGTTGAATCATTTTGTGCAACGCAAGTTTGCTGATTTCAACGTCACTGTCCAAATACAAAATCCAAGGTGCCGATCCCATTTGACTTCCCACATTCCGTGCAGTCGAGGGACCTTTTTGAGACTGTGTGTGAATTGTGGTTGTCAAAAAGAAAGACTGTTGTTTGTTCAGCCATGTGTTAACGATTTCCAAAGAACTGTCCGAAGAACCATCGTCTACAATGTAGAGGGCTACATTGACAATCCTAAACGGCTCTGGTCTAGACAATTCGTGGTTGAGACTGTTCAAGCACCGTTCAATTGTGGACTCCGCGTTGTATAGAGGGAGTACAATGTCTAGTTGGGCAGGCATGAATGGTCCACGGAACTGAATGAAGGTCGGTTAAAAGAAACCAAAACGAAAGAATTCTTCTGCGCCAAACAAAATATTCCAACCACTGTCACCATATCCTATATCAAAGCGCATTGTGTTGTAGGGCTGTGGCGGCATCCGGATGCGCAGACCAACCCCACCCCCTCCATGTAGGGCATCTTCTGCGTATGTCAACTCACTGAACAAGACGACCCCCAGCGTGTTTTGTGGTTTCCAACGGTACTCCAACACGCCAGACGGTAGAAACTCATCTCTCCAACGGTGCGCGGGCGCTGTACGGAGTACGTTCCCACCTCCCACAGTCGGCAGTCGCCACCATGGTGCTTCGGTATTTGGACTGGCCGAGATTTCAACCAGGGAAGCCCACCCCGACGGGTGAATCCACATCATTTGTCCATCGACTCGTAGATGATGGTATTGCCACTCGATGTATTCGCCGGTGACATAAAACTGCATCGTATCGAGGGGTTTCCACATGGCGCCACTGGATACTCCGATGCCTTTCCACTGTTCTAAGGTATCGTTCAGGGTGTACTGTTCGATTCTGCCCATGGGACCCAACCAAGCCTGACCGTTGTCCCAGCGCAGTCCGGGACGGAGACTGAGGGAAGAACTTTCGATGAGGTGGAAGGATGGATCTTCACCCATGTAGCGATAGAATGGCCGTCTTTGCAGGTTTCCATTGACCTGTATCCAACGGTCGCCAACCGATGTGTAGGAGAGAAACAGACCGCCGGCATATTTGGTGGTCAGGGCAATGCTGCTTTGTAACTGTCCGCCTCGTCGGTCAATGTTGGGTTGAGTCCAGGACATCGAACCACCAACACCCAACTGTCCTCCACCGTAAAGACCAAATCCGATATAGGCTCCACCCGGTCCTTTGTCCCATTGTGCAGTCTGTTTTTCCAGAAAGCATTCACCCATTCCATCAAGTTCATCAAACTTGCGTAGAGATTCAACCGGCACTGTTTCAAGCCAGACCAAACGGGCTGTAGACTCCGCGGGAAGATGGGGTTGCAGTTTGGTGGCAAGATCTTCGGCATATGCTAAGTCTGCCGGTAATCCCATCAACGAGAGAAACAATTCTCGGTCCACATTGGCCAGGGCACAGGTGGTGTCGTTCAATGGACATTCAGCCAGTGCGGCGTCGCCAAGTACACCGTGTACGGCCCACCCTAAGTTGGATGCGCTGAGGAGTCGACGATAGTGGCTTTGAGCGACATGAGCAGGGT
>CBFICN010000220.1:0-6233 GCA_965661045.1 uncultured Myxococcota bacterium
GGGGTGTTCAAGCCAGTGCCACGAGTTGACATGGGTGGCGAGCAGTCCCCGTTTGAGTTTGTGCTCTCCCTGTGCGCCAGCCTCGAACTTTTCCAGTCCTCGTTCAATGCAGTATTCAATTGGCTGATGATAGCACAGTTCAAAATGCAGAGAGTCAATGTCTTCAAGCGCACCCCAGTATCGACCGTACAAGTGTTTGCCACGTTCAAAACAGAGTGACACGGCGACAATGTTGTCTTCTTTGTAGGCAAAGAAAACTCGAACCAGTGGCGCCAATACCCCGTTGAGTTCTTGGAAAAATCCCTGTCGCAGATAAGGGCGTCCCCATTTGCGAGAGAGGGTGTCTTGATAGCAACTCCAAAGGGTGTCAATTTGATGATCTGTCAGATCGCATCCTTCAACGCAGCGAACTGTAGACACACCTTGGTGGGCTTTGCGTCGTTCTGCCCGCATCTTTTTGCGATCCTTGCTCTTGAACAGCCCCAACCAATCATCAAAGGCGTCAACACCGGGATTGTGCCAATGAAACTGCACTGTGTACCTGGGGTGCAACAGATCTGTTGGAGGCTGTGGGGCATCGGTGCACAACCAGTGAATGGAATGGGCCCCACTTTGCTCAGCCAGTTGAAAAGCGACATCGATCAACACGGATTCCCATTTACTGGACTCTTCATCGGGATGGACCAACAGTCTCTTTCCAGAAGCGGGGGTGAACGGAATGGCAGAGACGAGTTTTGGGTAATAAGGGATACCTGCTCGTTCAGAGGCATCTGCCCAGCTCCAATCAAAAATGTATTCACCGTAGGAGTTGTTCTTTAAATAGAGGGGCATGGCGGCGATCAGCCGTTCGCCCAATCGAATCACGATGTGACAGGGGAGCCATCCACTTTGTTGCCCAACAGAACCACTGCGTTCCAATGTTGACAAGAAGGCATGGGTGCAGAACGGATCGTTGGGGTCCACCAATGCGTCCCAGTGTGCTGGGTTTAGGGTAGAAATATCAGAGACAATATCAACGGAGGGTTTCAAGCTGCTCCAGCAACGTTTTTTTGGTGTCTTTCAGATTGAGAGTGAGGTTGTGCTCTTCTCCGAGTGCGACCAATTGAGCCTTGGTAAGCCGTTTCAGTGCCGAAGGAGATGGGAGCGCATTCTTACTTATAGTGGAGTCTGTGGTCTCGTCCACTGAAGAGTTCACTTCTGAACCTGGTTGTTCTGTCTTGTCTGCAGTGTTCTCGGTTTCGGAAGCAGATTCTTCAGACGAAGAGTCGTTAGAGGATGCTTCAGATTCTGACTCCGAATCACTGCTGGCTTCACTGTCGCTCTCGACGTCGTCGTTGTTTTTTTCTGTGTGATTCTTTTCTAGGTTGTTCTTTTTAGTGGCTGTTTCTGTTCCGTCAGGTCCTACCTCTTCAGAAAGGTCATCATTGGACGGCTCTGTCTTTGGACGAAATTCCATTACGACGACCTCTTCTGACGACTCTTCTATGTCGGTGTCTCGTTCATCGGCTAGGTTGATCAGCCACTGACCCAGTTCACGCAAGATGTCTTGTCCAGCTTCCGGTTCTGCATCGATGTTTGCAGCCGCTTCTGCACCGAGTTTGTCCAGTTCTGTTCCGAGGTTGCCGACCTCCTTGGCAATTAGGTCTTTGAGTTCCGTCAGTGGACCTTCGAGGTCATCTCCAAATTGCGCAATCAGTTCCTCAAGGGTGCCATCCTCAGAGTCTTCTTCTGAGTCGAAGTCTGAATCCTCATCGTCAAAGAGGCGAATGATTTTGTCCATATCGTCATCTAGACCATCTTCAGAGTCTTCTTCTGAGTCAAAGTCCGATTCGTCTTCAGAATCCCAGTCTTCAGAATCCTCATCCATGAGTTCTGAATTGATCATGCGCTTGCCCAGATTGAATAGACCTTTGAACAGTCCACCAAGCTCATTGGTCATGTCTTCGAGTTCACGCATCATGATGGCTTCGGCTTCTTCTCCACTGATTTCGAAAGGAATGAGTGATTCAAGTTCTACCGAGAATTGTTCACCATCACCATTTTCAATGGCGTATTCTCCGACCAGTACATCTTCTCCCGCCGGCACCCAAAAGTAGCGTAGGGGTGTGTTGATGCTGTTCCACAAAATCTTGTTCATGGTCTATCCTTCAATCCACAGCTGTGGGTATACGTTATGACTTTGGTTTGCTATCGTCTTCTAGAATGTCGCGCAAACCTTTGAGCAAGGTTGAGTTTGGTTTGTCTTGCCCCAACGCCTTGTTGGCATCTTGCACCGCTTTGAACAGATCTGTTTTGCTGAGCGCGTCTGGTTGATCGCTCTTTTGCTTCTGCCAATTGTCACGGAACTCTTTGAGGAACTCGACTTCTGCTTGTTCGGCGTCGATGGCCTCTTGCTCTTTGGCGGTGCGATGGTTGGCGATTTGTTCAGCCACGTCAGACAACTCATCTGCCAGTTTGGTACTTTGCTCGTTGAAGACGGGTAGGTGTTCACTGCTGTCCAGCGCGTCTTGGGCACTGGCTTCCAAGGCTCGACTGAGATCGACCAATGGCTGGGTGTCGCCTTTGACAGCCCGTCGTGTTTCTGGACCCATTTTGTTGGCGGCATCGTGGATGTCCAAGTAGGCATCTGGATAGACCGCTCCAGTAAACAGGCCTTCGAGGTGGGTCTCGACACTTGAGCCACGGTTTCGGAAGCCCAGTGTGAAGTCACCGTCAGTGGTGTGGCGAGTTTGGGTGGGCAACTGTGCTGCAGTTTCATAGGGAGACGCATCCAAGTTGATTGCACTGAGCAGTTCGGCGTTGCCTTCATTTTTCTTCAAGCCTTGCTTGCGCCCGTTGCTCCAGAAGTGGTGCGCACCTGAGCGATACTCTCCACGGAACACGGCCATGGCAATGTCTGGATTTTCTGACAGGTAATACACCTCATCAAAATCATAGCGCTCTCCAGCGAAGAATCCGCTTCGTCCCTCGTTGTCACCGTACTCATCGAAATGCTCTTTGCCATCTTTGAAATGGCCACCCATGACGGCACTGGCCACGTCTGCATAGGAGGCGAGGTAGAAATCTTCGTCGAAGCGACCTGTCTTTTGCAGTGACTTGGCGAGTTCAACGATGGCTTCATCAGACAAGGTTTCATCGCGACCAACAATGTCCACTCGAAGCGTGCTGAGTTCAAAGTCGGTGACGGTCAACGGTAGGTGACTGGTGTTCTGTTCAATGGCGGCTTTGAGATCGCGTTCAATGTCTATGCGGTTTGTGTACACATCATCGGCACTGGTCCAGATGCCAGAAACCAAATTCTTTCCAATCTTTGCTTGGATTTCATCGTTGCTTTGCTGGTGTTGGGTGTTGAAAACAATTTCTGCATCGTTCAAAACCGCGTTTCGTTGCTCCGACAAGGTTGCGCGCTTGGCATTGAGTTTCTTGAGTTGCTGCTCTTTGTCAGACTCTTTGAGTTTGCTGTCTTTTTTGGCGTCCGCAATCTCTTTGTCCAGTTGTTGGATGGCCTTGTCTGAACCATCTTTTTCTGGCAACAGGAAGAAGTTGGCAATCGATGAGAGGGTCAACGTCCCTTGAATACCCGATACTGGGGCTGTATTTTCTTCTTGGTTGTCGCCATCGGTTTCCGTGTCGCCTTCGTCTGGAAGAGCCTGTCGCTGAGCGCTGCCGGTTTCAGTGATGTTGGTGGCTTCTTGTTTGGTGTAGTCCCCAACAAAGTCGTTGTGATCAACAGGCACTTTGATTTCAGTGATGCCGTGCTCTTGCAGGGTTTGCAATTCGCCTTCTTCTGTTTTGGCGTCTCCATCATCGACCCACAAACGCAGACCTTTGAATTCTTGCTCGGTGACCACACCGTTTTTGTCGATGTCGAAATAGTGGGCGAGTTTTTCAAATCCGTTCGCAAATACAGCCTTGCCTTCGATGTTGTACTCTGACATGAGTTCGGTGTTGTCATCGATGATGCCGTTGCCATTGTGGTCCCAAACGAGCATTCCATCGCCGTTTCCAGCCATCCACTGTGTGCGTTCCTTGTCTTCGCGTTTTCCGTAGAAGTACGTTGGTTCTTCACCGCCGACCCATTCACCAGCCCATACCCCAGTTGGATCAAAGAGTTTGGCTTTGTTGCCTTTGGATGTGTCTTCGCGCCATTTTTCGCCAATGGTCTCCGATACGCCAGAATCGTATTCTGCGCGACCACGTCGAAGGGTTGGTGCTCCAAGTCCCGGACGGTAAGTCTTAGAGGAGAACTCCCAAGATGCACGGTCAGGTTGCATGTCAAACTCAACCATATCACCGCCAACGGAGTTGGCACCCAAGTCACCTACATCATACCGGTGAGCGTTTGAGACTCGTGTAGCCTCCAATACCATTCCCGCACCTGTAATGGTTGCGGAGTCTCCATCAAGCTGAATAGTTGGTGTCACAGCAGTCCAAGACCCGTCGTTGCTTTCAATTCCAATCTTCCACTCACCACTTGCGTTGGTGTGTTGATCACCGTTGTGCGCGCCATTACCGATGTTGGCATCATTGATAATGTACCTTGCATCGTTAGAGTTCAAACGAACTTGGACGTTCCAGACACCAGAAGGCAACGAGACCGGCTTTTGAGCAATCTCTCCGCCCGTAATGTCTACTTTGCCATCTTCATTGAGATCGAAAATGAGTGGGTCACTGGAACGACGACCTTGATAGCTGAAGGTTGTGTAGGCGCTCAATCCATCTTCATCTGTGAGTGTTATTCCAATGGTCTGGGTTCGCGAACGTGCATTGCTAATTCCACTGATGGAGCCTGTAGGTCCTTTGAGAGAGTACTTGGGGTAATACAGTGATCTTGGTTTCCCAAACTTCCATGAGAGTGTATCATCATTGCCATCCGCATCAGTACCCACGGTTGATACAGTCACACGATTTCCATCTCTAACTGCACTTGGCCCAGTGACTTTTGCAATCTGAGGTGGTTCCTTCGGCTTGACTGCATCAATACTCATTTCACTGGTGACAAAAGCACCAATTTCGTCGGTCAGTTTGACTTGTATCTTATAAGCGTCTTTATCGTCTGCTTTATTAGAGATCTCAAGCCCTTTCGCTGTTACGGACGAACCAGACAATTGTCCTGATTGATCTTTACCTTTTCCAACCCAATGCCATTCCCAATCGAGGGCCATGTTCTCTGGATCTGTACCTTTGAGTTTAGCACTGATCGTGTCACCCGGTTGTGGTTGCGTGTTGCTAAATTCAATACCGTCAACGCTTGGTGGTTTATTTTCTTTATTTTGAGTTCGTTGGAGAGCCTCATTGTCGAAGAAAACCTCAGCCACTTGCTTGTTGCTCTCTGTAACTTCGGTGCGTGTAGACTCACCGTCCAGTGACATCAACAACAAAGATTTATAGACACCCAGTTCAGGCTCGGCGTAGAGCATGTTCTTCAAGTTTGCTTGGGCATCTCGCTCGGCCACATTGAGGTTCACATCCAGTACACCGTTGGCGATGGTGATGGTGCCAGCATCCAAGTCATTGGCAAGACGCTGTGCCACATTGCCAAGCGCGAACTCATGCAATCGCATGAATTTGTCTTTCTTCTCTTGGGTCATGCGGAAGACAGTCATTTCGGCTTTGGACGAAATGGTGATTTCAGAGCGACCAGACTTGGCGGTGACATCTTGTGCATCTGGAAGCACTTGCAATGAATCTGGATCGGGCTGTTCTTCAACCGGTGCATCGGCGTAGGTGGTTCCTGCAAAGCTTTGAGAGGTTTTCTTGGCGACTTCAGTACGTTGCTTACTGGTGGAGTCCATACGGTGTCCACCCGGAATAACAATCTCGGTAATGCCTTGAGAGGCTAGGGTTTGCAACTCACCTTTTTCGGTTTTGGCATCGCCATCGTCGATCCACACCTTGAGTTTCTTCAGTTCGTCGCCTTTGACCACGCCATTGTTGTCCACATCAAAGTAGTGAGCGAGTTTCTCAAAGCCATTTTGGAACGTCTTGTTTCCGTGTTCATCGAACTCCGACATCATCTCGGTGTTGTCGTCAATGATGCCGTTGTTGTTCTTGTCCCAAACCAAGAATCCGTCGCCGGTTCCTTTCATCCACTCTGTCTTCTCATTTTGCTCATGTGGAGAGAAGTAATATCGTCCGATGCGACCTCGGTGTGAACGACCCCAGTCACGTGCAACCCATTCACCAACCCACTTGCCTTGTGCATCGAAGACTTTGGCACTGACCCCTTTGGA
>CBFICN010000221.1:0-6228 GCA_965661045.1 uncultured Myxococcota bacterium
TTTGGATACTACAGTATCCCTTTCTCAATATCTCTGTGTTCACTTTTAGATTCCACAACACTTTGCTCAATGATGTTGAAGGCTTACTTTCCGCTCCCTTAACCCCTTGCGAATGTCTCTAATCCACGTATCGTAGCGAACACATATACGATAACGAACCAGCCTTACCCCCTTACCCCTAAAGACACTGGGGTGAAATCAATCGACCCATCTGGTTGTGGGATTCCGATACTCTCTGTTTTGACGATGGACATTTCACCGGTGCTTTTGGCCATACAACTGTACATCACCGTCGCTCTGTTTCTGTCTTCGCTGATCAACATGTTGACAATGCCGACTGGAATCAAATCGTTGAAGCAGGGGTTGATTGGGTACGGTGCGACTCCGGATTCATACGCCAACATTCTCAAATTGTGTTCCAGAGGGTGTACATCTGTGCGCTCGTTGTATTTGGTGTGGTGGCTCAAGTAGAACTTGAGTATCTCTAAAAAAGAAGCTTCATCCTCATAAATGTAGCCTTTGCCAGTGGCCACTTGTTGGATTCTTTTCCACTGCTCTTCGCGCTCTTCAAGTTTGGAGGCATACTCACAGACCACTGGGAATCCATCTGAGCGCATGGTGTTCGAGGTGATGATGTAGCCTTCTGGCAGGTTCATGATTGTCTTTTTGTTCAGTTTAATGGGTTTGTCCATCTATTCTCCTTGCGTTTCAATTGATGTCTAGGGTTGGTCGATTGACGAATGCTCGGTTGGATTCCGGATGGGGTTTCCCAAAAATGTACTTTTTATATTTTTTCATCCGAAAAGTAGGCTGGAAATTCGTTTTTACACCATACTTGGAGGAAATGTGTCCATCAATACACTGTTGAATCAAATGAAGGTGGTTTACAAAGAAGATGCCAAGGATTGGGAAGAACAAAAGGTATCCCTCAGTCGATGTGAGAAGACCGTTTGGCAAGGAAGTGCCGGTTTGGATTGGACGCTCGCTTGGGAACTGAGTCACAGAGCGTACCGTGGTCTCCATCAGGCACCCACCGCCATTCGTCAGTGGTTGGGGTCAAACCCACTGTATATTTTTTCCGATTATTGTCCATCTCGCTTGCAGGCGATGAAGAATTTGTATGAACATCTAGATGACGTTGATGCGGTGGATTTGGGGTTTCATTCCTTTCGTGGAATGGGTCCGACGTTGAGACAAGCGTTTGGTTTATATGAAGACATCGACGTTGAATGTCTTGAGATCATTCCATTGACTCTTTTTTCTGACGTGGAAAGCGTAAGAGATGCCCATCCAAACTTCCATTCGTCGATTGCGTCCTCTTCTGTTCCCGATGACCTCTGGCATGCGACGTTTTTGTCTCTGTCGTTGACTTTTAAAGGCCAAACCCTACGTTGTTCTACCATCTATATTCACGCTGGAAATTTGGTTTGTTTTGAAGAGGTGCTCAAAGCACACACTGTACCCATCTCCATTTTCTATGCGAAACGAGTGGGGGGCAAATCTGGGTCATGGGAGCAAATTCATTCTGAGAACAGTCAGTTTATGAGGACTATGAAGGGGAGTGGAGTAGAAGCGCGTCCACAGATTTGGGCGGCCGACTGTCCAACCTTTACGGATGTGGGTGATCAACTCTTTGGGTTTGCCAGTTGGTATCAACCCCCTTGGACAAGTTTGATATCGAGTTCTGTGCCTTGGCATTGGATAGAAAAACATTCGGTCTTCGACATCTGATAGACCCAATGTGGTCTGTTGGGGCTTTTGGGCTAGGTTTTCCAAAAGGGGTGAACGAGAAAAGCAAGTTGAGCCTCTGCACTGTGGAGGTGTCATGTTGTGGGGAATTCTGGTGTCGATTGCGTTCGCTGATGAACAGGAGGCGAACAGTCACGTTGGGCTGTTCGAACTTTCTGAAGTGGAGTGGATGACTGTAGATCGGACGCCAATTGAGGAGACATTGTTCTTGGTAGATCGAGAGGCGACGGGGAAGCAAACTTTGGATCGTGGCATGTGGACCTTAAATGCGTGGGCACTGACCAACATCGCGACCGGAATCCCACTGGGGTTGACAGCCGAAGACCCACGCCAAGCAGCCTTTTATGGAATGAATGCGGGCTGGAATACCATCAATTTGGGCTTGGCAACCATGGCATTGGTCAAGGATTCACCGGTGGACACCGAAAAATGGTCGCGCATTTTTTGGGTCAATGCTGGACTTGACGTTGGCTATGTGGCAACGGGGTTGTTCATGGCGCATCGTGGTCGCGAGACGGGCAATCCACAGTTGGAAGGCTGGGGCAACTCGATAGCCATGCAAGGTGGGTTTTTGGTTGGCTTTGACGCGGTGATGGGCTGGCGCATGGGGATGTTTGCTGGGTAGGTGATGAAAGTAGTAACAGAATTGGTGCATATATACCTATTTTATGATAGTATATTACTCTAGTTTTATGCTTAAGTTTGTCGCACATCAGGAAAAAATATGTCTATTAAAGTTTCAGACAATGTCGCTTTGCTGGCTCCCGTCCCATCCATGCATCTTAAAAGTGCCTTAGAAACATTAGAAGAAGCTGGGGGCGTATTGTTTGCATCCAATGCATACCAAACGTTCTATGAACTGGAGACGGCTCGTGAAGGTCTGCCCGTAAACGTTTAGATTTATGAATCTTCTGGAGATTCTAAACTGGTTGTGAAATGGAAAGGTACATATGTTGGGTTTATCTCTGAAAGTGATCGAGGGCAGCTGAAGCTGAAAAAACAGATGCGTCCAAAGAGTACTGCTGACGATAGAAGAGTAGCGGTGTATTGGCAGTTAAGTCATTTAGAGAAATTGGAAAAACCTTTTCAGATTACAGAGCTGTTTGGTTTGGGTAGGAGAAAGCCTTTTAAGTCAACTTTTGTTCCTCGTGGACCAACATTGATCAAACCCAGAGCCTAATTTTATAGGTTTTGTTTCTACATCATTATAGAGTTGGTAAAACAATAGTGGTGCTACACTGCGTTAGAAGTCGGAAAATAGAGAAATACCCTGGTGGAAGATTCTGTGGCTACCCAAACGCTGTCGAGTTAAAAAATGTTGGTGACAACAAAGGTGCATTCTGGATTTCAGTGATAGTATGAACCAATGTGAGAAGGAAGGGTTCATGAAATTTGATGCACTGTCATTTTCGGGGTGTGGCACGCTAAACTTTTATCAAACGGGTGTGGCATCTGTGCTTCAAAAAGCAGGGCTGACCGACGGTGTGCAATATGCAGGTGCTTCAGCAGGTTCAGGATTGTCGGTGATGTTGGCGAGTGGTATCGACGCTCGACAGATTCACCAAACGGCGGTTGAACTGTTGGCCCCACACCAAGGCAAAAACATCATCAAGCACCCCGACATGCTTCGAGAATTTGCCACCACTTTCTTACACACTTTCATCGATGCCGATACCCTTCCCAAGATTGCTGAGCGCGTCCACATTTCCATTACGTCGGTGAAGCCCTTTCGAAACCAGTTGATCAATCAATTCAACGATTTGGATGATTTGCTGGGGGCCATTCGAGCGAGTTGTCATTTGCCCTCCGTGAAATATCCGTCGATCAACTTTCGAGGTCAACGGTGCATTGATGGGGGATTTACACGCAACAACCCCAAAGTGGGAGACGCTTGTTTGCGAGTGAGCCCTTTCTTTTTCGATCCACGAATGAAGATCAATCCCCGTCGCTTGACGCCTCCATGGTGGGGGCTTGTCATTCCAACGCCCAAACGCGCAACCAAACTCTTCGAGCAAGGGGTCAAGGACGCAGAGCGATACATTCGGAAGCGCATTGGTCCAGTTGGGTGAACATTGACCATTGGCTATAGATTATCGATCATTGACCATGAAAGAACAAAAGGGTGTCCAAACCTTCATGTTCGAACACCCACTGCGACGGCGATCTAAGATAGATCCAACGTTCATCGCTAAGACTTAGTCGTCGGTTTCCACGGTCAACAATGCCGGTGCATTTCCATCGGTGATGATGACTTTGCTGTTTTCAGATTCGGCAAATTCACTCATGACTTCAAGGTTGCGCCATTGGATGATGCTGGGGGTCAAGCCTTCCGACAGGATGAGGTTGGCATCTCGAACACCGGCTGCCTCGATTTTCTTTTGTTCGGCTTCCTTTTGGGTTTGCTGAAGAATGAAGTCCATGCGTTGGGCATTCTGTTCGGCTTCGAGTTTGTCTTCAATGGCACGATAGAGTCCTTTGGGTAAGTTGATGCTTTTGAGAAGGACGGCTTCAATTTCGAAACCATATTCTTCTAAGACAGCCTCCATACTCTCTTCGATTTTATCCTCAATGACCGCACGATTGCCAGAGTGCATGTCTTTTGCATAAAACTGGGCACAGACATCCGACGATGCAGATCGAAAGACACTGAGCAGTAAAACGTCTTCATATCGACGACCAACATTTTTGATGATGTTTGGGGCTTGTTCTTTGTCAATTTTGTAGAGAATGGAGATGATGGCGTTGACATTGAGACCTTCCTTTGAGGGCAGGCTGAGTTCAACTTCCAAGTTCATGGTGCGGGTGGGGACCTTGACCACTTTTGTGATGAAGGGGTTGAGTGCCACTGCGCCGGGCTCGTGAATGTTGGTGTCGAGTTTGCCAAGGCGTTGTTTGACGCCGACTTCTCCAGGACGAACGATGGCACACCCTGCAGTGATGAGCGAAATACAGGTCAGTGCAATGAGATTGGTTGGTGTATGGTTGAGGAACGGCATGGTTTCTCCAATGGTTGAGTGTTGAGTTGCTTAAGTGTAGCATCACTATTCTAAGTAATACTATAATTATAGTATATAATAGTATTACTATTATACAAATTTGTAAGACTGTTTTTTTAGAGTTTGTTTCAAATCATGTGGTTAACACAGTCAACAGGAGTACAATGGTTTAATAGAGCTTCGTGTTCAGCCATCTATTGAACCATCTATTGAACCATCAATGGAACCGTGCACGATACGAAGCGCGGTCATCGAGCATGGTCCAGTTCGCCGATGTTTATGTGCGCTGATCGATGACTACTCATTCCAAGTTGGCCAGATTGCCGACGGAGAGGTTGTGCTGTGCGCAGAACCCTAGATTGTCGAGGCGTTGATTTGCCCATACTACATTGGACCAGCAAATTATCAACCAACCCATGTTTTCCGTATTCATGTATTCAGATGAAACCACAGTCATAATTGGATATTTGTAGAATCAGGATAACGAGAATATCATGTAGGAGAGACCCAAGTGTGGTTGTGGCTAATTTGTATCTACTAATTCGCATTCGCCGATGAAACCTTTCGCATTGCAGTATTGGAGTTCGAAACGGTTAAAGAGATGGACCCCAACTTCATGTTTTAACTGTCGGACGAAACGCGTGTCGAGGTATTCAATGTGTTCCCTCCATCAACGTCAAAGGTGTCTGTGCTGACATGTGAAAACCAGCCGAAGATAGTGCTCTACTGAGAGAAATATGATACCTGTTTGGAAGGTATTGTACTGTGGGCATCGGTTTAAGCCTTGATGTTGGATGTGTGTTGGTCGAACACGTCGTTTGACGCGTTCACAGTTTTCTACGAACAGCAGTGATATTATTGTGCATGGAGTGTCAATGTTTGCATTCGCTACTCTTTTATTGTTGAGTTGTGAGCCTCAAAAAGTCCCGATTCAATCCATTGCAACATCTACAGGCTCGATGCCCCAAACACCCATTGCGGCAAAACTCACAGACAAGGTTGTCGAGTTTTACAAACAGGACTTCCCAAATGCTGTGTCTTTTCGCAAATATGATATTCCGTCGATGTTTTTGTCAGAAATCGATGCTGGAAACAACACATACTATGCGGTCTTGGGCAAAGATGATGTCATCATTGGATATATTCGTGACTTTATGGGACCCGTCACACCAGACGAGAATTGTGCCTGCAATCCGTTGTCCGTGACGCTGACTTTCAATCCAGATTTGACCGTGCGCAATGTGATGTCGGTCAATCCATTGCAAAAGTATGGACACGAGCCTCTCACCGAAGCAGAACATCAACAAATGGTGTCCATCGTTCAAAAACCCAGTGCAGATCTGCTCAATTTGATTGCACCACAGGATATGATCGATGGCGTATCTGGTGCGACCAAACTCACATACAAGGACAAAGTGGTTGATAAAGCGGGCTTTTCATCGTGGCGCTTGTCCACGTTGGCCATCGACACGGTTCGCATCAT
>CBFICN010000222.1:0-6173 GCA_965661045.1 uncultured Myxococcota bacterium
CCTTCTAGACGGTGTTGTGGGATTTTGTTTTTCATGGGTACCTCACGGAAAAGTTTGGTCGCTGTATCTTTGTTGGGTATATCATAGCAAGGTTGATGCGGTTTTGTGGACCGCTTCAGTGATTTGAGTAAATTCAAAAACTACTACCCAACCACAAATAAAACCCTTCGATGCTGCCAATCGGAACGCCACCGTTGAGTCCGAATGCATATCCACCACGGAAACTGAGTGGAGCACCCCACGAAACAACGGTAGACATGCGCAATTCAGCCCCCATCCCCACGAGGGGTGTTTGACTGAGTTGCTCCAGGTTGTCATAGGCCATACCAAGATCGGTAAACACCGCACCAGACAGAGAGCGCAAGAACAGGGGGGTGACATTGTATCCCCAGTCCATCCACCACAGTGGCATTCGATACTCCACGGCCCCCAAGTAATATCCATCTCCTGAAACGCTAGCGGGATCGAAGCCACGCAGGGCTCTCCATTCGTCTGGGAGGGTATAATATCCACTTTCCCCAAATGAGCCACCAAGTCGGAAAGAGCCATAACGTTGGGTGTCTCCAGAAGAAAAACCAACCGCCATCTTTGTGGCCAGCACGTGGTTGTCACCCCAAGGAAGTCCTGTATACTCTCGCCACTCAGCGGTTAATTGAACACGGGTAAAAGAGATGGGCTGATCGAGGTCATCGAGTGTGTAGGCTCCGAGCCAAGGGGCCTGTACGCGACCGACGACGGAAATCAAGCGGGTGTCTTCAGGAGAGATGGCTCTTGCGTAAGAACGGGCTCGAACGTAGCGCCACCCCCCACCAAAGCCAGCGATGACGCCTCGAGTGGGCAAGTAGGGTCGATAGGCTCCATTGGGCAATCCTTGATTGGAAAAACCATCACCCGCGGCGACCCACGGTGTACGGTGAGAGTACTCATACCGTCCAAAGAAAGAATGGCGAAGCGTATGGGCATAGGTCACTTGGGCATACGCGTTTATACGTTTGTCCCAGTAGCGAAGGTTTGAATTTTCAAGGTTGGGTATCCAGGTACCCCCATTTTCTGGAGGACCATTGTAGGTATAAATGTTTCCGTAGGGTACAGTGGTTGCGTAGAGTCCCGTGCTGATGACTGGAATCCAGCGATTGTACAAATAGGAGACGCCCCAACCAATGAATTGAGAGTCTGTTCGATAGGAAATGTTGCCACCGTAAAGGTGTCGCTTTAAGGTGTCGATGCTCGATGTCGACAGCACCCCCATGTACCCGAAACCCGTTTGAAAGACACTTGGGGCGAGGTAGGATGGTGGAAATAGGGTGTCTTTGACGGCGTAGCGACGCACGGGAAAGGAGAAGGGGTAATCAGACTCTTCTTTGCTTTGTTCGTCAACCTGAGTGTCGTCTTGAATGTCGGGACCAGAGTTGGGTCCTTCAAACAAGTCGGCGTGGTCAAATTCTCCAAAATGTGTTGGACGATGCGGTATGGGAAGGGTTTGGTCTCGCTCGGTTAATCCAAAGAGTGGTCCACCAACACCACTGAGTCCCGGATAGTGCGCGGTCAAGGAAGGGTGTGCAGGAATGTATTGATTGTTTGATTTCGTTTCACTTTTGGTCCTCCGTTTCCACCATTTGGGTTCAGTATTGGGAGCGGTCCAGATGTTTCCCTGTGGAATTTCTGGCGAGGAAGAGGGAATTAAATATTGCGTATGGATGGCGTCTTCAGAGTCTGGGGCAACTGGACCCACCTCAATCCACTGATTGCGGTCGAGGGGCATGGTGGCAATGCCGTACCCCCAGTGGTGATAGACGGTAAAGAGCAGTGTGTCTTCCCCATAATTGATGCTGGGTGTAAAGGCCCCTGTGAGAACATTGGTCACTTGGTAGAGTGTTTCCGTTGTCAAATCGATGGCAAAGATGTTGTAGACCCCAGTCCGATCGGATGAGAAGTACAGTGTGCGACCATCGGGGGACCATCGAGGTTCGGTATCGAGAGCCCAGTCATTGGTCAGTTGTCGAACTGAGTTGCCGTCGGCGTCGAGTATCCAAAGATCGCGCTGACCATTTTGCCACATGGACACGGCGATCCACTCTCCATCGGGGCTGTACTTTGGAGTAGAGTATTGGGTGTGGTCGGTGTGTTCTGTCAGTTGCTGTAGTCGTTGATCAATGCGCAATCGTTCCAGTTGGTTGTTTTGGGCTTCGTTGGTGACGACCAAGAGTGATGAGCCATCCAAGGAGAACTCTGGGTCTCGTGCGCGCTTTCCACGGGTCAGTGTTGTAGTCGAACCACCAAGGGTGCGCAGGTAAACGTCGCTGTAGAGATTGAAGCGATTGACGGTGCGCATCGCCGAATAAGCAAAGGCGGTTCCATCAACCCTCCACGCAAAGTTGCGTCCAAAAACGCCCGCAATTTCTACATGCTCCTCGTTGCCTTGTGGGTCGGCAATGTACACCGAAGACCCGTTCTCTAATGAAAAGCAAGAGTAGACCATTTTTGAGCCATCGGGCGAGTAATGGGCAAAGGCGCAGTTGCGTCCCTCGTCACTGAGTAGGGTGTACTCGGTCAGTCCAATGGCTTTGATGTCCGCCACCTTTTGCGCATAGCGCTCTTCCACAGATTCCTTCCATTCCTCGTAGAGTTCAGGAAAACGTTTGCCAAAGACTTTCTTGGAGGGGAGCCAGTAGGGAATACCGCCCCCATAGGTGTGGTTCCACTCTGTCCACACTTGGTCGTGGGTCTCTTCGGCGATGAAATTCATGAAATCCTGGCCAAATAGATAGCGGATGTTGCCACTGGGGTTGGTGGTTTGGTACCCGTCCATGTTGCCCAGTCGTGGAAAATGTCCTTCGATGGTCATTGTCCGTTTGATCATGTCGGGAATCGGTGCCCGTCCGCGTCCCATGTTGCTTTTCCACGTTTCCTGCATCGTGGCTTGGCCCTCCACCACCCAGTTTGGAGAGAGACCGTTCATCATCGCCACCCGTCCAAATACTGCTCGGGCAACAGCGGGTAGTCCCTCAATGGTGTCGAGGTGCAAAATGTGGGTGTACTCGTGGGTGAAGATGGCGTCGTTCCAGTCCTCGTACCAAGACAGCGTTGATGTACCCTCGGGGGCGGTCACATAAATGACGATGGTGTTGCGGGGTAGATAGGTTGCATAGCCATTTGCAGAGTCGGTGTTGTCGAGCAAAACAACTTGAGTAGAGCCTTTGGGTTCCCAGTCCAACTCTTGGGTCATCTCAACATAGACATCTTCTACCAGGTGGCCCATCTCTTCAGCGAGTTGTTCTTCACCACCGTGAAAATGGATGTCAAAATGCTCCGTTTCCAAAACGCGCCAGGTGAGGTCTGGATCGTAAGTGGCAGCCTCCACGGTGGGGGCAAGTAGACTCAGTAAAATGGTGCTTAGCAAGGTTGGCATGATAGTAGCGTAACCCATTTTACAAAGTATTTGACCAAGTAAAGTGCCTTAAGAATCCAACGCCAAGGTCATCAAATATCCGCCAAATATTTCTGCGCGCGTCTGGGTCATGTGCACACCAACCTGTTGCAGTGCTTCAATATGGTCATCGGTTTCCAAATGCTTCCAGTCGGTGCTGATGTCGATGACGTTCAAGTCAGAAAAATCTACGCTCCATCTGGCTTCTGCAACGGCTTCCCAGTATCCATCCTCATCAAACTCCTCGGTGTCGAATTTGAACTGTTCTTGGAACGGTTCACCGATGTTGTCAAGACGCGCCAGTGCTTTTGTTAAATCGCCACCTGGTCCAGCAATCAGCATTCCATAACAGTCACTCCCAGCAGTTCTAGAATCCTCACACCACGTGATGTTGTGTTCATCGAGGAAATCTTGTAGGCGTTCTGCATAATTCCCACCCCACGGATAGTAGCAGGCAAACAGGCGACTCTGTACAGTGTCGAGTCTCATCGCGATAATTTCAGCATGTGTGACTTGCTGGTCATTTGATCGAAAGGTTTTGAGCAATTCTGTGTGGACCTTCATCGCGTTTTCATCCCACTGACTGACGGTGGTGATGATGACAGAGATGGCGCGTTCGACTCGGTGCTTGTCATAGGAAAGCAATCGCAATAATTGGTGGGCCAGTTTGTGTACACTGGTCAAATCGGTCAATGGCCATTTGAACTTGTCTTTTAGTATTGTTTGATACTCTTCAAGACTTGTGACACTTTTTGATACATCGAGCAAAACGTCGATGGGGTCAGTTAGCAGCAATCGAAACTTTTTGAACCGCTCAGCCTCTTCTGAATCCAGAATGTGTTCAAAAGGGATCCAAAGCCACGAACGAAGACCATCGAGGGCTTTGGGTGGGAGACTGTCCAAGTAAAATCCATTTTCAACGGCTCCTTCTTCATTGATGATCTGTCGAAACATGTCTACAATCTTGGCGATTTTATCGGCTCGTTGCTTTTCAGCCTCAGTCATCTGTTTGTTGCTCATAGAATACCTCGATTGAGTAAAAGAATTCATGAGTGTATCACACATGGTGGGGCGATATTCAACCAAAGCGTTTTTGTACACGTTTTCGACAGCAATGTTAGAAGAACACTATGGATACTTGGTATGCTCTCAAACGCGATGCAAAAATGCACTTGGCGCGTCGTCTCAACAAAGGATGGGCGCGACCCGATCGCATTAGCCTCAACCTGACGCTTCGATGCAATTTGACCTGTACGATGTGTACAACTTGCTACGACGCACCAGAATTGAGTCTAGTCGAAATCAAGGACATCATTGATCAAACGGCTAAGTGGGGCGTAGAGGTATTCAATCCGTTGGGTGGCGAGCCATTCATGCGTCCAGACCTTGAAGAGATATTGCTGTATGCAGTGGATAAGGGTTTCTACGTTACCATCACCACAAATGGCACCTTGATCAGCAAGGGTCGCGCACGCATGCTGGCGCGTATACCGTCGGATAGACTGCACCTCAACATTTCCTTAGACGGCAATCGAGAGAGCAACGATGCCATTCGAGGGGAGGGGATGTATGACAAGGCGATGCAAGGATACCAAGCCATACGAGAAGCCGATGCACAAGCTGGAAACTCCAAGCGCAAGATTTTGGTGAACAGCATTTTGCACCGTCAAAATTTGGGGCATTACATTGAGACCCTCCAAGAGTTTCAGCAGATGGGGTTTGATGGTGTGCAAGTCTTGAATCTGTTTCGAACCGAAGAAGGCACAGAAACCGCCAATGAACTGTGGTTTCAACCGGCAGACTTTTCCAAACTTGAACAGGTCTGTCAGCAATTGTTGGTCATGAAACGAGAACACGGATTCTTACAGAACTCTGAGCGTGAATTGCGCAATATTCCATCGTATTACAAGGATGGATTGACGCCACTTGAGGCGCCTTGTTGGGCTGGTTGGAAAGAGTTTTACATCAATGCCGATGGTCAAGCCATCATGTGCGATGGGAAATTGGATTTCCTCAACGGTGCTTTTGGTTCAGTACGCGAGCACAGTTTGCAAGATCTGTGGAATTCAGAGACCGTACAACAACGTCGAGAAGTGGTCAAGACTTGTTCTACGCCCTGTGTGCAAACCTGCTATCTTCGCCAAGAGTCAGACTCGGGTCTACAGTTGCTCAATCGGGCGAGCAGTTTGGTTCAAGGTGGATTGGAGCGTAAGGTGTGGTCCAAAGTTCGTTCTTGGAAAGCCATTCCAAACGGAAAGTTGGTACTGGAACTTTCGGATGTGTCGCCCTCCGATTGGGAAGGAAGCACCACGCCCCACAAACGGTGGACTGACTTAATCCAATCGCTCGACGAGGCACCTACTGCTGAAAACTGGACACGTTTTCGAGATGAGGGCCGAGTCAATTTCGGTCGTGGCTTTATGGGCTTCAGTGAACTCAGAAAACTGACGGCCTCTTTGGAATCTTCTAAGCTGCAATTTGAAACGGTGTCGGTTGGTTGGCGGGGAGAGCCGTTGTTGCATCCCGAAGTTGAGCCAATGTTGCACCACTTGGTTCACTGGGTACACCACAGTATGTTTCGGCGATTGGAGATTCAAACGTCCGGTGTGTTCTTGCGCGAGGGGATAGCACAAATCGCAGCGTTGAACGTTCCACAGCGCTGGGTGTTGGACTTGGATGCTGGGTGTGGAGCCGGTTTGGAACTGCTCCAACGGTATCGCGGTGAAAACACCCAAATCATTGTGAA
>CBFICN010000223.1:0-6135 GCA_965661045.1 uncultured Myxococcota bacterium
GCCCCAAAAGCAGTTAAGAAATATGCTCAAGTCAATCCACACGAGATGGGAGAGTGGCGTTCAGACTCTAAGTCGCACGTTGCCCATATGGAAGAGGGAGATTTCTTTGGTTCCGAGAAAGCCATCACGATGGACTCCGCTGATACACTTCGAATTCAGCATGTGGATGTCAATGGGGACGTGACGACGTTGAAAGAAGCCGTTCCGGTATTGGCAGGAGAGATATTTGATGCGTCGGCGATGTCTCTATCCAAACTCAAAACTTTTTTGAAAACTGAGATTGCCTCCGCACAAGAGCAAGGGGTACTGTTTTCGGTTCACCTCAAAGCAACGATGATGAAAGTGTCGGATCCAATCATCTTTGGGGCTGTGGTGGAGTCTTACTATGCAGAAGTGTTTGACAAATACGCAGACGTGTTTGCAGAACTAAACATCAACCCCAACAATGGAATGCGAACGCTTGAACAGAAGATTGCCACCCTTGCACCAGATGTTCAAGAACAAATTCAATCTGACATTCAAGCCGTGTATGAACGCCAACCCCTGGCGTGTCCCAATGCCGATACCGCTGTGACAAACCTGCACGTTCCATCAGACGTCATCATTGATGCTTCGATGGCGGCTAAGTTGCGCTATTCTGGTCAAATGATGTGTGCAGACGGAGAATACAAAGACACCAAGTTTACCATTCCCGATCGTTGTTACGCAGGGATCTATCAAGTGGTCATTGATTTTTGCAAAGAACATGGCGCCTTTGATGTTGCAACGATGGGTTCTGTGTCCAATGTTGGACTGATGGCGCAGAAGGCGCAGGAGTACGGTTCCCACGACAAAACATTTCAGGTGTCCAGTGATGGCCGCGTAGAAGTGGTCGACACCCATGGAAATGTTCTCACAAGCCACGTTGTAGAGCGGGGAGACATTTGGCGAATGTGTCAGGTCAAAGATGCTCCGATTGCAGATTGGGTAGGGTTGGCTGTTCGTCGAGCGCGGGCCACAGGAAACCCAGTTGTCTTTTGGCTCAATCCAGAGCGGGCGTCGGATGTAGAAATGATGCGAAAGGTAGAGCAGTACCTCCCCAATCACGATACAGATGGGCTGGAGATTTATATGCTCTCTCCCGAAGATGCGATGCACTTTACCTTGGAGCGGTGCAAAGATGGATTGGATACCATCTCGGCGACAGGCAATGTGTTGAGAGATTACCTCACGGACTTGTTTCCAATTTTTGAACTGGGCACCAGTGCCAAGATGTTGTCGATTGTTCCATTGATGAATGGTGGTGGACTCTTTGAAACGGGAGCGGGCGGTACTGCACCAGTGCTGATTCAACAATTGCTTAAAGAGAACCACTTGGCTTGGGATTCACTTGGAGAGTTTCTGGCCATGGAAGCCGCTCTTGAACATCTCTCTGGTGCAATGAACAACCAACAGGCGATGATTCTATCAGAATGTCTAGGAGAGGCCATTGAAGATGTGCTGATGAAAGGCAAATCTCCAACGCCTGCACTCCACTCTATGGACAATCGAGGCTCGCATTTTTATTTGGCAATGTATTGGGCACAAAAAGTTGCGGCCCAAACCGTTGATGCTGAACTGGCAGCCATTTTTGCTCCTTTGGCACAACAACTGACCGACAACGAAGACAAAATTATGGTGGACTTGAATGGCGTTCAAGGAAGCAGCGTCGATTTACAGGGGTACTTCTTTCCTGCCGATGACGTGATATCCAGTATTATGCGTCCATCAGCACTTTTCAACACCATTTTGTCAGACTTTGCTGGCTAAACACTCCCACTCCGGAATTAGAGATGTTGCAACGAGAACAAACCACCGCTCTTCGTGCTGTTGTATCAGCGGCGAGACTTTGTCAGTCAGTTCAGTCGGCCTTGGTTAAAGAAGGTGTCGATGGCAGTGGCACACAGGTTAAACAAGACAAATCCCCAGTGACACTTGCAGATTTTGGTGCACAAGCATTGGTGTCGCACGTGCTCAATCAAGAGTTTCCAGATTTTGTGATGGTGGGTGAAGAGAATGCCGATGAACTTCGTGCCGACGATATTTTGCGGAGTCGAATGATGGACGAAATCGCTCGTGTGGAGCCGATGTTGCTAGAGGCGTCGGCGATGGAGTTGATCGATCGAGGTTCCTATGAGGGCGGACCACTGGGCCAGCATTGGGTCTTGGATCCCATTGACGGTACCAAAGGGTTTCTGCGGGGAGACCAGTATGCCATCGCGCTGGGATTGATAGAAGATGGTGAAGTCATTTTGGGGGTTCTAGGATGCCCCAACCTGCCTCGTCCCGATGGCCAAAAGGGCAGCATATTTGTCGCAGCCAAAGGGCAAGGTGTACAAATGTACGACATGGATGGAAATGGACTGGGACAAGCCACCGTTCATGAAATCGGTGCTTTGTCAGAAGCAAACTTTTGTGAGTCTGTGGAAAAGGGACACTCGTCCCACTCTCACTCCAGCCAAATTGCCACACAGTTGGGGATTACGCAAGAGCCATATCGAATTGACAGTCAGTGCAAGTATGCAGCCGTGGCACGTGGAGACGCCACCATTTATCTGCGTCTTCCAACCAAACCGGGGTACCAAGAAAAAATTTGGGATCACGCTGCGGGTGTGGCCGTCATCCAAGAAGCGGGTGGTGTGGTGACCGATGTGTATGGTAAGAAATTGGACTTTTCGAAGGGGCGTACGCTCTGTGACAACAAAGGTGTCATCGTCTCCAACGGTCAGTTTCACGATGAGGTATTGATCGCTGTTCGAGAGGTGTTGGGACTGTAAAGAAAATACACCAATACATTCGAATACACGCAGTACACTTTCTTATTGTGACTATGGATATCAAAATTACTTGTTTGGTATGTGGTGATCAAATCACGTATAGGTAAACGCAGACCAGCAGTTGGATGCGTTTGATGAGAGAATAGAAGATCTTCAGTCATATCTTTGTTGGGATTTGACTATAATGGAGTGTACTGTCTTCCAAAATGGAATTGTCTATTGTGTACACATCTTGGAGAATAAAGTGTCTGGCCTATATGCATTGTGTTTGACTTGTTTACGGACAGAGTCTCCCGTGGAACCATTGATGGGAAGTTCTGTTGCGGAGTATGGTGAGTATGATCCAGAGCAATATGACAATCGTCAACGCAATCCTTCCAATGGTAAGAATGGAAAGAAAGGAGCAAAGGGCAAGAAAGGCAAACAACCTTTTCAACTGTTTCCACCGTATAGGGGTAGACCAACCTATTGATATACGAGCATCGGGTTTCTCCAGTCAATCCATTCTGGACATGGGATGACACAGTCGATTTCTGGTGCGGCAGCAGTTTACCAGTGCAGACGGAAGTGAGATAATTTCCGGGAGCGATCTAACTTTTGATACGGGTGCTATTTGGAGCGGTACACCTTTACCGGAATTTAGAATTACAACGGCTACGGTGTATGACAATGTGTATTTGCTAAAACGTTCGTTGAATCTGGCGCAGGATGAGGCCACCTATACGATTACAGATCGGAATGACATGATACAGTCGATACGGCTTTCGGACCCTTTTCAGCCTCAGTTAAACGTGTCTTTTTCGAGAGCCGTCAAAGTCCTTGGGGCGATGGCCTATGCGGGGGTGAATACATCGCTGGGGAGTTACGTCATGGATGTCCAAGACTATACGCGTCCAGAAACCTATCAACCCAAAAGTGATGTGAAGATATTCGGTAAGTCCTATGGTTGGTATAGTGGTACGCCCACGTTAGAAAGGCGACAGGTCGGTTTTGGACTGGATATGGGGCAATGTTGGTCGCCTATCCGTACTCCAAAAACATTTGGATGGGAGTGGAGTGGAATGGGACCGTTGGTGTGACACCGAGAGGCGCCTATGTGAACAATTCAATTGGATTGGTGATGCATTTTAAATGACGCAGAGTGCGTATTGGCTGGGTTGTTTCATTGAAGGGACTGTTCTATAAAAGACCATGCATGTGGTTTGGCTGAAAAGAGATTTGAGAATCCAAGATCATGGTCCCCTGTTTACTGCTTCATTGACAGAGCAGGTGATGGTGGTCTACATTTTCGAGCCCAATCGAATGGCACAGCCAGATTATGGCGCCAATCACCACGCATTTATCGTCGATTCACTGACTGAATTGCAAGACGAATTGGAAAAACTCAATATTCCACTGGTGTATTTTGTTGGTGAAGTGATCGATGTATTCGAAGAACTAAAGTCGGTCCATCAAAGCCTCCACGTACACAGTCATATGGAGGTGGGGGGTGAGTGGACATACAACCGAGACAAGAAGGTTCAGCGGTGGTGCAAAACCAATGGGGTTGAATGGCGAGAATATCCCACCTTTGAAGTTCTGCGTCCAAATCCTTCTCGAGATGAGTGGGCAAAGCGTTGGCGAGAAGGTGTGATGCAACCACGCTATCCAACACCAGCCATTCAGGGAAATACAGTCGAAGACCAGCAGTATGACTTTTCTGTCAAAGAACCTCCATCTGCTGAACAGGTTGGACTTGATGGCCCTGCACCCCTTCGTCAGGCTGGTGGACGGTCAAAAGGGATTGCGCTGTGGCAAAGTTTTTTGAAAATGAGAGGGCACAATTACCGAAAAGAGATGTCGTCCCCTCTAACCGCCTTTGAAAGTTGTTCAAGACTGAGTCCACACCTCGCTTGGGGAACGGTGTCTATACGAGAAATGTACAAAGTCGCAACACATGCAGAGACCTCTGATCAAGTGAGTCATTCACAACGAAAATCACTGGAATCCTTCATTTCGAGACTGCACTGGCGCGGTCACTTTATGCAGAAACTTGAAGACCAAGTTGAGATTGAGCATCACTGTATGCATCCGATGTTTGAGGGCATGAGGCCTCGTGCTGGCAATGCCCAGTATTTACAGGCATGGAAAGATGGACGAACAGGAATCCCGATTGTTGATGCGTGTATGCGTGCGCTGGTGGCTACGGGCTGGCTAAACTTTCGGATGCGGGCGATGGTTGTGTCGATAGCGTGCTACAACCTGTGGCTGGACTGGCGGGAGTTTCGAGACTGGTTGGCCTGTCAGTTCACCGATTACGAACCGGGGATTCACATTTGTCAGCTGCAGATGCAGTCTGGTGTCACTGGTATCAACACCATTCGAATGTACAATCCCTACAAACAGTCTGAAGACCTGGATCCAGAAGGGGTGTTCATCAAACAGTGGATACCAGAATTGGCTGATGTTCCAACAGAATACATTCACAAACCCCACGAAATGCCACCGTTGATGCAAATGATGACCGGTGTAGACTTGAGCACATACCCTAAGCCAATTGTAGATGTGGAACAGTCTGCACGAATTGCCAAAGACAATGTTTTTGCCATCAAGAAGTCTTTGGAAGCCAAGTGCGTCTCACAGCAGGTATTTCAGCGACATGGCTCGAGGCGGAAGCGGTCACAGTAATATTCTAAATTGTGTTATGATATGGTAAAGTGATGTAGATAGTATTGGAGGTATTATGGCATCAATTTTTGATTATATGTTTACTTGTTCATCGTGCGAAGAGCAATATGAGTCAGAAGGACGCAGAGCGGTTGAGTACGAATCTATCCCGACGTTAGAATGGACGTTGAAGAACGGTCACTTGAAAATGAAGTTGCGAGGTTCTAATGATTATATTCGTACGAATGACGTATGTAAATATTGTTTGGATGATTATGTCTCAAATGAAGAACTGATACGTTCACCTTGGGTCAAGCATTATTTAAAAAGTCAATACGACAAGATCGTAGCAAACAGATATCGATTGGAAGTTCCTTTTGATTTGTATTTATCGCCCGAAGAGTGCTTAGAAGCAGCAAAGGACTTGTTGGCTTTTGAAAAACAGGAAAAAATTGCGGATGAAACCAATAAGGTTAAAGAACTCTTGAAAGGTCTGGTGGCCAATCCAGATTGTGATGTCTCTAAATTAGAACAAGACATCTCAAAGATATTTGCGAAGGCGTCAAAGTCATCAAAGAGTAAATCGTCTAAATCCAAGACGACAGACAAATCAGCATCAGCGTCTTCTGTGTATGAGTTGTTTGACTTTTATACGAAATCGAAGCTGGTTGGGTGGCTGGAAAGTGTTGGAGAT
>CBFICN010000224.1:0-6135 GCA_965661045.1 uncultured Myxococcota bacterium
AGAACTCATTCCGATGCGTTTTCAAATTTTTAAAACCATTTGTATTTGTCACCGCAAACTGCAAACAGGGAGAGCGCATGAATTTGGAAGCCAGTCACTTAAAGGCACTGATCGAAGACTTAAACCATGACACGTTTATTGAAGAACCCTGGTCGATTGAGTTTGTCGATGGTGATGGACAGTGTCAACGAATGGGGAATGGTCTTCGATTTGCAAAAGAGGGCATTTGGGTCGTACACTTTGATCGAGAAGTGTGTGAATTCCCAAAAATCCGACACCACTTGGCGTCTGCCCAACACATCATTCGAATCATTCGAGCCAGTGGAATTGTATCCTTCGATAAGAAATAGGGTACTGGCATGGTAAATGTGTCAAGTTCGGTCTGTGTTATTCTTGGGTACGGAGGTGTTGTGTCCAACGAAGCGCTACAGATACAACAAGGTGTTCTCATTCCAGGGCATGAATTGATTGCACAGGCTTCTTTGTCGGGTGGACCCGGTGGGCAGCATGTAAACAAAACGCATTCGCGCATCACCCTGCGTTGGCACTTGGAGAGCAGTGTCGCGTTGTCAAGTACTCAGAAGACCCACTTGCGTTCTCGGATTGCCAGTCGAATTACCAATGCGGGCTTTGTGGTGGTTCACTGTGACGCACATCGTTCTCAACATCGAAACCTGCAAGGGGCTCGAGAACAACTCAAAGCACTCATTCAAGATGGTTTGAAAAGGCCCAAGAAGCGTCGTCCAACCAAACCGACAAGAGCCTCTCAGCGTCGTCGAGTCGATGGCAAGAAGAAACGAGGGGATTTGAAGAAAAGTCGTCGCAAGCCAACTAGGGATTAGTGTAACTGTTTCAACTTGGTCTATTGGTCTAGAGGTTGGGGAGTCGGTTTCCCAGACCATAAAGAGTCAATGTTACCGAAGATGGTATTTGTTTGGTTAATGGCGACCCCCGCTCAAGAAAAAATCAAGAACATCCTTGAGCAGACCCAGCAACCACAGAAATCCTTTCATCACCAAAACGAGCAGCATACCCAGAACGACGACCAACAGACAAGACCATGAAGAAGTTACGAGGTGAGTGAACCATTGTCTGAAAGAAGGCCGCTATGGATGTGGAAATCGTTTGATAATAAGAAGGTTCGTTGTGGTCTTTTAGCAGTTCCTCTTTTTTATCCTTGTAATCAACTTTAAAGCCATCAAACAGGTGTAGAAGAAGTCTGATAAACCCCCATAAACTCCAAAGCAAAATAATGGTTGTAATCACCCAAAGCATTCATCACCTATTCGTCTCGCCCACCTATCCCAAATATAGGTATGCTCACAGTGTAAGTATGGTGTTCTATCGGTTCGCAAATTCGATTCTGCACAATCCCAAATTATCTAAAAGTGTCACGTTGGGCAATGTCTTGTCGTGAGAGGATGAGTGTACAGGTAGGAGAAATGCTACGATTATCAAAAAGGTACCTCAAACCCTGCACTCTACCCCAGTTCCACGCAGTCCACAGTACCCATTTGGGTTCTTGTGTAAATACTGCTGGTGATAGTCCTCTGCGTAGTAGAAGACCACGTCTTTGTCGATTTCCGTGGTAATCTCTCCATAGCCTTTGGCTTGCAGACCTTCCTGAAAAGCCTTGGCTGAGGTTTTTGCCGCACGGATTTGTTCATCGCTGGTGGCGTAAATAGCCGAACGGTACTGGGTGCCGACATCATTGCCTTGGCGATGACCTTGTGTGGGGTCGTGGGCTTCCCAAAACACCTTGAGCAACTGGGCGTAGGTTATTTGTGTTGGGTGAAAGACGACTTGTACGACCTCGGTGTGGCCAGTTTTGCCGGAACAGACTTGCTTGTAGGTCGGGTGCTTGGTGAATCCTCCTGCATATCCGACTTGGGTGGACCATACACCGTCTTGTTGCCAGAAACGTCGTTCAGCGCCCCAAAAGCAGCCCATTGCAAAAATGGCGACCTCCAAGTGTGCAGGGAAGGGTGCATGGGTTGCATTGCCCGTGACACAGTGGGTGGCGGCGCAGGAAATGGGCTCGCTGTTGTCGGGTAGCGCAGATTCGGCAGACACCATTGTGGGGGTGGGGCGGGTAAACCAATTGAACATAGGACCTCCATGGAACTAAATTTTCTTAGGTCAATTCGATAGACTTGTAAAGAGATTGACTGAACTTTTTGGGTGATGGTGCGTGGCATCGACCATGGGGTTCGTTAAATTGACTATTCGGTGGGGGACTCATGTCATACAAAGAAGGGCTGTATCAATATTGCTTAGGACTGTTGAAGAGTCGAGTGGAGGAAGCAGAAATACTGATGGATGCTGCTCAGCAAGCCTCCAACTCAGAAACCAAAAGCAGTGCTGGCGATAAGTACGAAACCGGTAGAGCAATGGCGCAACTGGAAAAAGAGCGTCACGCACGGCGTCATTCAGAAGCGCTGGATGCACTGTATCGGTTGGAGAGCATTGGGTGTCGACCAAAGGCGGAGGAAGTAGAGGTGGGTTCTTTCGTGGAAACCAAGACTGCGACGTATTATTTGCTTGTAGGATTGGGGATGGTGGAGTACGAGGGGCGGACAGTGCACGTCATTTCTGAACACGCTCCGATGGGACAAATTTTGCTTGGACTGGAAGAGGAGGAAGATTTTGTGTTTCGAGATCGAGAATCCGTTGTGCGACGCATAGAGTGATTATACCTCTAGGCTTTTCCAGTGTCCGCGTTTGACCACAAAGAACAACCAGAGTCCTCGGATACCCCAATCAAAGGTTGAGCCAATCCAAATCCCAATGAGCCCAAGATTGAAGGTGAATGCGAGCAAATAACAAGCTGTGATGCGCACCACAACCGGTCCAAACATCGCAGCAAGCATCGGGCTTTTGGTGTCTCCTGCACCTCGAAGGGAGCCGGCAAAGCAGTCACAAAAAGCCATCAGGGGTTGAGCGACGGCGGAGATTTTCAAACAGGTGATGCCCAGCGCCAAACTGTCGGGATCGGTACAAAACCACTGAACGATGGTTTCCGCACCGAAAAAGAACAGGGCCCCAACGCCACACATCAACCAAAAGGAAAAGCGCATCGTATACCAGATGGTTTGCTCGGCTTGGTCTGGTGCTTGGGCGCCCAGTTTTTGTGCGACAATCGTTCCACTGGCATTTCCAAGCGCGTAGGAGGCGATAAACCCAAGAGACTCAATGGCCAGACAGGCTTGGTGGGCTGCCATCGCGACGGTGCCCAAGCGTCCTACAAAACCGGAAAAGACCAAGAAACCAGAGTGTAAAATGACCCGTTCGGCAAAGGCAGGGAAGGCGACATTGAATACAGGCTGGAGTATAGACAATTGGGGCGTGCTCAGGTGAACCGATCGGTGTGGACGCTGAATTAAGTACATCAATATGGTACAGTTTAGAAAGGATGCGCTGGCGGTGCCCATTGCGGCTCCAGTAATGCCCAGTTCAGGTGCCCCAAACAAGCCAAAGACCAGTATGGCAGACAATGACAGATTGACGAAACCGCTAAAGAAGGAAACCCACATGGGGGTTCTACTGTCGTTTGATGCCTGAAAGCCAAAGGTCAATATGACAGCCATGGTGGTAAATGGGGCGCTACCAAAAGTCCACGCCAGATAGGCAATGGACATTTCTCGTACAACACTGGAGGGGTCACCTCCCATCAAAAGATCCGCCATCCATCCACGAGATAGAAAACCACCGATACCCAAACATATGCCTGCAATTAGGGCGACCAGCAGGGAGGCACTGAGAACGCTATTTGCTTTGGGAATGTCTTTGGCCCCCACGGCTCTGCCCAAAATAGCGAGCATCCCGATGCCAAATGAACCAAATATGGAGAACGCCGTCCAAGAGATCGGTCCGATCACTTGCATGGAAGCCAAGGTGTCTGGACTGTATCGCCCCAAGATCAAGCGATCGGTAAACATGATGATGGTCCCCAGAAAACCAGATATCAAGATTGGCCACGCCAATGAGAGAATTTCAGAACGTAGAGTCTTAGAGGGGGCGGTGTTCGTCACGACAGAGAGCATCCTGTAAAGAGGTGAGACTCAATATACAGTGTTGTGGAATAAATGGCTCTCAATAAATAGACTGCGCTTACTCTTTGGGAAACCAAGGTACAAATGCGGGGGTGCGTCGAATGTACTCAGCATATTTTGGACGGCGTTCGGCAATGTTCTTTTCCAGTAGAGACACCCCCGATACTTTAAGCAACAAAAAGGTCATGATCAACGGCGACAATAGAATCCACCACAGACCGGTTGCCGAAAATCCGATGAGGCCAAAGCCCCACCACAGCAAAGCATCCCCAAAATAGTTGGGGTGACGCGTGTATCTCCACAGTCCCGTATCCAATACACCACTGCGGTTGTCCTGTTGGAGGTATCGTTGCAATTGCCAGTCTCCAACAGATTCAAAGAACAACCCCACACCCCAAAGAAATACACCGACACCATCGACCCAACTGAGCGAGATTTGTGTACTGCCAATCCTCTGTGGCATACCGACAAACCAGGCGATCAGCATTTGGAAAATGAATACTGTAAACAAGCTTCTCCACCAAAAATGCTGTCCATGGCGTGCGCGCATCGCTTGATATCGACGATCTTCGGGTTGGCCGTGGTTTCGGATTCCCAAATATATAGACAGGCGCAGTCCCCAAAGTCCGGTCAAGACAAGCATCAACAGGCTACGTTCGGAAGGGACGATGAGATGTGTCATTGCTGCTTGTACGACGAAAAACATGCCCCACATGAGGTCGGCAATGCTGGCGTCCTTCAAATAGAGGCTCAGCACCCACAGTCCAACTGCACAACCGGTCAATACACCAAAGGTCAGCATCTCAAGCGCTCGGTGGCAGAACGGACTGCTTCAAGATGGAAGTGTTTGGTAGAGAAGCACCAGACTGGAGAAGGTGGTTCGTTATGTGAGATTCGCTGTACTGTGTGGGATCAAACAACACCACGCAAGCCACATCATCCGGTTTGAGAAAAGTAGACTCACCCAAGGGGGTATAGCGTGTGGCTCCAATGCTGATGCAAATGTGCTTTGGAAATCCTGCTGTGGTTAAGTGCTGGTGGAGGTCCTCTAGTGGACCGTAGTCGGTCTGGTGATTGAGTTTGTCTACTAGCCAGTCCATCAACGTTTGGTGAAAGTAGGAGTAGTCCTTGACAGAAGACGTGATGCCATAGCGGTGAATCTCTCCATCGCGGATGAGGTAGCACCCCAACTGAAACGCATCGAGTTCTTGTCCCTTGTTCAGACCACTCAGTGAAATGCCAGTAGAGGCGATGCCTTTGCTGTTGGGACCCCAGTTCTTCTTTTCGCTGATTTTGCGGGCACCCTTGCGTCGAATGGAACAATCGTTGTGGGCGAATGCTTGCATTGGTAAAAGCGACTTCACAACTCCATCCTCGTATTCAACCTCGAACAGAATGGAAACTTCCGGTTCAATTTGGTGATTCTCCGCATGGTTAAGCAATTGGATGGCCTTTGATGAGTAGGGGTTTTGTCCAAGCTGGGTCAACGAGGTTGGAATGTAAAATGGAAAGACCCCTTTGGGGGCGTGTTGTTCTTTGGTTTTGACCGCTACAAAATCGGGAGATTCACCGGCTTGCTCCAAATGCCCCGTGAAATTTCCAGCAACGCCAAATCCCGCAACCGAGTCCCAATCGATATTCATATTCACCCCACACTCTAAATTATGGGTAAATGTAGTGCACTGAGACCTAAATTCAATCAAGAGCCCAGTTTTCTATTCGGATTCTGTGTTTGGAGAAGTTGGTTTACGACTGCGTTTTAACCACAAGACAAAGGATGGAATCACGATGCCCAAAAAGAAAAAGGGGACAGCCATCAAAATCAGTATGTTTTCCTGACCTGTGGAGAGATCTTTGAGTAATTGAACGGTCTGCACGGTTTCTCCATGTCTTGTGCTACACTGATAATGTATGAAGTTCGAAAGTTCAATCTACACTACTCAGTACCGTCCGGATGTGTAGATAGACAGTTCACAGTCAACTCGAACCCTGAGTTGTTCAATCGCAGCGAGGCCATCATGAAAGTTTGTTCAACCTGTCATCGACATCTCTTTGAAGAAGAGTGTGCGTTTTGTACGTCTGA
>CBFICN010000225.1:0-6056 GCA_965661045.1 uncultured Myxococcota bacterium
GAGATTGCACTTCCTCATCTGTTAGGGTCACATTTTTCGGCCAAAAAGATTCAGCGTGGGGAATCACTTCTACAAAAACAGCACGACACATCCGTTCAATTTCTTCCAAGGACACATCTTGAAGCGCCATCAAGCCCAACTCGGCTATTTTCGCCTGCTGTTGCTGTGATTGTTGCAACTGATGATTGACCTTTTCCAGTCGTTGTTTGGTCGCAACTGCCGCCTTCCAAGCCTGTCGATTGGAGGTGTCGACGGCCACGACGTATGCCCCCCAGGCAGGAACGCTGAAGAATACAAACAACTGCACAAGGTGCTCTGGTGGCAGGAAAGGTTCTTCTGTCAGTCCGATCATTGGGCGCAAATGCTCCCCAAACAGCAAGATCAACACACCGATAAAAAACACAGCAGCAACATCAATGACAGCACCTTTCCAGCCCAGAAAACCACCTGCCGTAATCACAGATGCCAAAAACAGGATACCGGTTGCACCACCGATGGTTTGGGTACCCAAAAAAGTCAAACTGCCAGCCAAGACAAGACCACCAGCATGCAAGGTTGTTGACAGAACTACGTGACCGCGCTTCCAAAGAATGTGACCATTGATGGCCCCGACAATTCCCAACAAAGAAGCCAACGTCACAATGATGTGCTCACCCCAAATCAGGGTTGGTATGAGCACAATGAGAGCAATCACACCCACCGTCGCGAAGGCAGTGTTGGCAACCAACGTGGCACCGTGATTGGTGGGCAATTGATCCGGATGGACATCCAGTGCGAAGAACTGACGAAAGATTCTTTTCATATGTCACACTATATCGGATTTGGTGTAGAGAGGGTGTACCCACCATCAATCAAGGATCATTGGCTGTCAAAAATACCGGTTACATCGAAGGAATTGCCCATACGACTTCTGTGGGACGACCGATCTTCATGGCTGCCCCTTTTGGCGAATATCCAAAGTGACTCTCAAACGGCGCTATCTCTTGTGCAGCCACCTGAATCATCCACGGCTCAGCGTATTGAGCCGACCAATGAAGGATCGAGGTCAACGCCTGATTTGACCACGTTGCGACAACGGCTCGACTGAGTTCTGGCGGAAAGAACACTCCACCATCACTGTGCGATGGTTCAATGTTCGAAGCGGTTGCCCTCAGCCAAGTGTTTTCTTGATGGTGTACCAACAGCACGGGTAAGCGCATGGCTTCAAGCCAAGGTGACCATTCCCACTCTACGCCTCGAAAAGCCCCCTGGACTTTTTTGAGCGCAGGACGCAACAAATCTCCCGTTAGAACCAACGTACCACCATACTGATGGGTTCTGGAGGGCGACAGGCGATAATCTGGTTCTGTCATTTGTTTTTGAATCTGGCAATTGGACACACCTTGCCACAAGGCAATCTGCAACAGTTCTTGTCCTTGGACAGCGGCAATCACGTGCGGAGCAATAGACTCCAGTCGATTCTCACGGTTCTTCAGTAACAATCCAATCCCCAACGGCAAATCCATCTCTGGCAATGTGCTGGGCTCCACATCCACATCGACGTACACCCCACCCCATTGGTACAATATTCTCAACCGAAGCAAATCCGATGCGTTGGCATAGAAGCCATCAGAAAGGAGTTCACCAATCGTCGACTGCTCTGTGCCCCACAAAATTGCGTCTCGCCAAACCGTTATGTGTCGAACACCGTTCTCCTGACACCACTTGTCAATCTGAATACACTCTCGATGCTGTCGATCCGTCCACAGCCACACGTCCCAGTTCGGATTGAATTCAGCCCACTCTACAATGCGTCGACGATGGGGATGCTCAAGTGTATTGAGTGGAATGGACCCAAACCAAATCACATGTACACGGGTTGGACAATGCGCCATCTAATTTCTCGACACCATCAAGGATTTTCAAGGGGTTGCTGGCTCAAATACTGTCTGTTTCTCTGCATCGACAGCATTCTCAAGCACCTCACCATCTGGATTGACCGTTTGACGCTTAGAAAGTTGCTGGAGGAGTTCACCAAGAGCATCGATTTGCGTTCCATATTCTGCCCAATTTCCAGAGCGCTGAGCCTCCAGTGCAGTTTCAAACAGACGATTGGCTTCGACCACTTGCTCGAGCACTGTCAACTGAACGGAAGGCACGTCGAATTCGGACGCTGTTTGTTGAGAACCATCTTTGGAGACAGTCGTGGATCGACTCACTTTGGAAGCGTTCCGCGCGCCAAACACTTTGGACAATGCGGTGGACAAATCTTCTTCCATGACAATCTTATTTTCGTAAGCCACGATGACACGTTTCAACTCCGGCATCTGGCTGGACTCTGCTTGAAGATAGAGTGGCTCGACATACATCAATGAATCTTCAATTGGAATCACCAACAAGTTTCCACGCACCACAGCGGATCCCGATTGAGACCACAACGTAATCTGCTTGGAAATCTCTGGATCTTGATCAATTCGAGATTCAATTTGGCGAGGGCCGTAAATTAGTTTCTGCTTGGGGAACTGGTACAAAATGAGATTTCCGTACTCATCCCCGTCTGAACGGGCGGCCAACCACGAAATCATGTTGTCTTTTCCTTTGGGCACAAAGGGTAGCAACAATACAAATTCAGCACTGTCTTCTTCTGGCAATTTCATAATGAGGTAATACGACTCCATGCGACGTTCTTTGCCGTTGTACAATTCGGTCGGCAAACTCCACATGTCTTCTTTGTTGTAGAAAACGGTCACATCGTTCATGTGATAGGCTCGATACATCCAAGCCTGAACATTGAAGAAATCTTCTGGATAGCGAATGTGGGACTGCAAATCTTCAGGAAAAGCATCCATCGACTGAAAGACCGCTGGAAAGACAGACTGGTAAAACTGCACCAGTGGATCAGACTCGTCGGCAACATAAAAGTCTACAGTGCCTTCATAAGCATCCACAACAACCTTGACGGAATTGCGAATGTAATTGAATCGACGGCCAGGATAGGGCTCTGAATACGGTATGTCATCGGTGGTCGTGTAGGCATCGATCACCCACATCAATCGCCCCTCGCTCAGCACCATGTATGGATCACTGTCAAACACCAAATATGGAGCCAACATTTTCACCCGCTCCACAATGTTTCGACGGTAAAGCAAACGAGATTCTGGAAGCATGTAGTTGGAGAGGATCATTTCAATGTCCCCAAAGTACCAAGCATAGAGCAACCGCTGAACAAAGGAACCCAACGAGACCCCTTGCTCTCCTTGATACTTGGTAAACATGTTCTGATCACCTTGCGGATAGTCGAATTCTTCGACATCACTGTTCACCACCACGTACTGATTGGTCAACTCTCCAAAATAGATTTCTGGTCGTTCAACATCCATGTCAATCGTGCTTTGCGGAGGAATATCCTTGATGAACAGCGATGGTTGCCCCTCTTGACTCACTTGATTGACCGGACTCATGGTGAGACCATATCCATGTGTGTATTGGAAGTGTGCATTGATCCAAGACTGCGCCTCACTGGACACATTCCCATAATTGAGTTCTCGACCAGAAAGCATCACCTGTCGCAATTCACCGTTGACAACATAACGATCGATGTCGACGTCGTAGAAATCGTAATATGTACGAATCTCTTGGAGTTGTCCGTACGTGGTCAGCAAAGGACGATCATCCCAGATGCGAATGTTGTTGATCGTCAGCGGATTGTCCTGCACCGACTCCCAGTCCAATCCTTCAGATACTTCAAAGGGGCGTACTTGAATTCTGTCCAGTGCATAGGCCCATTTCGTCGTGGCGATATTCTGTTCCAAGTATGGACGTTCATACTCAATTTCGTTGGGGGCCACCATAAAGTTTTGAATGAGTTCTGGCCACAACCATACACAGATGGTGCGCAACAAAAAGTATCCAAATATTCCTGTTGCAACCGACCGATGAGCCGAATGAGAGCGTTGGCGCCACAGCCATCCCGACAGCACAAACGCCACCAACGACATGATCCAAAAAGACGGTACGCGCGCATTTAAATCTGCAAAACCCGCTCCCCAAACCAACCCTTGTCCTTGTGAAAAAAGCACGTCGTAGCGTTGAAGCAGCCAGTCTACGCCAATCACAGCGAAGAAAAATGACCCTTGTCCCAACAAATGTTTTCGAGCCTGCACACTCAATCCGTTGTCCCCACCCGCAAAGACAATGTCTCGTGCCACGCGTTGAACAACCGTCAACAACAAGGTAATGAACACTAGGAACTGGACCCAATTGGAGATGAAGTCAATCATCGGCAACTGAAAAACATAGAAGGCAAAGTCCAGACCAAAAATGGCGTCCTTTTTGTCAAACGGTACAGGGTCGAGCAGCGCCAATCCATACAGCCACTGCGCCGAAGCAAAGTTGGCAAAGGAAATGGCAGGGAGCAAGGAAACACCATAATGGACGGCTTTGGCAACAGACTGCCAAGTGTCTTCTTCCATCTCGATTTCAAAATAGTCTTCTAAGTGGATCCACTTAAAACCATCGGTCTTGGATGCAATGGACAGTTGCCAAAAAATGTATCCAAAACTCAATACAAAAAAGAGCAGCCACAAACCAATCTGCATCCAGAGTTTGGTCTCAAAATATTGCAAGTACCCAACGCTTGAAAACCATTGCCAATCAACGACAACGGTCAACAAAGAGCCAAGACCAATCCACGTCAAGACCAGAAACCAGATGAACAACCGACCTTTGGACACTATACACCACCTTTGCGCAAATACTATGAATACCTAACACGACAGTGCACAAAGTCGATCACGGACCCAAGACAACACAGACTCAGGAAAAAACAGTTCCAGAGATCAATAGCCAACTGTACCAGTCACACTTGGCTATTGACGCAAGCACTCCGCCCGTGCATCTCCATATCGCTGTTTGTACGGTACATAGGTCATGCAAGAATCATCCAAACAAACCTTTTGACAGATTTCGTAGGTGTCAGTGTGCACACGTTTCCCACACTCACCGGTTGTCAAGTCACACACGCGGTTGTAGGCTTCTTTGTCGGGCTTTTCAGACTGTGAGTGTAAAGAAGTAATCAACGTCTTTGGCGTTCCTTTCTTCCAAATACCGGCTTTGTTTTGCATGCCTACTTTGAGTGCAGCCAAGTCTACCTCCGGTGCAGGTCCACCAATCGAAAATGGGTGTGCGTATCCTTCTTCAAGCATGGCTTTACGCAAGTCTGGACAATCAACCAAGACGCGACCGTATCCACCGCCTTTCTTGGTGTCGGTGCAGGTCCACACCTTAGACGACGCAAACTCTCCCGATGCCTTTGCAAAAGCATAGAGTTCCTGTTCAGTCCAGTCACCCCATTGATGAACGGGACCATAGGATTCCAGTGTGTTGTATCCAGCTAGGCGAGCCTTGACTTTTTTACCATCGGGCGTCTTCCCATGAAACGTATCCCCATCGTCCCAAGTCACAGAAATGGACACACCATCCAAAATCACAGTGGGTTCACTCGACGCAACCGTTTCTACAGGGGGTGTCTGTTCTGGACTCTTTGGTCCACATGCCAACAACAATACAAGCATTGCCTTCTCCTTAGATGCGAATAAATCCTCTAGACACTGTTGTAACACAGCACCAAGAGGATTTCCGTTCACACATTGACAATAATCAAAGTAAGACGACTCGACTGCTGGATGAGTGTCTGGTCTTACTTTCCAATAATTACAACATTGCCATCAACATCTTTGAGTTCTTTACAGAAACGTACATCAAGAGACTTACCGCGCAATGGACCCGAACAAGTCAAAATGACACTGGTCGCACCTTCCACTTCGCTGTCCCCTCGCGCGATTGTATTTTTGTCTTCTACCTTGACATTGACCAAAGGTCCGACAGACTTCTTGTCTACCAACACTTCATACGAACCAGCATCCAGAAGCAACTCTTGCTCCAAGTCCATTGTCTTGGAAAAGACCAATTTGACCTTGTTGACGTCTACCAATCCACAGGTTTTGACTTGTGGATGATTCAAGCACCGTTTGAGTTTTTTACCCGCTCTAAAGACCGGAATGCGTCGAACGGGTACA
>CBFICN010000226.1:0-6031 GCA_965661045.1 uncultured Myxococcota bacterium
GGAACAAAGGCCTCAGAGCAATCACACCATGACTGTCATAGACGATGAACTGTGGATCACCCTGCCAGAATCAAACGCCATACACCGTCTACCGTTGGAAATGAATTCTGACGGTGCGCACATTGAACTCTGTACTGCCCCCTCTTCGATTGCCCACTCTGAGAACCACATTGTGGTCACCTGCCAAGGCGATGCTGTCACCCCTGCACAAATTGCACTGGTGGATCGTACAAGCAGTCAATTGGAGATTTCCCACCACAGTTTGCCCATTGGATACCGCCCAAGTGCAGTACTCGCCCCCACAGACTCCGATGATCGATGGTGGCTGGTCGATTCCGCAACCGGTCAACTGGGTTCAATGCGATGGGGAGAAGAACCCACATGGCAAACGGTTGGCCGAGATCTCAAAGGACTTGCCCGTCATCCAGATGGTACCCTACTGTTACCAGAGTTTCGGAGTACCTCCACAGACGAGACTGGTGGGGCCATCATTCACACACACGTTCCAGCCACCGACACAGTCAGTTCCCTGTCTTTGGCCATCGACACGGCTGGCGACTCAGACAACACTACCGGTGGAATTCCCAACTTGTTGGAAACCGTCTATCCAAGCCCAGACGGAACACAGGTATACACGCCCTACTCTCACGCCAACATTCTGCGGGGTGCCTACCTTTCCGAGCAAGAACTCACCCACGAAACCAGTTTACGAGGCATTTTGGGTCGAATAGATTGGACCACACAATCAGAAAATCCAGAACACCGCAAGCACTTTGATGAGAAGGGCAGAGCCACAGCGATGGCGTTCTCGCCAATGGGGGATGTCCTCTACGTTCTGCATTCCGGTGTGGCCAGTGTATCGGTGATCGATGCCTTTTCACACCAACTGATGGGGAGCATTGACGGACTGGGCATCTCCCCCACCGACATTCTTCAAGTGAACGATGCACTCTACGTGTACAGTTGGCTGACCCGTGAAATCATCGCCCTCTCGATTGAGAACCCGCTGCGTCCAAGTGTTCTCTGGCAACGTCCATTCATCGAGACAGAGCCGCTGACAGACACACTTCTGCGGGGCAAACAAATCTTTCATGACGCCTCAGATACCCGCATGACCCGTACTGGCTACATTGCCTGTGCACACTGCCACCCAGCGGGAGACCACGACGGTCAAACTTGGGACTTTACCGACCGTGGAGAAGGTGTGCGAAACACCACGTCTCTGTGGGGACGGGGCAACATGGCAATGGGTCCTTTTCACTGGTCGGGAAACTTCGATGAGGGGCAAGATTTCGAACTCGATATTCGACTGCACTTTGGCGGCAGTGGATACCTTGAAGAGTCGGATTGGGATTCTGTTCAAGACCCACTTGGAGAGTCCAAAGCCAATCTTTCGCCTGAACTGGACGCCTTGACGGCATACATGTACAGTCTAACGATGACGCCCTCCCCCAACGCCATCAGCGAAGAAGAACACATCGACAGTCGACTCGTCTTTGAGTCCGTGGGGTGTGCGGACTGTCACACTGGTCCTTTGTACACCGATTCCTCCCTAGAGAGCATGGTTCGCCATGACGTCGGCACGTTGACACCAGCCAGTGGGCAACGTCTTGGTGAAGACCTAGACGGCATTGATACCCCAACGTTGCTCGGCGTTTGGAACAGCGCCCCCTACCTCCACGATGGCTCTGCCACAACATTGGAAGATGCCATTCAAGCCCATACTGGATATGAGGACATAGATCCAGAAACCCTGTCCACGCTGGTCCGCTTTCTAGGCTCTCTTTAAGTGGGCTGCCCCTCTGGGACAGTTTATTTGTTGTATACAATCCTACGGTGATCCATGTACCCTGTCATTCAACCCTACCACCAAAGTTTCTTGCAAGTCGACGATCTGCACCACATCTATTTTGAGGAGGTGGGCAATCCAAGAGGCTATCCTGTCATTTTTGTACATGGAGGTCCAGGGGGCGGCATCTTTCCAAACTGTCGACGGTTTTTCGATCCACGCCATTACCGAATCATTTTGTTCGACCAACGTGGCGCTGGTCAGTCAAGGCCCTATGCTGAACTGACAAACAACACCACACCAAACTTGGTTGCCGATATGGAGTTGCTTCGTGAATACCTCAACATCGATCAGTGGATGGTCTTTGGTGGTTCATGGGGAAGTACCCTGTCCTTGGCCTACGCCATCGAGCACCCAGACCGCGTTCGAGCGCTGATTCTAAGAGGGATTTTCTTGGCACGACAAGAAGAATTGGATTGGTTGTACGGTCCCAATGGGGCTGCAAGACTCTTTCCTGCAGAGTACGAACGATTCATGAGCATTCTCAGCCCAGAAGAACAGAGCACACCGGTGGAAAGTTATTACAAGTACCTCACCCACGAAGACGAAGATACACGTCTCAAGGCCGCTTGGGAGTGGGACATTTGGGAATCATCCATCTCACAACTCATCCCCTATCAACGAAACTGGGATGACTCTACGAAAAAGGACTGGGAAGCCTCACTGGCCATTGCCCGCATCGAAGCCCATTATTTTGTCAACCAGTCCTTCCTACCCTTTGAGAATTACCTTCTTGAAGGCGCCAAAACGCTGGGGCACATTCCCACCACCATCGTCAACGGACGCTACGATGTGATTTGTCCGTGCAAAACAGCCTATGAACTACATCAAGCCATGCCCCACGCCGAACTGATCATCGTTCCGGACACTGGACACTCCAGCATGGAACAAGGCACCAGCGATGCCCTAACCCAAGCAATGGACAAATATCGACGCCTTAGGTAAGCGAGAGATAGAAGTCAGGAAAGTTCGCTTTCAGAATCCAATGACCAAACGTCTGGGTGACACAAATCAAACGTGCCACTTCATCAGTTTAGTCAATACTCGCCTTCTCATACACGATGCCCGCTTCTTGGAGCATGGGTTCGACAGTTTTGGCGTCTCCCACCAACACCGTCACCCCTCGCGCCCGATCAAAGAGTTCCGCTGTGGCCTGCATCTGCTCGGGCGTCACAACCTGTGAAGCCTGAAGATCGGCACTCCAAAGATCGGCTGGGTCACCGAGTCTAAACAAGTCCACCATCTCGGAGGCCAACTGCTTGCGAGAAGATGCCAACTGAATGAAATCTCCACGATAAGCGGACAGGGCTTTGCTGTGATCATCGGCACTAAACCCTTCTTGAGCAGTCGCCAAAACAGCATTCAAGTCTTGGATAGCCTCAACGGTCGCTTTGACTTGGACATTGGTGCGGACACTCAAATGCGTTCCATAATATCCCGTCGTAAAGCTACAGCCTGCACCATAGGTATACCCCTTTTCCTCTCGAAGCTTTCCGTTCAACCGAGACGTAAACGTCCCTCCCATCACGATGCCTGCCAAATCGGCTGCGATTTCTCTCGCGTCTCCATCTGAGTACGCAGGTGTCAAAATCCGAATCGACGTTTGTTCAGCGCCGGGCATATCCACCAAGACAGTACGGGACGTGGGCTGAATGGCCTGGTCAGAAACGACAGGGGCACTGAGTTCTCCAAGTTCCAATGCTGGAAAGCGATTGAAGTGTGTGTCCACCAATCCCTGAGCCGTTGTGGCATCAATATCTCCCACAGCGATGACGCCCAGTTTGGCAGCGCCACCCTTCAAGCGAGCCTGGTGCCAAGACTGTGCATCTTCAGTTGTAATTGAGGCCACTGTTTTGGGCGTGCCTCGAACAGAACGTCCCAAAGGATGATCTGAGCCGTACAGAAAATGGGGGGCATAGTGCGATGCGACCCAACTGGCATCTTGACGAGACTGTTGGAGAGACGCGACATACTGCTCGTGGACGCGTTCCCAATCCCCTTGGGTAAACTTGGATGCAAACACCATATCGGAGACTACGGTCAGCGCATCGTTCAAGCGGTCCTTGTGGGCAGAGACGGTCAAAATTGTGTGCTGACGGGTGGTTTGAATTCCCACATCCACCGCCAAACCATACAAGTACGATGAAATCTCACTGGAATTGCGTTCTCCAGCAGACTCCAAGAGCATCTGGTTGGCGAGTTCTGCGGTGCCAAGTTTCTCGAGAGAGTCGTCCACACTGCCACCAGCCAATACAAGACTGAATACAACAACCGGCAGTTCATGGTCTTCAAGCAACCACAGTTCTGCTCCGTTGTCCATTTTGGAAACGGTTGGGGTTGGTGGGGTGAATGGACTGGCTTCTTTGGGGGCGGGAATCGTCGGTTGTGTTGATGGTTTCATGGTTTCAATGGCTTCCTTTTCACCACAGCCTTGGGTAAGCATACTGATGAGTCCGATTGCAATGGGTGTCATTGTGCCTCTCCTTCTGGCTGTATGTTGTCACTTTTCTTTTGCGATTCTGGCAGTACGATCAGTTTAGACATTTTCTCCGCTGTGAAATAAGTCGAAACCAGTGTTTGAAGTTTCTGTGGGGTCACACCTTGATAGCGGGCCAAATCTTTGGATACGAAGTTGGTGTCTCCCACATAATGGTGGTAACGCTGTAGGGCTTCGGCTTTTTCTTGAATATCTTCCAACCCCCACAAAAATTCCATTTCCCAATTGTTGAGAATCGCAGACAGGGTTTCTTGATCGATCGACACATCGCCACTGGCCAAATCGTTTAAGGTATTGGTGACGATTTTTTCAACTTGAGCCAAGTCACTGTTCGGCAGGGCATCCACGTACACGATGAACACCGACCCACGCCCCCTGGAATATTGAAAGGCTTCCACACTCTGTACCAAAGATTGATCATACACAAGTTTCTTGGTCAGAAGAGCATCTGCACGACCAGTCAACACACTGGAAAGAACATCGGCTTCAGCATCGCCCTCTTCAAAAACAACGGGTGAATGCCACATCAACAACATCGCTGGCAGTGGCACATTGTCGTAAATGGTTTTCTCAGCGACTTGTGGTTTGGTTGGAAGCTCGACCTCTTGATGGGTCATGGCCTCTTTGGCTTCAATCGTACCGTAGTATTCTTGAATGGTGGACTTCACCGCCGCAGCATCAAAGTCTCCAGCGATACACAAACTGGCATTGGCCGGCTGATACCACGTGTCGTAGAAATTGCTGACCGTGTCTAGGGTTGCAGCCAAGAGGTCTTCATGAGACCCAATACCTTCCAAACTATATGGATGACCTGCTGGATACATCATCTCGGGCATCTCTAACCAAATTGAACCATAGGGTGCATCCTCATAATTCTGTCGACGTTCATTTCGAACCACTTCTCGCTGCAGATCGAGTTTCTCTTGTGTGATATCCAGGTTGACCATGCGATCGGCTTCCATAAACAGCAACAAGTCCAAGATGTGTGACCCACCGACATCATAATAATTGGTGCGGTCATCGGCTGTGGAAGCGTTGTTCCACCCACCGGCAACTTCCATACGGGTATCAAACTCACTATTGGGAACAACTGTGGTCCCCATAAACATGAGGTGCTCAAACAGGTGAGCAAACCCAGAGGCACCTTTTGGATCGTCGTAGGACCCAACACCATACCAAGTATTGACAACAACCTGTGGTAGTTTGTGATCCTCTATTAAAATGACGTGAAGACCATTGTCAAGCTGCATCGTCTCATGAGGGATTTCCATGGCACTCCCCTGCGACATCCAAGCATAAAACCATAACATCATCACTCCTACACTTATGGTGGCTATAATGGATGAATCTATCTGGTTTCCCCATTCAAGGCTAGCAGTAGAGCAAAGTGTCATACTGTTGAAAAATTCTCAAGAAAAACATCCGACAGACAAAACCCATTTCGTGTACACGGTATACAAAGCAGATTGATTTAAAATAAATTGAAAAAATTTTTTATATTAACAAACAAAACGAGAGTTCAGAAAGTGCAAACCAACATCGCTACTCAATTGGGCAAAACAGTCAATGAACTGGAAATCACCATACGGTCAGCTGGTTTAATCGGCAACACAACATGGCGAATGGTGCGCGATGAAGAGGTGGGTTCAAATCCCATACTGGCCTTCTTTATTCAATGATTGTCA
>CBFICN010000227.1:0-6006 GCA_965661045.1 uncultured Myxococcota bacterium
TGGGGAAAGCCTATTGTTCTTTGTGCTCTCGATTGCGGAGAGGAATACTGTATACAGCGGCCCAAGAGTTGCAGTGTAACAAACTTGCATTGGGTCACCATCGAGACGATATCTTACAAACCCTCATGCTCAACCTGTTGTACTCCGGCCAACTAAAAGGGATGCCCATTCGGCTTCACGCGGACGACGGAAAAAATGTGGTCATTCGTCCCTTGGCGTATTGTGCAGAAGATGACATTGTGGTGTTGAGAGACGAACAGAATTTTCCAATCATTCCATGCAATCTGTGTGGTTCTCAAGAGAACCTCAAGCGACAAAAGGTCAAACGAATGATCAACGAGTTGCATGCTGAGAATCCACATGTCAAAGGAAACATGTTCAATGCATTGCGGAACGTGAAACCCAGCCATTTATTGGATACCAGCCTGTTTGATGTGTTGGAGAATGCACCAAAGGTTTCAGAAGATCCCGATGCCCATTTGTTGACCCCCAAAGAGAGTTTGGAGACTCCTCAATTGACTCTGAATTCGATTGAAACTCAAACAATGAGTCCCTTAAGTACGGAGCAATAATGTCAAAAATACAAAAAGAAGGCTCATTTTTAGTCTTGACCGCTGATGTAGAACAAACAAAATCCCAATTGGAGGGTCATCGATTTTCAGCTGTAGAAGCCGGAAAGTTGGAATTGCATTACGGTGTAAATACCGACGCCATGATTTCTGGTCAAGCCTGTACACTCGGATATACAGGAGACATTCTCGGTCCGTATTTCTTGGAGAATTTTCAAGAAGTTGTCACGTTGAACTCTATTAAAGACAATGACTTTCAGATTGTGGTGGGCGGAGATGCTTACGGAACAGGCTCTTCTCGAGAAGTGGCTGTGGTGGCACATCAAGGCGCAGGAGTCGAGTTGGTTGTGGCGAAGTCCTTTCAACGGATCTTTCAAGAAAACATGGTGTATTCAGGTCTACCGTTCACTTCAGACTTTGGTGTTTTGGAGCGATTAGAGTCGGGTGAATCTATTGAAATGACTGAACTGTATGGAAGTTTGCCACCATTCTTCAATGCGGTTGCGACGGCGGGTGGATTGTTGCCATTTGCGACACAGTGGCTGCAGGGAGCGGTTGAGGCTTGGTACCCAACGAAGACTGCTGGGAAAGCCATGACCGTTGTTGAGAAACTTGTTGCACGTCGAACTTGGAAAGCAGGCACGCTTGGTGACGAAGGTTTGGAATTCGGTATCCCGTCGGTGTCTCCAGGTGATCAGGTTCTATGTGAAGTGGCTTTTCGGGGCATGCATGAGTACACAGCTGGCATGTGTATGGCGTTGTACAAGGATGCTTTTGGAATGACGCCGGTGACCAATCCGTCCCAAGTGGCAGCCTTTGAAGATCATTTTGTGCTGATTGATCAACCATCGGTACCCGATACCACCAAATCCGCCAGGTTGTCGTCGGCCAAAAAACTGGCTGCTGAAATGACCGATGCCTGTGAAGAGTTTGGGTTGAGACTGCATGGGCCAGGACGGAATCAAGCGGCAGGGGTATGCCATCGAATCGTGGTAGAGCAATACGCATCGCCCGGTGATATCGTTGTACTGACAGATTCACACACACCAACGTCTGGGGTGTTGAACACCTTTGCGTTTGGCGTTGGTTCTACTGCCATGACGTTTGCTTTGCGTACTGGGTTGATTCCTGTCACCGTGCCGAAAACGGTGCGTGTAGTTGTAGAGGGAGACGCGAAGGGGATTTTGTCGCCCAAAGACTTGATTTTGCACATCATTGGCGATGCTTATTTCCGAGAAGAACATTGGCGCACGACCCCTACGGACACCTGCATTATTCAGTTTGGTGGAGCGGGGTTGAATCAGTGGAATGTTGACGAATTGAGCGTGTTGACCAACATGACTGTTGAAGGTGGATTGATGACAGGAGTTGTTGAGCCCTGTCAGCCCATCATTGATTTTATGGAGGCCAATAGAGACGGATGGTCAGAAGAGAATGGGACGTTGGTTTATCCAGATGAAGATGCAGTCTATGAGCGGGTTATCCATATCGACTTGGATGATGTACCGCTCACTGTTGCTACACCGGGTGACTCTAGGAACCGCGCTTCCTTAGAGTCGATGAAGGAAGTTGCTGTGCAGAATGTTGTGATTGCTTCTTGTACTGGTGGTTCTTTGGCAGATTTACGAGCTGCTGCACAAGTGCTGGAAAAGGAAACGCTTCATGAGGGTGTGCGATTGACTGTTACGCCTTCCTCCACGTTGGTTGCACAACAAGCCCAAGAAGAAGGGTTGTTGGACGTCTTTGAACGTGTAGGGGCGGTAATATCTCCTCCAGGGTGTGGCTCGTGCATCGGCAACGGACCGGGAATCCCACTACCTGGAGAAACCACTGCATCGACCACGAATCGCAATTACGATCGGCGAATGGGGGCACCTGGCCCAGTCTATTTGGTATCGCCTGCAGTTGCGGCAGCCTCTGCCGTTACGGGAAGGTTAACAGACCCTCGAGTGTTGATGGATCAATAAAATAATCAGTTTGGAGAATGTTTATGATGTGGATGTTGTACACAGGGCTTGTTGTTGCCCAAGCAGATGAAGTTGACTGTAGTGAAAAGGCTGTTGAGGCCGCGGCGATACAAATCGTTCAGATGCGGGGGGATGATGCAGCCCAAGCATTTCGTGATTTGGCACAGTGTGACGCGAAGGTCGCATACAAGTTTGTGTCAACCACTGTTCCAACATTCATTCCAAACGCATTGGGGTTTTCAGCCGCAACAGATGCTGTGTTGACTGGTGGAGAACAAGAAGTCATGGATTGGTATGCTTCCTTGGAGACGAGTGAACAAAAGGGACTGCTAAGAGAATTGGGCAATCGATGTCGCAAAGAGGAAAGCATTCAGACCTTGTTTCTCAATGTAGCGAACAACGGTACGGAACAGTTTTGGAAATCTCGATTTCACCAATACATCACAGATTGCCGCATTGAATCGCTCCAAACATTGTTGACCACTCAGTTTGAAAAGGGTGTGGAGCAAGGTCGGTCACAGTATTTTTCGGTGATGTCATCGATGGCTCGAAACCTGGAAGGGGCGGCATTGCCCTTGTTGAAAGGAGCCTTGGATGTGGCTGAAGATGGAGAAGTGCAAGTCAATCTTGTGGCAGCCTTGTATGAAGCCGTGCTGGAGAGCAATGAAAACCATGCGGATGACAAGAAGCTCGTGCGCGATGTGACCGTGGGTGGAATCGATGCTGTATTCAGCAACGCACCACGACTGCAATCAGAAGCACTGTTGCAAGCAAGAACAGTCTTGACCTCATTGGACGCTGAGCAAGAAGCGGACGAGTTGGCTGGATACATGTACAAGTCACATCGTCAACCCGAAGGCGAGTATGTCTGGGGATTGGTTGTGGTGGAGAATGCAACCTGCAAAAATGGCAAAGAGAAGCAGAGAATCTATACCTCAAGCATTGTAGAGCCCGGCATGAACTGGGCAGATCAACTTTCTGAAAAGATACAAGATGTTGTGTCTGTACAATGGGAAATGGATCTGGCCAAGCGTTGCAAGGGGACTGGCGAAGTTCAGTACATTATTTCTGATCTACCCATTGCGAATCCAGACGCCTTGGAGGTTTGGCAAACGGAGCAACGGACAGCCAATACCAATGCCAATGTCAAGAAAGTCATTTTGTTGAACAAAGATCCCCTAGAAATTTAATGAGGGTGGCATCTGCATCGGTGGTTCGGGTTGCATGTATTCAAATGAACTCTATTGATGATGTGGAGTCCAATTGGGGTGCTTTTGAACGACTGGCCCTCTGTGCGATCGCTGAAGGTGCCGAATGGATTTGCACACCGGAAAACACATTTTATTTGGGTGGTCAATTTCACAAAGTCGCTTTGGCAGAGGCAATCGAGGGTCCATTGGCAAAACGTTGTTCGGCCTTTGCAAGCAAACACAATGTGCATCTTTTCATTGGGTCCATTGCAGAAGAGCATCGTCTATTGAATGGGACGCGTGATGCAGAGCGGTGTCACAACACGAGCCTGGTCTTTAACCCCAGAGGAGAATTAACGGGCTGTTATCGAAAGATTCACCTATTCGATGTTGATATACCTGGTGGGTTGACCATCGCTGAATCAGATCGGGTGGTGCCTGGAGAAAAGGCAGTCGTGGTTCAAACCGATGCGACGACTGTTGGCTTGTCGATTTGTTACGACTTGCGCTTTCCGGAACAGTATCGACAACTTCAGGAACTGGGGGCTGAGGTGATGTTGATTCCATCGGCGTTCACACACCATACTGGAAAGGCACACTGGCATACGCTTCTCAAAGCGCGGGCGATAGAAACTCAGTCTTGGGTCATCGCGTCTGCACAAACGGGAACCCATGACAAACAAGGCAAGCGGCATAGTTTTGGGCATTCCTTGATCGTTGACCCTTGGGGGAGGGTGGTGGCCGATGCGGGAGAGTCTGTTGGGTACATCATGGTCGATGTGGACTTGAACTTGGTTCGCTCCGTTCGACAATCGATGCCTGTGCAGCAACATCGGCGTTTGTGATGATTGGGTGTTGACTTTCTTGGGTGTCTAGAGCGTCAGCGGCCAAATTAACGGAATACAGACCAAAGAAACAAGTGCAACGGCGATGGTCAAAGGCAAACCGAGTTTTGTGTAATCTAGGGGATGGTATCCACCTGCATTGAGAACCATCAAGTTTGTTTGATAGCCAATGGGGGTTAAAAAAGAGCTGGATGCTGCAATCATGATTGCAAAGACAAAGGGCATTGGGTTTGCCCCTAGGTTTTCAGCCATCGCGATGCCAATTGGAACGGTCAGTACAGCGGCCGCCGAATTGGTTATGAGTTCTGTCAGTACAAATGTCAAGATGTATATAGCAAGTAGACCCATGAAGGGATTGACGATTCCCAAATCTACAATGTGACTGGCAATCCACAGATCCAATTGCGTGTGTGTAACTGCGGCTCCAATGCCAAAAGCCGATGCAATGGTGACCAAAACAGACAAGTCCAATGAATTTCTGGCTTCCAAGAGAGTACAGCATCTTGAGACAATCATTGTTCCAGCGGCAAGGAAGGTTGCTGTTACAGGCGGCAATATCCCAAATGCGATACTCACAACCAACAACATGAGGACAATACCAGCAATACCGGCTCGTTCATACCTTGGAGGTTTGGCCCCTTGAATGCTGGACACCAAGATGAAATCGTTGCGATTGCGCTGTGCTTGTAAGAAATCTTTTGGTGCTTCCAAGAGCAAGACATCTCCTGGCTCCAAGACGATATCGCCGATGCGCCCTTCAACGCGTTGTCCTGAACGCGCAACTGCAATGATGACGGCTTGATAATGGGTTCGAAATCCGGTTTCACGAATGGTCTGGCCAACGTAAGGGTTCCGTTTGGAGACAACGGCCTCCATGATCTCTCGACGCAATCTGGGACCATCCAATTTGAATACTTGGTCAGGTGCCGCTGATAGACCTGGAAAGCGCTGTAAATCCACCATGGCATCCACATCACCGACAAAGATGAGGCGATCACCCCCTAGAAGTTTCCTTCCCGCATCGACAGCAGATAGGACCGTAGATTCTCGAATGATCTCCATCAAGAACGCACCCGGTAAATGACGCAGCCCAGCCTCTTCAATGGATTGGTTGTGCAGGGGCGAGTCATTCAATATCAAGAGTTCCATCGTATATTCTTTGGGGTCATCCGCTGAAGATATGGGGGGTTTTCTGTTCACCAAAAGAAGCGGAGCCAAAATTAACAGTAGGGTTCCACCAACGAGTACCACCAACAGCGCAACTGGGGTGATGTCAAACATCTGAATGCTTTGTAATGTTGGGTGATGGTCCAACAGATCATCGACCTGTCCAGCGACGACCAAGTTTGTGGAAGTGCCAATGAGTGTACACATTCCACCAAGGATCGATGCGAAAGACAGAGGCATCAAGAGTTTAGAAATCGGAATCTGAACC
>CBFICN010000228.1:0-6002 GCA_965661045.1 uncultured Myxococcota bacterium
ATTTGCGATACACTATGCCAAACAAACTTAAGCTTTGCGATTCTACTGACAGATGAATACAGCAAGCAATATTGAATGTGGGCTTGAATGCGGTTGAGGGTACACCATGAGCAGCAAACAACAACAGATGATCGAACAATTGACGTCCAAAAGTATGTCACGCCAGTTGGAGGCGATTGAGACACTTCGAGGAATTGAAGACACTGAGGTGTTGACGGGGTTGATTCGCGTCATGATGGACACCGAAGAACTCGTATGGGTCAATTTGGAAAAGGGACCCCACCCAAAGGTTGAAGCGTACAAGGCAGCACTCGAAGTTGCGACCGAGCAGTCGTTGACGCTGTGCTTGGTGGATCGAAAATATCCAGAAGTCCGCGCTGGAGCGGCATATTTGTTGGGAGAAGTTGCGACTGCGGAGTCTTCCAATGTAGTGCAGTCCATTCGAAATGCCCTACAGGACCCAGATCCAAGAGTGCCATTTCAGGCCATGCGATCACTGGGACGACTGGGGGCGTTGGATATTCAAGAAGTTCTGCCGTTCTTTGAGATTGAGTCTTCGAGTGTTCAATTCTATGCGCTCCAAGCTTTGGGCACCATTGCGGGTGAACAAGCAGAGCAAGTATTGATGTATTTGTCGAGCAATCCAACTCAGTCGACGGCGATGCGGGTGTTGGCCGTGAAATTATTGGGAGAACGTTCAGCAACCAGTGCAGCGGGTAGTTTGATGGAGCTGCTTCGAGAAGAACAACCCAGTTTGAGGCAGCATGCAGCCCTTGCTCTTGGTCGAATGGGGGCATTCAGTGCAGTAAAAGACTTGTATCAGAGTTTGATTGATGACGACGAAGACGTTCGTTATGCGGTGGGTGTTGCGTTGGGACTGCTCGGAGACGTACGCACGGTGCCATTTTTATTGAAGGCGCGTTACCATGCTGATCAGTACACCAAGCAAATGGTCGATGCGGCAATTGAACGGTTGGGGCCTGAAGCACTGGCAGAGTTGATTTCGGCAATGCGCAAAATGCCGATGCCCTATCGCGTGGACGCCATCAAGCAGATGGAAACTTTAAAGGACGAACGGGCGATGCTGCCACTCATTCAGTATCTACTTGATGAACAGGTATACACCCACGTTCGCAAAGCCTTGTTGGCCTTAGAAGAAAAGATTGAAGCCCCGTTGATTTATGTGTTGGGCAGGGACGACGCATCGGTTGAACTCAAAGAAAAATCGATTCGGTTGCTGTTGGATCGAAAGTGTGTGGATGCAGTACCCCCGTTGATTGCGTTGTTGGAAGATTCGGATGCCTCCCTGCGAGAGTTGGCGGCTCGTTCGTTGGGTAAGTTGGGTTCAAAAGATGCTGAAAAACCGTTGTTGAAAGTGATTGCCAAAAAAGATCGAGAATCCGATGATGTTGTTGCAGAGGCGCTACTCAGTTTGGGTAAATTGGGTTCAGTGTCGGACAAAGCCAAGAAGGTGTTGCACGACCATCTCGATCACCTCAATAGCAAAGTGCGTGGCTATTGCATCTCTGCCATTGGTGAGATTGGGGATACAACCATCGTGGATTCATTGATCGAGCGGTTGATGGACAGTACCCAAGACAACCGTCCAATGTTGATTCAAGCCCTTGCAAAACTGGGAGATCCAAAAGCGATTGATCCCTTGTTGGAGATCGTCAAAGAAGCTCAACGCAATGCAGCAACCGGACTCAAGGGTGCTTATTTGGGATCCTATGCGGTACAAGCCCTCGCTAAGCTTGGAGAGCCAAAAGTGGTGGAGTTGTTGCTGACGGACTGGGAAGAAGAACTCGAGCAGGGCATCTCGCAAATGGGCGAGAAAGCGTTGCCGTACTTGGAGCGGGCGTTGCTTCAAAGTCGAGAAAGTCGTGTTCGAACACATGCAGCGGAAGGCATTGGCATCATTGGAGATTCATCCTCGATGGGTACCTTGATCAGCGCTCTACAAGATTCTGAGCCAATGGTGGTTCAAGCGGCCGCGAAGGCCTTGCAAAAGGTGCACGCGAATCCAACATCAGAAACTGTCTAGAACCATTTGGAAGACGCTGGTTGATCAACCATGAATCCTATATGAACATGCCCGCTTCAAAAATATCCGTGTTCATTGTGGGGGCACAAAAGGCAGGCACAACAGCACTGTATACTTTTCTACAAGAGCATCCGTCCTTGCAGTTTGGGTACAAAAAAGAACTGCACTTGTTCAATCAACCCGCGATAGACCAGTGTGACATCGATCGAGAGGTACAGAAGTGCTTTTCACAGAAAGAGATCGTAGAGCCCACTACGTTGAGAGTGGACGCGACACCAATGTATTTGTATCATCCACTGGTGATGGAGAGACTTTACCGATACAATCCAGACGCGAAAATAATTGTGTTGCTTCGTGACCCATCAGACAGGGCATTCTCACATTGGAAAATGACGACGAAGATGGGACGAGAGTCCTTTTGTTTTTCCAAAGTGATTCGGTTCGGGCGCTCTAGATTTGATGATTTTCACCCTGTGTTTTCCTATGTTGAACGTGGGTTTTATGCAGCACAACTCGATCGCGTGCTCGAGTACTTTCCAAGAGAGCAGGTGTGTGTACTGGAGCAATCGGCTCTCCTGAACCGCCACAACGAAACTTTACATGCGGTGACGCAGTTTTTGAACATTGCGCCGTTTACACACTTCCCAGCATCAAAAATGGTTGCCAGCAATCACCATGCAACGAAATTGTCCAAACAAGACAGACTGTATTTGGATTTGATGTATCAGGAATCCAATCAACGACTGGCGTCAGAGTGGGGGATTCACTTTTCCAAGGTTGCATCTGACCATGTACGGGTTGTGCTGAAGCCGTTGCTTGACATGGACGCAACGTTTGATGGGCGCCCGGGTGTTGAACGGTTGAAATGTGTATGCGAAACGATATCTGCTGACTCTTCTGTTTCTTCTGACGATGAAGATGGCAATGTCGTTGCCCACATTGTGCCTTGGATATTCTCCGACGCATTCATTGAACCCATGCTTCCAAAAATTCGCCGCATGCTCAAGAAGCGACAGATACCGGTGAACAATCTGTTGTTGTATGGACGCTTGCCAGACTTGGTTTACAAAATGGTGGACAGACACTGCAATTCGATGTCGAGTGGTGCTGTTCTCCCCAATGCTCCTTGCGTACTCTTTATAGAGTCAAAACTTTCAATGCCGTTCAATGTAGCCGATCACATTGTGTGTTTGAGAAATCAAGTGTTGCGACACAAACGTCGGCCTCAAGATTTTGCTTCACCGCCCCCGAGATTGACTGTTGGACCAGAAATTGAAGTCACTGACAATTGTGCTGTTGGCTATTGTGCTCAGAGAATCAAGAGTGAAGAGTTGCACATGCTCAAAGAAGCAGCGCGTCAAGGCGTGTGTACCCTTGAAGTGTTGTCCTGTGATGGACAAGGACGCATTGAAGACTGGTCGACTGCCTTTGTTTTTTGTTCTCAGTTTGGGGACGACCCCTTGAGTTTGGTGTATCAATCTCTTCGAGCCGGTCGGATTCCCGTATGGATGGATGCTGGATTGGCATTGCCGTTGGAGAGAGAGTTGGCCTACGATGCGTGTACGATACAGTCCAAAGAGTGGAAATTGTTGTTTGAACGGGTTGCCCTGTGGTCTTCAGGGTCTTCAGACGGTGACTTGCAGAATCGACAACGTGTTGCCCGCGCACTCTGGGTTGAACAGTTGGTGTTCCCACAGTTTTGGCGACGAATTTGGTCCAGTTTGCAGAAGGTGTTGGGGAACTATCTTTCTTGAGAGTGTCTAGGCTTGGGCTGTTTATGTGCTGCCAACACTCGATTCAGTCCCTTGGCCATCAATGGGTTTAAAATATAGGAGTGTTTGAGTTGTAAAGGACCAGACGGCGTCCAAAAGCCATTTTGTTCCAATACGTGTTTGATGGGTTTAATGACCCCTTGTTGTTGCAATTGAACAAACTCTGTTTTGGAAGGGAACAAACTGTCGTACACTTCTTGAGTTTGTCCAGACGTGTAAGCATAGGATTGGACTCTCCAAGAGTAAAAAGAACTTTTATCTGCGGGGTCTATTCTCGAGACAAATTCGGTGATGCTTTTTAGTCGCTGTTCAAACCGCGAAAAGGTTGTGATGGTCAAATGGGCGATGCACAGATTGTTGGGCACCATAATTTGCTTTAGAGAGGGAGAGAACACTTTGTGTCCTGCAACTTCTACGTTGTATGCTTCTTTATTGTGCATGGATTTGTGTGTTGGCACGGTCCGAAGCCACCGTTTGTAATCTTCCATCGGTGATGGACTGGGGTAGCACAGTTCTTGTTGAGAGAGTTCAGTGAAGAAATACAGTTTCAGTAATTTTTGTAGTACGGCTTGTGTCAGTGGTCGCTGAAAGAGTTTGATAGGAACCACGTTGTATTTTGGAAGATAATAACAGTCAGCCGGAAACTGAGAAAAGATATCGTCGAGTGTCGTGCCCTCACTGAGAACCAGAAACTCATCTGGGTCTAGGTGGACAATGTAATCAACATCGTCGTGCTCATACACCCGCAACACATTGAGTTGGATTAGGGAGATGGCTGCTTCATCGCTGTCAAAATACAGCACGTCTACCTGTGGGTGGTTTGCATATTGTTGCAACACGCCCACTGAATTATCCTTAGAACCCAATTCCACAATGAAGATTTTGTGGATGCCCAATGCCAAATGGTATTCAATGTTTTGTTGTATGACCTCGGCTTCTTCTTTCAGACCCATTGCGATGGCGATATTTGGCATTTGTTCTCCTACTGTTTCGGTAAGTAGGGTATTGAACAACGTATGCTTGGTCAACAACAAAGTTAGGAATTTAAATTTTATTTTCGATGAACCGATCTTGTATAGGGTAGAGATGATACCAGTGTGTGGATATCACTTGACAGAGACTCCACAGTGAAAGGATAGAGTATGAAAGCATTGATATTAGCTGGTGGCAAAGGTACGCGCTTGAGACCGTTGACGTACACAGCGGCCAAGCAATTGATTCCCATCGCCAACAAGCCCACAATTGAATATGGCATTGAGTCCATTGTAGAAGCTGGCATCACCGATATCGGAATCATTGTCGGAGACACGGCTACGGAAATCAAGTCGGCACTGGGGGACGGCAGTCGATTTGGAGCCAGTTTCACCTACATTCAACAAGAGGCCCCCTTGGGGCTGGCGCACGCAGTTCTCATCGCTGAAGAGTTTATGGATGGAGAACCATTTTTGATGTACTTGGGGGACAACCTGGTTCAAAATGGGGTGACAACCTTCGTGGAAGATTTTGAAACCTCCAAGCCCAATTCGATGGTGTTGTTGAACCCTGTATCCAATCCCAGTGCCTTTGGGGTGGTGGTGCTCGAAGACGGTAGGATTCAGCGGTTGATAGAAAAGCCCAAAGACCCACCGAGTGATTTGGTCTTGGTCGGAGTGTACTTTTTTGACCACAACATCTTTACCGCCGTCAAAGAAATTGAGCCTTCACCACGCAATGAATTGGAGATCACCGATGCGATTCAGTGGCTGGTGGACAACGGTTTCGTGGTGGCACCGCACATCATTCACAAATGGTGGAAAGATACTGGAAAACCAGAAGACATGTTGGAAGCCAACCGCATGATATTGTCGAGCGATGTTCAACAAAGTCGATGCCTTGGGGATGTGGATGAACTGTCTGCTTTGTCCAATATGGTGCAGATAGATGACGGTGCGATCGTCGAGAATTCAATCATTCGTGGTCCGGCAACGATTGGGCCCCATGCGGTAATTCGAAACGCCTACATCGGTCCTTTTACATCGATTGGTGCAGGGGCAACCATTGCCAATTCTCAAATTGAAAACTCGATTGTGTGCGATGATGCATTGATTCAAAATGTCGACGGGCGCTTGGACAGTTGTTTGTTGGGCAAAGGGGTCCGCATTGAGTCCGTGCCACGCAAACCGACCAGCACCTCGTTTGTGTTGGGG
>CBFICN010000229.1:0-5984 GCA_965661045.1 uncultured Myxococcota bacterium
ACTAAGCCTATCTGACAATTCGGACACTCTTAAACTATACTAAAACAAAATATGGAGTGACCATGAGACGAAACAAAACATATACAAAAGCGTTTAAACAAGAATGTGTGCAATACATGCACAATAATTTAAGCATGACATTTGCTGAGGCTGCCGAGAATCTTGGTATACCAGCGTCTACACTGCAACGATGGTATAAGAATGCGATGATTGAAGTAGAAGACCCTAAAACAGGTTCGAAAACAGTAATGTCTGCCGAACAAATCGAAATCCAAGAACTTCGCAAAGAAGTTCGACGACTCAAAATGGAGGCTGAAATCTTAAAAAAGGCCGCCGCATTCTTCGCGAAGGATCAGTGGTAGAACGCTATCGTTTTATCCTGGCGGAGTCTGCTAACTATCCGATTCAAACGCTGTGTAAGGTCATGGAAGTCTCCCGTTCTGGCTTCTACGACTGGAAAAGAAGACCCAAACGAAACTACGATAGACTGTTGGTTGATATCAGGTCTATACATCGAGAATCTCGTGGTACTTATGGTGTACCAAGACTGTTTCTGAAACTCAAAGAAGCTGGACATACTATTGGAAGACATACGGTTCAGAAGCTGATGAGAAAGGAGCAACTCTTTGGATTGCCGATAAATCGGAAGAAGTATCGTAGTCCAAAAGTTTCTCATCAAGACTTGGTCAAACAGCATTTTACCGCGGAGCGACCGAATCAAATCTGGTGCTGTGACATCACTCAAAAACGGACACAAGAAGGTTGGGTCTATTTGGCTGTTGTACTGGATTTGTATGCCAGAAGAATTGTCGGATGGGCTACAGCATCGAACATGACAACAGACTTGCCAATGAAAGCATTGAATCAAGCGTTGATACTTCGAGGCAATCCAAAAGGTGTCATCCATCATTCAGACCGAGGTTCTCAATATACTTCGGAACAGTATTTGAAAAGGCAAGAGACGGCTGGACTACACACATCTTTCGGTTCAGCCGGCACTTGCCTTGATAATGCTGTCATAGAAAGTTTCTTTTCAGTGTTGAAAAGAGAGTGTTTGCACCGCCAAACTTGGACCAGTAAACGAGAAATCGAGGAGGCGATCAGAGATTATATTGAAAGATTTTACAACCGTACCAGAATCCGGGGCAATGGTAAAACACCGTTGCAGTCGGAGCAATATTACTATCAAAAATTTGCACGAGTTTGTGCATGACCAACTGTCCGATTTTTCAGATAGGAACATACCGGCACACAAACCAACACCCAAGTCATCAAACATCTCCCAACACCCACAAATTCCCAACACGCAAACCAGCCCATTTTCAAAGTTGAGAGTGGATCTTGAATTTCAAGAATCTCCGAAGAATAAAAAAGTTCGGTATACCTTCGTATCCGAACTTTTTTAGACAAGGAAAGTCTTGAAATCCAAGACCGCAAATCAACTTTTAGAACCCGTTTTTTTCACCCTGTAACGCCTCAAAGTCCACCAATTCAGCCACTTTCACGCGGGCACCAGAACCAACAATCTTGGCATAGCAAGCCAGACGGGTCTGTTCGGTGTAGGGTTCTCCAGGTTCACGACAACGCCCCTCATGTGGATCTCCTGCAACATAAGCATCCAAAGTGGCCTTCTCACCAGGAGACATGGGGGTGAGTCCCGTCGAGTCGAGTACTTCAACGCGACACGAACCACACCCACCGTCCACACAAGAACCACCTGCTCGCCGACCGGTACCAATGGGAGACGGTAGAGCCTGGCTGGCCATCAACAGGTTGTAGCGTTCTTCAGCCTGCACAACCTGCTCTGTGCCGTCTGGCAAAATGTACGTGACAGAATGGCGAATAATTTCGGGACGCTGTGTCCCCATCAAAGAACGAATCTTTTTGCGAATACCAAATCGACTCATTCTGCTGACTCACTCGCCTCGAGGGCTTCGATTTCACGAACCAAATATTCAAATGCTTCTTCGACTTCATCGGTCACGATAAACATATCCAAATCCTTTTCAGAGATGGTTCCCCACTCAACCATTTTTGGAATGTTCATAATGTCGTTCCAATACTCTGTACCGAACAGTACAGTGGGCATTGGTTTGTTGATTTTCTGTGTTTGTCGAAGGGTCAACGCTTCAAACAATTCGTCCAACGTTCCGAACCCACCCGGTGAGATCACCATAGCCTTACAAAGGTAGAGAAACCAGTATTTGCGGGTGAAGAAGTAATGAAATTCGAATCCGAGGTCTGGTGTGACGTATTTGTTGACACTTTCTTCGAAAGGCAATGAAATTGCCAAACCAACCGAACGACCCCCCGTAACCTCTGAGGCACCACGATTGGCGGCTTCCATCATTCCAGGTCTATTCCCAGTACAAATGTAATAGCGTTTCTTGGCATTGCGGTTCATGTCCCATTCAGTCAAACGACGTGCCAATTCCCGTGTTTTCTCGTAGTACACAGCCAATTTTTTTGCAGCCTGAGCTTTCTTCAATGCCGCTTCCCATGTGGCCTTTTGCTCCGTCGAATCTTCGCGGGCAAGGTTGCGTTGCAAGTCAGCGATTTCACCTTCCACAACGTCCATGGGTTTTGAGCGAGCCGATCCAAAGAACACAATTGTATCGTCGACATTTTGTTGTTCAAAACGTCTTTTGGGCTCTTCATACTCACACAGAATTCGAATGGCACGGGCTCCAGAGCTATTCAAAAACTCCAAATTTTTATAGGCTTTTTCAGGTCTCATTTTTTCTCCTGTCTAAAATGATTTTGACGCGACTTTCTATTGTAACAAAGAATTCGAAAACGAAAAAAGTTTTTGGAATACTTCAGAGAGCAGTCACGTTTAATGTATAAGCACCAAATAAACTTACACAATGGAGAAACCATGAAGAAATCAATCCAGGCATCAATACTACTTGGACACTTTGCAACAGGCTGCATCATCGTCGAAGGAGAAAAATCCAACTGGGAAGAATGGGATTCTGGTGAAGAGTGGGAGGAAGATGACTGGGCAGACTGGGCGGAAGATGAACTCGAAGAAACTGAGGAAGCCCAAAATGATGAAGAGTCAACTGAAAGTGCAGACCTAGACGACTCAACCACCGAAAACAATCAACCGGTGGGATTCTACACCGTACCCAGTTCTGCGGCACCAGGAGATGCCTTTCTATCAGCACTGCGATCCGATAGTACGATAGATTGGTCTCAGATTGTAAACATCACCCCATACGGCGCATTGAGCATTTGTGAATTCACCCCTTTGTTCGATGAACTGTTGTTGACCGTTCAAGTAGATGCCGATGCCGCAGAAGGTACGGTAGACTTGGTCATCGAATATGCCAACGGCGATGTGGACTTGGTCGAAGATGGCTTTGTCATCGACTTGGATGCGGATGTAGGGAGTGCGGCGACAGTTGTGGACGATTGCGAATAAGTGTCCCGCAATCCACCCAAACATTGCGCAGGTGTTTCAATCTATGCATCGCCCCTTGATGCATAGAAACCCCTGAGGTTCTAGGGCTCATAGCCGTAGGAATCTCCATTGGCAATACGCCATGTTGTTGGGCAAACAATCGAATCGCCACATCACCAGTCAAGTTTGGCGTTTCATACTCCACCAGAACCTTCATAAATGAACGATTCAAACACCACATACCAGAACTGATGTCTGAATATGGATGTTGAAGATACGTGGACAGCATCCATCGCAGTGTCCGCTGTCCCAGTGCCAAGACGCCATCACCAAGCACCCCACACCCTTTTCGACTGCCGACCACCCATTGTGGGATCGTCACATCTGAAGATAGGTGACCCACCAATCGATGGATATGCAACGGATTGTGTTGACCGTCGGCATCCAATTGAACAACCCAAGAACAGTGTTCATTGTTGAGCAAATGACGATACCCCGTTCTCAGTGCCTGCCAGTAGCCAGGTTTGCTAGTGGAGATGACAACGGCTCCATGTTGTTCTGCAATAGTGGCTGTGTTGTCGGTCGAACATGAGTCTACGACAAGTACTGGACCATTCCAAACACAGTGTATGGTCTTGAGCACAGACGCTATGTGTGCTGCCTCATTGTGTGCAGGAATGAGAACCCATCCGCTATTCAAATCGATTGGCATACCATAGACCACAACCATACTGCTGCAGTTTGGACTCTAGAAACAACGCCACCATTGCCTCTTCTACTAGGTGTGTCATAGGTGCTTTATTCAACATTGCCGTCCTAAAAGCTTCGCTGTGCTGGTGGAACAACTCAACATTTTTACCCAGCACGCCACCACACAAATACAACTGGTGGCTACGATTTCCCACAATGACATCTCCACAAACAGAACCCAAAATCGAGAAAAATAAACGCCAGACCATCTGGGCAACCGGTTGGTCTTTGTATTTCGACAGTCGCTCACCCCAATCCAGTGTGTCTGTACTGTCTATACGCAACTGCTGCTCTGTATCAAACTCAACAAAACGCAATAGATTGTACAGACCCCGACCAGAACAGACATCTTCAATCGTCAAACGTCTCTGCTGCGTTTGCTGCCACCACTTCCATAAACGTCCGGTCTGTTCGTCAAATGGCGCAAAGGACACGTGACCAAATTCAGTTGGAGAGACAAAGGCTTGTGCTGGAAAACAGTGTGCCAACCCAAACCCAGTTCCAACGCCTAGAAGCGATGATTCCTTTTCAGTAACGGAAGAAGAACCCAAGTGAAAAATCTCTTTGCCCATCCCCCGTTGATAACTGCCCCACCCAGCAGCCTCCAAATCGTTTATCAAAGTAGATTGAAATGGTAGTCGACAGACATTGGCAGTCCAGTTGGCATTGGTCAGTTCAGCCTGCTGCCCATCCGTCGGCGCAGCAACCGCAAATACCCCTCCCGTGCAACGAACATCACGATGGAGATCTAGGTACATGTTGACCACATCATACAAGGATTGAAATTCGGCCGTCGCACACGACCAAGACTCAAAAAGACGCACTTGATTTTTGCCCAACACTTCACATGCGGACAAGCGAATGTTGGAGCCGCCAATATCTCCGACCAAAATTGTCATGACAGTGTTGTACCAACGATGGCTTCAACGTCCTCTACCGATTTGGGAATGTCTGCAGACAAGTTTTCATAGCCATCTGCTGTAATCAAAATGTCGTCTTCAATACGAATCCCGATGCCACGATACTTTTCCTCTACACTGTCATCATCGGCATCAATGTAAATACCGGGTTCTACAGTCAGCATCATGCCTGGCTCTAAAAGAATAGAATCGACACCATCCACGTAGGGACCTACGTCGTGCACATCCATACCCAACCAGTGACCCGTTCCGTGCATGAAGAACTTTTTGTAACTTTCATTGGCAATATTGTCATCAACCTCGCCTTCTAGAAGGCCCAATTTAATCATAGACGTCGTCAAAGACAGTACCGAAGCCTCATGCACTTCTCGATAGCGAATACCGGGTTTGCAGACAGCAATCGCAGCCTCATTGGCTTTCAGTACGGCTTCATAGATTTCGCGCTGAGCAGCCGTAAATTTACCGTTCACAGGCCAGGCTCGAGTGATGTCTCCCGTGTAAGACCCCAACTCACATCCAGCATCGACGCACACAACATCTCCATCCCGCAGAGGTTGGTCATTGGTCACATAATGTAGAATAACGGCATTGTTTCCACCTCCAACAATAGAAGTGTATCCTGGACCTGTACCCCCACTGCTTCGAAACACATAGGCAATCTTGGCTTCCAACTGATACTCAAAAACACCGGGTGCCGTCATCGCCATTGCTTCTTCATGGGCTTTTTTGGTGATGGCAACGGCTTTGCGCATAACCTCAATCTCGGCTGAAGATTTGATCTGACGCAATCGGTGCAACACCTTAGACGGATTGATGAATACATCAGGCCCACTCAGGCCACTGGTTCGACCCAGTCGATTGGCTTTTTGAATAGACCGCATCAAGAGTTTGTCCATGGCAGAATTGTC
>CBFICN010000230.1:0-5929 GCA_965661045.1 uncultured Myxococcota bacterium
CGATAATCGCGCTCATCCATCAACCCCAAGTTCAATAGTGTTTTTGCGAAAATGGCATCTTCATAAATGGTTCGATCTTGTACCGCACCACCACCTTTCCAGATAATCTCTTGGTGCTGCTGAAAACGACGATTCAACAAATAAATCTGCATCGAGAAAGCGTACTTCCCTGTATCGGCATAGAAGTCTGCCAAATATTCATTGTCCTGAACAGGCTCGTAATAAACGGGCAGCCCTGTCAGACCACCCAGTGCTGTCGCCAAGGTGGATTTTCCAGCACCGATTAGACCAGCGATTCCGATGAACAGATCTTGCAACTTGGGTTTAGTTTCACTCATGCGTCCTCCAAGAACTCAATGTCACAACTCGACAGTTTCTCTTATTCGATTTGAGGGTATTTTTCATCTTTTAGAGACTTCAAGTGCTGAATCACCGACGCCATGGACTGCTGAGAAATGTCTACTGTGTCCATGATTCTGGCATGATGAATCCGCTTGTACTTGTCATACAACCGATCGTAATAGTCGAGTACACTGTCAACGACACCAGCCCGATTGTCCTCCATCAAATCGTTCACTGCCCGCTGATACTTCTCTGGCCCCAACCTTTTTCGAATTCCATTCAACGCCCGCTGCAACTCTTCAACGGAAGCGTCTTTGTAATCCTCACACAATCGCACGACCCGCTGTTGACGGTCTCTTTCCAAATAAATCCTCGGAGACTGTTGCATGTCTGACCACAGTTGAGGTGGAATTTGGCAATTGCCAATGCGCTGACTTTCAGATTCAACCCAAACGGGCTTTTCACCTTGAATTCGATGCAATTGTGTGGCAAGGCAATTTTCAAAATGCCCTTGTTTGGCCGTCTTGTCTTCACCTATCGCACCAAAGGCCGAGCCCTTGTGTCGCGCATAGCCCTCCAAGTCCAATACCGCTTCCCCTTCGTTGGTTAAGGCATGCAAGATGTCTGTTTTGCCAACCCCAGTTCCACCAGCCAATAGAAGCAGAGAATGAGAACGCTGCAACTCTTGGTTTACCCATTGACGAAATTTCCGGTAACCTCCTTCTATACGCCACACCCTGAGGCCAATTTGCGTCCAAAGCCATGACATGGATTGAGAGCGCTGTCCACCTCTTTGACAGTACACAATCAACGATCCACTACGTGCAATGTTCATTCCTTCCTGCGCCAAATCAGCCAACCTTGGTCCCACCAACTGTAGCCCCAACTGTACTGCCGCTTTCTGTCCTTGCTGTCGATAGCACAGTCCAACTTGATGACGGTCATCATTGGTCAGCAGTGGAACATTGAGCGCCCCCGGTATATGCCCTTTCGAGAATTCTACCGGCGCCCGTACGTCTACGATGGGAAGATTCTGTTGCCAAATATCTGGAACGTGCTGTATGAGCGATTCCATCTGATCAATCGTTGATGCGCATGTGGGACTCCCACATCCATACATCAAAAGAATCCGCACCCGTTGCGTCTCCCATTGAGATGCGTTGTTTGAGATCCAACATCGCCTGTGCGGCTTTCTTACCGGCTTCAACACCGGGTTGGTCGTACGCGTTGATGTTCGCTCGGTGTGCATAGAGTCCCACCGCGCGTTCAAAGAGTGCGATCAATGCCCCTAGGGTACGCTCATCCACACGCTCAACAATGATGCTCATGACAGAACGTCCGGCGTCCAACAGTGCATGTCGAGTGCCCATCAAAAATCCGAGCAAGTAGGCACCGGTTGTGACCCCCGGCTCAACTTCGTTCGAAGAAGCACTTCGATCGGTCAACGCCCCAATCAAGACCGTGAAAAAGTCGTGTCGACCATCGCGCAACTGTTGTACAAAGGCATGTTGATCGGTACTGCCTTTGTTTCCATAGACCGTCAATCCTTGGTGTACAACCTTGCCGTCTAGATCATGTTTCTTGCCCACAGACTCCATCACCAACTGTTGTAAATACCGTCCAAACAAACCCAGGGAATCTTTGTAGGGCAACACCACCATGTTTCGGTCCCCTTTGCCATTTCCTTCAGTCCACCAAAGTTCTGCCAAAACAAGGGCAGGATTGTCTACTGTCTGGCTTCGAGTCCAATTGTCCATCTCTTTTGCCCCTTGAACAAAGGCCTGCCAATCACGCCCCATCAACGCCAGTGGAAGCAATCCAACCATCCCCGTAATCGACGTTCGACCGCCCACCCAGTTCCACAGGGGCAATGTGCCCAACCATTGCTCTTCTATAGCCATCTGATACAGTTTGGAGCCCGATATCGTGACAGCGATGGCGTGTTTGGGAAAATCTAACCCCAACTGTTCAAAAGCAAACCGGGTTTCCAACATTGCGTTGCGGGTCTCTTTGGTGCCACCGGACTTGGACAAAACTGCAACCACCGTTTTGGACAAGTCCAGTCCAGACAGGACGCGATCAATGCCATCCGGATCGGTGTTGTCAAGAAAGGATACGTTCAATCCCTGACTGGGTAGGGCATCTACCAACAGTTGTGGTCCCAGTGCAGAACCTCCAATCCCAACCATCAACAGTTCAGTGAATCCTCGTTCTTGCACCAAGGACATCCCCCCTGGCAACGCATGCCACGACGCTTGAATCTCTGCAGCCTGTTCCGGACTGGCCAAGGCTGGATTGCGCAACCAATAGTGACCGACTTGACGCCCTTCTGTCGGGTTTGCAATCGAACCGCGTTCCAACTCGTTCATACCTTTGAGCGCGTCGACCCAGTCTTCTAGCGACTCTAACCCAACCGAGCTATCCATTGCGAAGCCCAATGCAGAATTGTGTATCATGTGTACTCCCTATTCAATCCATCAACGTTGTTCTGCAACTGACTGCATCCGTCAAACGACTGTTCTGTATGAATGTATTCAGTCTCGAAGATAATGGCAGGTATACCCATCTGGCTGAATGACCAAATAGTCTTGGTGATACTCTTCAGCGTCGGTCCATTCGCCCGCTTTGACCACTTCGGTAACGATCGGTTTGGACCATTTTCCAGAAGCATTGACTTTTGCAATCGTCGATTCTGCCGTGCGTTTTTGACTGTCCGACAGGTAGAAAATGGCTGAACGATACTGGCTGCCAACATCGTTCCCTTGACGGTTGAGGGTCGTCGGGTCGTGCATGCGAAAGAAGTATTCAAGCAACTTTTCGTAACTGAGGCGATTGCGGTCAAAAACAACCTTCACCGACTCGGCGTGTCCAGATTTGCCTTTTTTGACATCTGCATATGTGGGAGCATCCAACCGGCCTCCGGTATACCCAACTTCCGTATCCAATACCCCTGGAATCTTTCGGATGATCTGCTCCATCCCCCAAAAACAACCGCCCGCCAAATAAGCAATCTCTTTGTCGGGCGCCGAAACATCTGTTGTTTCAGAAGAAAACAGATACAAGTACTCCGCGTACCCCGACTTGGCCATCTGTGCGACGGGAATGAATTTCATCGCTGCCGAATTCATACAATAGCGCAGTCCAGTCGGCTCAGGACCATCATTGAACACGTGTCCCAAATGCGCATCGCCCATCAAGGAACGCACTTCTGATCGGGTTCCCCATACACCTCGATCGGCTTTTTCAACGATGTTGGCATCTTCCAACGGTCGATAAAAGCTTGGCCACCCCGTACCCGACTTGTACTTGTGGGTCGATGAAAACAGGGCTTCTCCCGAAATTAAATCTACGTAAATGCCCGGCTCAGTATTGTCCCAGTATTCGTTGTTGAAAGGGGGCTCGGTTCCCTCTTCTTGTGTCACTTTGTATTGCAGTGGGGTCAACTTCGCTCTCAACTCAGACTCTCTGGGAGACTCCGCAAAAGACACGCAGGCGACAAACCATGAAACCAGTACTGTAAACATCGAAAACTCCTTTGTTCTTCTTTCAATATTCTAGTCCAAAACTCCATGGATTCCACTCATACTGTATAGAAAGTCGTATACTGTGCAGCAGTGACTGGAATGGTAAGGTGTTGGCTAGAATGGTAGGGTGTTGGCTGGGATGCACCACCCATATTCAATGAGAAGCGTGACAAAGCCACTCCCCTCTTGTGCTGTCGTGGATATTCTCTTATATAAAATTTAGTGAGGCTTTGTCTGCTTCTGCTGGAGATCGTACCGTGAACACCCCTTCCATCGTTAAAAAGATTTTGTTTTCACTGGTGCCCGTTGCTGGATTGCTGCTTCTCATACTGATTTTTGAACTGTCCTTGCGCGTGTTGCCCGCATCCAAAGAATTTGCAAACGTATTATTTTTCAACCAGTTCAAGCTGTCTCGGTGGGTCTTTCTGTCTGAGCGTCATCAACACCTCAACGTAGAATGGATGCTTCGACAACGACGCACCAACGACGATTACATGGAGCAGCCTGAAGAAAACAGACCGGCGTTTGACCATGTTCCCAACCCCTACCACGTACAAACCAACGACTATGGGTTTCGCGAACGTCAATTTCCAGAACCGTCTGAGCCTTCCATCATGTTAATTGGTGATTCCGTTGGCTTTGGCAAAGGTGTGGATCAACACCAGCGATTTTTCTCGTTGCTCGAAGAGCGCTTTCCCGATGTGCCATTGTACAATTTGGCGTTGCAAGGGTGCACAATTGAATGCATGACAGAAGTCTACTCTCAATATTATGACCTTTTGAATCCGTTGATTGTCGTCGTCCAAACCAGTGGAAACGATATTGATCAAACCCTTTGGCGAGAAGGCATCTCCCAAGAAGTTCCAGACAAGCCCATCCCTCCCATGTTGGAATTGCGCTCGAAGTCGTATTTCCTACAGTGGCTGCAAACAATTGTACACGACTCGACAACAGAAGAACTGGACAAGCATTCTTTCATTGCTCAAGGCTACTATGAAAAAGGGATTCATTCGTTCCTACAGCACACCAAGGCTGCAAACAGCAAAGTGGTCTCTCTCAATCTACCTTTTGCCTATGGATGGAACTATGGTGGTCACGTGTCTAGACTGTGTCTTGAATATGATCACTGCACAGATGTGCCTGTCAACCTACCAGAGACTCAACACCCAAACATCACAGAGGGATCTGCAGACCGATTTGATTTTCGCACCTCTACTGAACTGGGCTTGGCCATCGACACTGTTCACACGGTCTTTCCACAACCCGACTACTTTCTGGATGTCGTCCACCTCAGTCCAGCTGGACACCAAATGGTTGCGGACACACTGGAACAGCCACTTCGTACAGTATTGGACTCCATCAAACGGTAGTTTCTACTCTTCAGTTCCGACATCCACAGCAAATTGCTGCAGTATCTCTAGTGGTACAACTTGCAACATCGCTTGGTGCGTTGCTTTCAACACAACTTTCGGAGCTTTGTTGTTCTTGTAGGCTTCCACCCATCGTAAAGCGCATAGGCACCACTGATCCCCGTCCTTTAACCCAGGAAAGTGATACTCTGGCATTGGGGTACTTAAATCATTGCCACGAGATTTGGAGAACTCGAGAAACTCGGTGGTCATAATGGCACACACCATGTGCAAGCCCCTGTCCTGAGGGCCTGTGTTGCAACATCCATCTCTATAAAACCCCGTCACGGGATCTACTGAACAGGTTTGCAATGGAGTACCCAACACATTCTTGGCTTTCTGTGGACGTCCATCGTGGTTCTTTGGCATACTCTCTCCAACTGTTGTTTTCTTGTATATAACAGAAAAAGACCGACTGTCTGTTCTTTCTAGAAATTCTATCAACAACACTTATGGCTAAAAAAAGAACAGGTCCGAGTCTGACTCGAACCATATACACACCCACTTTCAATTTGATCGCTCACCTAGAATCCTACGAGGCCAAAATATACAGGGTAAAAAAATAAAAAAGGTGGCGATGACCTACTCTCCCACTGGGCCTCCCCAGCAGTACCATCGGCGCCAAGAGACTTTACTTCTGTGTTCGGGATGGGA
>CBFICN010000231.1:0-5912 GCA_965661045.1 uncultured Myxococcota bacterium
AAGGATACCATGCCTTTCCCATCCAAAGTGTCGAAAAAGTACTCCAAATTGAACGCGAAGACGTCATCAGCGTGGGTGAAGGAGAAGCCGCTCGAATGGACGATGGCAAACTCTTGCCCTTGGTCGGACTTGGGGATTTACTGGAGTTTGGAGAAGCCCAAAATTCCAATAAGGTCGATGATGTCGTGCTGTTACAAAGTGCAGCAACCCGCGTCTGCGTTCGGGTGGACTCCATTATGGGTGTGAGACAACTTGTGCAATCGAACCTGCCCAGTTTCATTCGAGATTTGAGAATCATCTCTGGAACCTCCATGATCGAAGGTGGCATGGTCGTTCAGTTTTTGAATGTGATGTACCTGCTTGACTTGGCCAACGAGTATCGCAAACGCGCTTCTTCCGGTGCCCAGAAGAAAAATACCCAAAGTGACGTAATCCGAATCTTAGTGGCTGAAGATTCTGACCTAACCAGAGAAATGCTGGTGTCGAGGGTCTCTCGGATGGGCTATCAAGTATTCGAAGCCGTCAATGGACAAGATGCTTGGGATCAACTGACCTATCGAGAAGTGGATTTGGTGATGACCGATTTGGACATGCCCATTCTCAATGGTTTTGAACTGATTCGAAAGTTGCGCTCCAATCGCAAAACGCAAGACTTGCCAATTGTTGTTCTTTCGACGCGTCGAACCAAAGAGTCCAAACAGCAAGCCGCCCAAGCCGGTGCCGATGCCTACATCGTCAAATCTGCCTACAACGAGGAAGAACTGCAACGAACCTTTGATCGCCTGCTGAGTGATCGAAACGCATGACCGCTTTGGAACAGGCGCTGCGCAAGTTCGCCAAGGATCGGCTGGGCTATGAAATTCCCACTGCGCGGTTGAATGCGGAGATTCTTCCCAAAATCAGTAAACTGAGTACGGAACTGGGACACACGTCGGTTGAAACATTTGCGCGTTCACTGTCTTTTATGCGAGAGACCCACCCTCACTTTTCTAGTGTTGTGGACATTCTCACCATCAACGAAACCTCTTTTTTTCGTCAACACCGCCAACTAAAGACATTGGTTTCGCAGTGTAAAGAACTCTATGCCCGACTCAATCGTCCAATACGGCTGTGGTGTGCTGCCTGTTCTTCTGGAGAAGAAGCCTATTCCTTGTTGTTTCTATTCCACGAACACAACATTCCCGTCGACATACTCGGAACCGACATCCACCATCCCTCCTTGGCCTTTGCCAAAGTCGGAAGCGGTTACCCAAAATATAGAACCCGAAAGATGCCACCACGCAGCATCCAGCAGTATCTCATCGAAAACAACAACGGTTACGACATCAAACCTGCGTTCAAAAATACGATTGCCTTTCAATACCACAACTTAATCAGTCAACCACCACCCAAAATGGGGCATGGAACCTTGAGTCGGACATGGGACGTGATCGTCTGTCGAAATGTCTTCATCTATTTTCCTGAAACCCAAGTCACAGACGTCGCTCGAAAAATGGCAGGTGCACTGTCTGAACACGGCATGATTTGGCTGGGAGTAAACGACACCTTAAAGAACCATCGTTCCTTTTTGGAACGCCGAAGCATCACTGGGTTTCGCTACTTTGCTCGACCATCCAAACAGAAACAACGAACGGTCCAGCCCACAATTTCCGCCAGCCCACACTGGTCGGATGTAGAACAGTTGGTGGGTTCTGACAACATCGAAGAAGCACAAAAAATACTCACCACTCTGTATCGACGCCGCAGTGGCGATCTTGCCCAAATACTCTGTGCGCAAGGTGTCCTCTTCATGAACCAACACGACTTTCGTTCAGCAGACGCTTGCTTTCACAAAGCCATGATTCACAACGCAACGGAAGCCACCATTCCCTACTTTCGTGGGGTCATTGCCCACAAGGGCCAACGCAAGACTGAAGCATCGAGCCACTTTGAACGTTGCATCAAACTCAAACCGGCCTTTTGGCCAGCACATGTCTTACTCGGACAATACGCACACAAGTCTGGCAATGCCCGCAACAAAGAGCGACACCTGCACACTGCCAAAAAACACCTACACACACCCCTCGGAACGTTCTTTGATTCCGTATTTCCATCGAAAGTGGATTCCGTTCACAGCAATGCCACTGAAGCACTGACCTTAATTGACTTCTATTTGTCGATGTAAACCCTACGGCAAGTCTGGAGGCAACCGCGTTGGGGCAAATCCTTGAAGCAACGTCCCCAGTTCTACAGGAGACAACGTCTCGATAGATAGAGCGCGCTCAGTTCGACAGCAGGACATACTTGCCTCTACCATTCCTGGAACCACACAGGTTGCTGGGCTTTGCACATACACTTGACCACCGTGACTCGACAGATCACTGAGCCCCTGGGCACCATCCTGTCCCAGTCCAGTCATCACAACCCCCAAAGACCTCACGCCAAAAACGGCCCCGATACTGCGCAACAACACATCCCCTGACGGTTTAGAAAACTGTACCGCAGCCAATTCACTATTCAATAGCATCCGGCTTGGGGAGACTTCTAAGTGGGCTCCATCTGGCGCAAGCCACACCCCTGCACGAATGAGTTGTCGATGTGTCGCCACTTGCACAGACAACGCCAACCGACTGTTCAACCAATCACAAAAAGTAGACATGAAACCACCAGACATGTGCTGCACAATGAAGATTGGAATTGGATACTCTTTGGGCAAGACCTGAAGCATTTCAACCAACGCAGCCGGTCCACCCGTTGAGGCCACCACCCCAATGGCGCAGGGCGATACCAATGGCAAATGTTCTTTGAGACGTTCGGTATAGGTCTTTGACACAACGCTTTCCGTAGACGGACTCGTACTGTGATTTCGCAGCCCATGGATATACACTTCGCGAAATGCCACCATGTCCAACAGTGTTTTGGGTTTCTGCGCCACACTGGTTCGGATATCCGATTCAGGATTGTACTCTCTCCATCGCAGTGCCTCGATATCACTTGCCCGCAACAACACCAGACGCGCCTTCTTTTTCAATGCTTGCACCCTACACAAAGAGTCTGGATTCAACATGACGATGTCCCAAACCACTACATCGAATGCGGATTTTTTGAGTACAGATATCCCCTCGGCTTGTGTGTACACCGTCCATACCTGCAAAGATGGATCTTGCTGCAAACTTCGGGACAATTGGGTGGCAAAAAACGGACTGTCATCAACCAGCAATACAGATTTTTTTGACTTCAGTGTGGCGATTTGTGACTCCAACTGTTCACAGCGGTTGTGCTATTGTTAGATAGTAGCATAGAGAATTGTAGGAGCAAACATGAGAACCCTATCTCCCCTTTGGCTGTTGGGACTGGGCTGCAGTGGAAAAGTCGGCATTGCCCCCTCTTCTGACTCTTTGGATACAGACTCTTTGGAAGTAGACACTGCTGAAATCATAGACAGCGGAGACTCGGATGCCACCCTTGAAGAGAATGGATACCAAGAGTTCATTCTATCGGACCACACTGTAAGCGTCGAATGGTCAACCAACAATGGACTCCGATCCTTTACCCTACGCAGTACGCGGGTACCAACCGTGGTCAAAACACTGTCCGAACAACCAGACGATCCAAAACTTCGCTCTGGCAACCCCCTCACTGATGCCCTATTTGCCCTCGCAGTTCATGAAGCCAGAGAAAACAGCACCACTGAAATTTCCGATGGGGCTTTCACCGAACCTGTGGCCTGTGAGTGCTATCAAACGGGTGCAGAGTGGAATTGGGTGTGGACACGAGACATTGGCTATGCCGTTGATCTTGGTTTGAAACACCTGGATGCAGAGCGCTCTTGGAACTCACTGTGGTTCAAAACTGCTGAGCGAAAATCGGGTGGTCACCGAGAAATTATTCAAGATACCGGTACAGCTGGAAGTTGGCCTGTTTCCTCTGATCGTGTGGTGTGGACCCGAGGAGCAATGGGTATTTGGCGTCAGATCACCGATGCCACCCGCAAAGAAGAGATGCGTACAGAATTGATTGAGGTATTGCAAAATACTGTTTTGACCGATCGACAGTATGTCCGAGATCCACGGGACGGTCTCTATCGTGGAGAAACCAGCTTTCTAGACTGGAGGGCGCAAACCTACCCCCAGTGGATGGTCGACACCCCTGCCCACATCGCAATGAGCAAGTCGTTGTCCACCAACCTCAACCATTTGTATACCTTACGAGCCCTAGAAGAATTGACGGGAGAAGACTGGTCGTCTACTGAACTGGCCACGGCAATTGATGCGCACTTTTGGACTGGCACTCAGTATTCGAGTTTCCTCGCCACAGACCTGTTTCCCCACGCTGTCCACCAACAAGATTTACTGGCCACGAGTCTCGCAGTCTTAGAATTGGGCACCCACCCGGAAGCACTCGCTCAGTACCCACACACACCACATGGCGCTCCAGTCATTCATCCACAGCAACAGTTTACCCCCATCTACCACAACCGTGCACAGTGGCCCTTTGTGACGACTTACGCCTTGTTGGCCGCCCGTCAAAGCAATCAAGGTCAGATTTTTGACACCCACCTCAACGTCTTAATTGAGGGTGCCGCACTCTCTCTGTCCAACATGGAGAACATGGAGTTTCAAAGTGGCGAACCCTGGGTCGATGATGGTGTCTATTCAGGACCCGTCATCAATTCCGAGCGCCAATTGTGGTCGGTGGCTGGATTTGTCGGCGCGGTGGTCGACGGGGTCTTTGGGCTGGAATATGATGTCGAAACCCAGCAATGGATCTCCAACCCCATTTTGCCAAATCAGTGGTTCGAATCGGGTGCGACATTGGAAATCCACGGTCAAGAATTCAGCATTGGCACCGCGCGGTTGAACGACGGCAACATGCATTGGCTCAATGACAGTGACTGGCAACAGGTTTTTGCCCCTCAACCACCCACCCTCACCTTGAGTACAGACAATGGCACCGTTTACCTTGACCCCAGCCCCCTAGAGGCCGAGGTGGGTTTTCAACTCTATAAAGACGGAATCCCATTCAACCCAAGCACCAACGTCCCCACAGACACCCCCACTGAATCCACCTGTTACAGCATCACAACCATGTTCATCGACTCTCCGAACACCTCACACCCCGCCAACCCAGTCTGCTGGTGGGGCCCCAATTACACTCGCATCCAACGCCTCTTCATCTCAGATTTGGAAGTGGAAGGCGGCACTTACAGCACCAACCACGGACGTCCACACTATGAGAACTGGGGGCTGAACAACCACACCATCCGTGGCTCCTTCACCGCCCAACACACGGGCACTCACCTCTTCCAAGTCGTCTATGGCAATGGTGCTGGTGGTCTGGACTCGGGCATCACCTGCGCAGTCAAACAAATTCGCTTCTACGACGAAAATGGGATCCTACTCAGCGAACAGCCACTTGTGTTGCCTCAACTGGGCGCCTGGGATGTATGGGCAGACAGTACGTTCGCCACCCTCACTGCCAGCATCGGTCAAACAATACACTTTGAAATTGTTGACGGTCTAAACATGAGCCATTTCGAACATTATCGAACCTATGCTGGCAATGGGGGTGGAAATGCCCCCTACAATTTTGTGAACATTTCCGAAGTCAAAATGCTCTTTCGTGGATCTGCTCAATAGAATCTGGCAAAATCACACTCTTCTGTTGCATCTCCCCACCCATTTGGGTTATACAAATACTGGTTGAGTTTTGCTCATTCGGTGACGTGACCGAGCGGCTTAAGGAGCCCGCCTGGAACGCGGGTGCAGGGAAACCTGTCGAGGGTTCGAATCCCTCCGTCACCGCCATTCTTTGACAGTGCAATGTAATGATGGTCGGCCCCGATGACTGTAAAGCGGTGAACCCCGCCAGGACCGAGAGGTAGCAACGGTAGTCGTTTTTATGGGGTGTTGGGTGTCCGGCCATCTTCACAT
>CBFICN010000232.1:0-5873 GCA_965661045.1 uncultured Myxococcota bacterium
CCAACATCGAGGTGGTCGGTGAAAATGCCATCGTTGCACAATCACCATCGGCATTGCCGGTTGGGGTACACGATGTCTCAGTTGTCTTGTCAGACAACTCCATGTCTACATTGGCCGAAGGGTTTACAGTTTTGGAAGAAGCAAAGGGCTGTGCCACTCAGTCATCTCCACTTGGAACGCTTTCACTGATGTTGGTAACCGCATTGGCAATGGTTCGCCGTCGCCCTTGAGTGTGTCCCCCGTTGTTAACTGAAAAGTGCTAACGATTTATTTAACGGTTGAATAGATTCAGCCAAGCGTCTCCGTTTCTGAGTGCTGATGCAAAGGTGACGGCATTGTCGGCAATCAGTCGTCTTTTGTCGGTACCATTGACGATTTGGCGAGCATTTTGAAAGTTGCGGTGTGTGGCTTCTTCATTTTCTGGGATGAAATGATCCAGTCCTCGATCGTCACCCACATAGTGACCACCGTCCATGCCCAAGACCAAAATGCGGGCCGCCAAATCTTTGTTTTCGTTTACATGTCGATAGTTTGTGACCAAGTCGATAGGGGTGGTCCCGTTTCGACCATTGCCATAGGTCACACCATCTTGTTCATATGTAAATCCGCTGTTTTGTAACAAGTCCGACATCCGACGGTAATTGTTCTTCCAGGTGAGTTGTACATACCCGCGACCCATATACCGTCCACCGTCTCCAGTTTGGGTATTGCCCATTTGTCGAGCCCGACTTGGGTTGTCGCCATTGGGACCGTATTTCCGCTCTCCAATGCGTTCTGCACTGCGATCTGAAAGCCACGCAGACTCCGTCATCCATTTTCCCATCCGACTTTCATGCCAAGCCGTTGCCAAAATGTAGGCGACTTGGTCAGGGCTGCGAATCCCCATCTGCAAACAGTGCTCCAAAATTGTTTTGAGGCTGTCGAAGTCTCCATTGGTGCTGAGTCTAAATCTGGAGTTTTCACCCGGCAATTTGAGCCTCAGCCCATTGAGTTGTGAGGCCAACTGATGGACCCCATCAATGTGTGGGTTGTTGCCGATGGACGCTACGCGAATTTGCGATTCAACGTCCTGATTCTCATTGCTTCCACCCCCAAGCCCAGCGATCATCGAACTTCTTTCTTGGTGCATTGCCAGGGCGAAATTGAACTCTTGGACGGTGGCTTGTATCTCTGGAGACAATCCTTGTGTTCTGGGTTGAGAGTTTGCGGTGGGAGCCATGGGTAAATCTTTTAGATTGGGTTCTTCACCGCGTCGATAGGCTTGATCAATCAGTAAAATCGATTCCAATGCCCCGTTGGCTCTGGCTGTTTGTTCATTGTGGGGCAATTGTTTAATGACCTGAAGTTGTTGATTGAGCCAGCCGTTAATGTCTTGAACAAACAGCATCTGTTGCTGAAGTTGTGCATTGCCCCCGAAGTTACGCATCGGTGTATGGAGTTGAGTGTCCACATCATTGGAAGTGCTGAAAGAAGAAGACAGTTGTTGTCGCATGGTTCAATCCCGTTGTTGCTATACTCATGCTAACACATCTTCTAGGGATGTAGGACTGTGGGCTACCCAACTGTGGGGATTTGTTTCATTGTATAGATATATCGACTAGATACAGATACTGGTATGCTGAGTTCAGCATACACTTGTACAACAACAATCAATCACCTAGCATAGCGAGAACAAATGAACCCAAGAGCCACCAAACTGTTGCAAACACTTCAACAAGACATTCAGCATGCCCTTGAAGATGTTGTGTTGGGACAAAACCTGCATGCGGGTCTCCCAGGGCAAATCAAGCGTACTGTCAACAGCATTTTGTTGCGAAACAACATTCGACAATCAACCATTCAAGTTCAACAACAGGGTACAGGATTTGTTGTCAGTGTGACCCTACCGCCACAAGGTCCGATTGTGCAACAGGTACGTCTACGATTTGGGTGATGGTTCACCTGTGTTTGTCTGGTTGACGAGTTATGAAATTACGGAAAGCCAAGGGTAAAAGTTATGTTTCTCACATTGTTGCTGTGGATGGGCTGTGTCCATGCACCCGATCTCAAATCTGTAGAACACTATGCCGAGTGTCCAACTCGACCCTCGTATACTGGAACATTGCCGGCTCAACTTGAAACCATACGGTCGACAAATGATGAAGACAACCAGACCGGTGTGTGGATGTTGGAATACGGTTTGGAAGCATTGCTGTTGAGGGGATGGTTGGCAGAACAAGCCACACAAACATTGGATGTTCAGTATTTCATTTTTTCAGCAGACAATGTGGGACTGATTTCTACCGCTGCGATGGTTTCAGCCGCCGAGCGAGGAGTGAAGGTCAGACTGATGGTGGATGATGTGTTGGCGCATGGAGATGAGTCAATTTTGCGGGATATTCATCACCATCCAAACATCGATGTCAAAGTCTACAACCCGAACATCAACATTGGCAAGACACTCACCGAGAAATCAAAGAATCTATTGACCCAGTTTGAAGATATCAATCAGCGCATGCACCACAAAACCTTCATTGTCGATGGCAAAGTTGCGATCACCGGTGGTCGAAATGTTGGGGATGAGTATTTTGATCTCAACAGCGATTACAATTTTCGTGATCGAGATGTGGCATTGTTTGGCGGTTCGGTTGCTTCAATCAACGAAGGTTTTGAAGTGTTTTGGGATGACGCACATTCGGTACCGATTCATCAGTTGTTGAAACCTGTCTCCACACAGAAAGCACAGCAAACCCTAAACAGTCTTCGCAATTATGCCTGTACCCCTACTTATTTCGACTCAAGGTTTCGATCACAGATGGATGCCATGCCTGAACGCATCAGACAAAAAATCCAGTCTGGTGAACTGTCTTGGACTGACAAGGTGCAATACATTTCAGACGCACCTTGGAAAAATGAGTCTGAAGGGTTGGGTGGTGGCAGCATCACCACGCGTCGACTCCTTGACCTATTGTCTCAGGCAGAACGTAGAATCTGGATACAAACTCCGTATTTGATTTTGTCCGATGTTGGATTGAGCGCGCTGCAGGCTGCTCGTGACAAAGACATAGAAATTAAGATTTTGACCAACAGTTTGGCTGCGACCGACAATTATCCTGCCTTTGCTGGGTACAAAAAAGTGCGGAATCTTCTTGAGGAGATGGGGGTTGAAGTCTATGAGATGAAACCAAATGCACCTGATATTATGGCGATGAATCAAACTGGTTTACCCGATAAAATGGATGCTGCGGTGGGACTACATTCTAAGTCTATGCTGATTGATGACCACATTTCCGTTGTTGGAACCTTCAACATGGACCCTCGGTCTGCAAATCTCAACACTGAAAGTTTGGTGGTGATACGAGATGTTGAGGTGACGTCTCGTTTGGCTGTTGATTTTGCAAGAGATATGAATGCCGACAACGCTTGGCCTGCCAATGCAACCAACGACAAAGAAGCTGGTTTGAAAAGACGATTGCTCACTTGGATGTCTGCCTTGGTGCCGAGTGCTTTGCTCTAGGAATATCGAGTGTTGATTTGGGTGTGGGGGTGGCTGTGTGCTGCGCAGGCAACAGAGATTGTGGTTGCAACCTTGAATGTGGGGCACGGTCGAGGAGGGAGATTTCATCAAGTAACCCAGTCGAAGTCACGAATTGTGAACAACTTGGATGCAGTCTCAGTGGCCATTCAGTCGGTAGGGCCTGACGTGATTGCCCTCCAAGAAGTCGATGAGTTGGCGTGGTGGTCCGGTCAACTTGGTCAAACAGACTATCTGGCAGAGCAATTGCAAATTCGGAATCGGGCGAAGGGGGTTCACACAGCTCGTAGAAAACTACAGTATGGCACCAGTTTGTTGAGCCGTTATCCCCTACAAAGTTTCGAGTCAAGAGTGGTGCATTCCTCTTTTCTTTTACCACCCAAAGGCTTTGTCATTGCAACTGTGAACATGGATGAGACTCAGGTTCGTGTCGTTTCCATTCACCTTGATCCACTGCGAAGCACCGTTCGTCAGAAACAAGTACAGACATTGCAAGAAGAATTGGTGGATTGGCAGGGACCGTTGATCATTATGGGTGACCTCAATGTTGAGATGGGTGAAGAATTGTCATCCTATTGTTCGACGTTGCAGGTATCAGCGGATGTTTCTACAGTTTCGGAGATTACCTATCCAAAACTGAATAGACGGCTGGACTGGATTTTGGTGTCGTCACATTTTGAAATGGTCGAGCAAACTGTGCATGGGGCGACCGTGTCTGATCACCGTTTGTTGAGCGCAAGACTGATGTTGTCAGAGAATGGTGGTTCCTCTCAACAATGATCTTTCACTTCATATCGAGTTCCAAATTTCTCAAATGGTTCACAACTTCTTCATACTGCATACCAGCCCCAGTAAATACAAAGCCCACATCGTTGAAGTACAGTTTGTCTGGGCGATTCATTGACAGTCTTCGCCCCTCAAAGTCCTGGACGCTCCCTTTGATTTGTTTGCACAGTAAAGAGATGGCGGCCAAATCCCAAATGGCACACCCACCCAATCTCTTTTTGGGGACCTTCATGTACCAAGACCTTGGGTTTTGTAGAACAGTCAAGACATTCTGAACGGCCCCTCCTGGAAATCGTATTTCAAATGCTTGTTTCAACGTTGAGAACCAAGGGTGTTCTTTGAAGCCAGGGTCCAAAATCAGTAACGGCTGTTCTCTATTTTTTTCTGAACCTGCTGTGTATTCAGTTCCATTGCTGTACACCAGTTGTCCCTTAATGGTGTGCCAAAGAATATCCTGTACGGGGTCATAAACTACGCCAATGAGGGTGTCACCGGCTTGATTGACCAATGCAATCGACACTGCAAACCCCTCTTTTCCTTCTGAGAAAAATAAGGTGCCATCCAAGGGGTCAATCGTCCAAAAGGCATGTTTGTTCAATCGAGAGTTGTCTTGAATGCCTTCTTCAGCCAGCAGTCCGATGTCATACTGCAACATACTGTTGTTGAGTATGTTCAAAATAATCGACTGGGCATGTTCATCCACTTCAGTGACGATGTCTACAGCGGCGCTTCCATAGCCTTTTGAGGTTTGCTGAACGGGTTCTTTCCATTTGGATAGAATATACCGTCCAGCCTCTTTGGCAGCACTACAGGCATCCTTGAGTAGGGTGTTCTGAACTGTTCGCAATACAGTGTGTGTGAGTTCATGGGTATATCCTGTACGTTTGCGGTGAGTGGGACTCCAACCCTGTAAAAATCGCTCAAAGTCTGCCACAGCAAATGGGTGTAGTGTCCTCCATTCGCGTTCAAGGGCAACACAATCAACAGTAGGATGGTGAACTGAGATTTGCTCTCTGAGTGCGCTAAAGTACACGTCAAGCAAGTCTTCACTTTGTTGTTGAAGTTCTGTTTCAGAGAGGCAACTACCGAGAAAATACACCACATCTTTGATTCCACAGCCACGTCCTACATATTGAAAGTCCACTCCAGCAACGGAACCGTCATCCGAGTATAGAAAGTTTGCCAGTTTGGCGTCGCCGTGAACGAGTGTTTGGACTGTGCAGTGATTGAGTCGAGCATCAATAAAGCCGGCCCAATCATACATCTCAGTCCCTTGAATCTCCTTGAACTCATCCGGACGCGTACTGAGGTTCCAATAGGTTCCAATATCCCACAATCCATCTCCACGGTCAGTTAAAAACGTGGCATGAAAAGCAGCCAACCACTGTAGGGTACGATGAATCATGGAATGGGAGAGATTGGTGGCAGGGTGGTAATTGAGAAGTCGCAAATCTTCCAAGGCTATCCATGTTTGCTCCTCAGTGTCATTGGCCTTGTCTGTTCGTTTGATACCAAGGCATAGAGGGGTTCGGACATCACTTTGAGTACAGCGACGGTGAAACACTTCATACCA
>CBFICN010000233.1:0-5839 GCA_965661045.1 uncultured Myxococcota bacterium
ACAGATTTTGAAAAGCCTTTGAGGATGACATTGGGTTCAACTGTACACTGCAGTGCTGTAGCCAGTTCGTCTTCTTGGGTTTGATAAATTGGAGACAACGCAGCGAGTGTGATGGTTCGATTTCCGTCTTTCCCGACCAGTGTTGGATACAGTGTGCCCTTTTCAATCCACATTTGGTCACATTCAATGGGGTGCTGTATTTCCGTGCCCAACAATGAGTGTCGTTCAAACACCAAAGACTGGTCCACAACTGTGAGCCGTCCAACGGTACGCTCTGGACATTCAGGTGAGATATCATCTGCAAAGCATTCGATACCCGATGCTAGATCAACGGTTCCAGTACCGCGTCTGAACATCAATGCCCACAGCAACCGAGTGGCGAACTGTAAATATGACCAACAAGTCCGAAACAGCAACGCGGCGATCAAAATATAGCCACAGGCAACCGCAACCGCCAAAGGAGGAAAAATCAGAAATGATACAGTCAACACCGTGATTGCTGATACTTGAAGGGTGCGCAATAAACTGTCCAAACTGTTGAAGGGACTGAGCAAAATCAACAGTGAAAAAGTCTGCATGGTTACCCAGATGACAACGTAAATTAATCCACCCAACAATCCAGCGATGCTCATCAGCAGCACGCTTCCAATCGTGTATTCAATACCGACGTCTGTACTGGCGGCTGCAACCGGTATGAAGGCGTTGAGTACAGCCACAGCAGTGTCTTGAACAGCAGGTTGAAAACTGTTGGCGGCGATGCCAATTGACATGAAGAGTCCAAGATGCGCATTGATGAAGTCCAAGCCGTGCAACGCCACATCTGCCCCTTTTTTGAGGGGACCCAAGGCCAGACCAATGGTGTTTTTTAAGAAATCCAAAAACATGAGAAAGAGCAAAGGGACATACAGCCAAGGTGTTGCGTACCAAGAGTGCACACCCTCCATGTGATCCCAAAGACCCAAAAAAGCCAATCCAAAGACGGGATAAATCGCAGTGCCAGTAATGCGGGTGAGGGCTTCGCTAAGAGCCATGCTTTCCACCATGGTTTCAGCACTATCTTGTCCAACTTCTTGAACAGCCCGGGTTAAATCATTCGTGTTGCCAATCTCTTGTGCATGGAGTTCAAGTCCAAACAGCAAGGAAAGGGTAATAAAGAGAAAGAGTACATATTTTGTCATGGTGTTGTCTCAGGAACTGTTTCGTGGCTGAAAGTATGGAACAGTATACGAACAAATATTCCACTCCGCAAGTGACGATCAATCTCTTACTCCATTAATATCATCGAAAAGGGGACCAATGCCATGGGCCAATGTGACTGGATCGTACAGGTAGTCAAATCGATTTGGTACAATCCGGGAGTGCTGTTTGAGGGGTCACTCCAGCCCCAGTGCGCACCCACCCAACCGGTGGTCGAATCTTCTATCAACAGATCGGTAATGTACTCACTCCAAGCATTGGAGGTTATCTGGGTTCCAGTTGTCACATCCACACAGTGGAGAAGATACTCGGTTTGAGAATTATTGAGACTGCTGTAGAACAGCCGGTTGTCCTTGTACTCTACCGAAGACAGTGCACCATCAGCTGTCCAGACCCGGTTCCAGTCTGTTCCGTCCCATGCGAAGACACCAGACTCCAGACTATCGGTCGCTTGCGAGACCATCGCCACAGTGTCATCCCATTCGATGAGTTCAATGTTGCGTCCCAGTTCCCAACTGTTGACCACCGTATTTGTATTGCAGTCAATTTGAAGCGTGACCGACGTTTGAGGCGCAAAGCCAGTATTGCGATCGAGTCTCTGTAAACCGATGTAGAGTTGGTCCTCAACCACCACCATACTTGAGGCTTCTGGAATACCATCGTCATCTGCCCAGTCCATCAGATCGATCGAGGATAGGATTTCCAGTGAGTCGATATCCAGTATCGGCAAAGAACTTGACCCATACAACGAAACATAGAGTGCCTCATTGCAAACGGCAACATCGTGTGGATTGCTCGAGCCAACATCGGGAGCCAATGAGACTTCGGTCAGTGGCACTTGCAAGTTGTTCGGGTCATATTTGCGCAGGGTATCGTACTGATAGCGATTGAGCTGCCACAACCACCCACCATCCACGACCAATGCTGGATCACCAGAGACACTGGCAATGTTCTCGGTGAGGGTTTGGCTGTCCAAATCAAATGTGGCAAGTGCACCGACGGAGTAATCCATTGCGACGGTTGCCATGATGATTCCGTTGTTTCCGAGTGTAGAAGATGAAGCCGTATCGGTTGGCTTTGGGTCTGTACAGGCGAGAAGGGTGAGAAAAGTGAGCATGGTTTACCTGATTGATTGTGGTAGATGCTATGTAACAGAAATGCAGGTCGAAAACCTTTGATATGCGATGTCAATTTGGACTGGGATAGAGAGATCAAGGAGCGAATCATAGAAGAAGTGCAGCAAGCAGAACAGCGTAAAAAGCACCTTCTCGTTGCGTCCGTTGTATTGCCTGAAATTTACTGGCTCCTCCCCTAATCCACCGGACTCCAAGTCACCGAGACCGCCACCGAACGGCCCATCAACGGATAGCCCAAAAAGTCCTGCACCGCTTCGGGGTGAAGTCCCAGTTCCGGATTGAGTGGGTCAATCGGAGTGTCCACCACAATTCGGTTCCACAAGTTTCGTCCAGTGAGTTCGATGCGCCAGTTGCGTGGTGTGTAGCGCAGGGTGGCATTCTGTATCAGTCGGGTGGGTGCGCGTCGTTGGTTTGGCGCATCCCAATAATTTCCGTCCGCCCAGTACACGTCGCTCCCCAGCCACAGTTGTTCACTTGTCCACCAGAGTTGTTGACTGTTGGTCCATCGAGGGATGTTTGGTAGACTGTTGCCGGTCAGTCCTTGGATCTGGGATTGGTTTTCACTGTGGGTCAGAGACAACGAACCGGACCATTGAAGATGTTCTTGTAGGCTTATCTGCCATTCACTTTCCAAACCGATGACCCGTGTGGATTCGAAGTTGATGGGCAAGGATTGTCGTTGGGCATTTTGGACAAACAGAATTTCGTTGTCGGTATCGCGGGCAAAGACCGCCAACTGAAGGTGCCGCAACCAGTGTAGGGGTTGCTGTCGAGTCCAGCCCAAATCCAGTGTGGTGCCAATTTCAGGCAGTAGGTTGGGGTTGCCAATGATTGCCCCGCGGTTTCCATAGATTTCTGTAAAGTCCGGTGGTCGAAAGCCACGCAGCATCGAAACCCAGGCGTGATCCCGATCACTGATGTGGTACAAAAAAGATGTTTTGGGTGCAACAATGACTTGTGTGGATTGCGTGCTGAGCCAGTGGGCGTTGATTCGACTGGACCATTCCCATTGATCGAGAATGAATTCTTGTCCAAATTGTACCTGTTGACTGAACCGTTGATGCGCGGTTTCGGTCTGTCGTTCACCAGCGAAGTCCATTCGAGAAGACCATCCCACGCTGGGGTACCAAAATTCCGATTGTGTCCAACGATGTATCCCTTGCAATCCGATCGAATGGTATGTCCAGTCTATTTTCAAGGGCCCTTGACCCAGATTGCCGTTGGGGTCACTCAAGATTTCACGATGTTGTGTGTGCCACAGTCGCAGCTCATGGTGGCGGGTTTCCGAGCCCCAATCGCGGTGGAGTCCGGTGAGGTGTCGATTGCTGTGCAGACGAATGGTGGGGGTGGGGATGATGATGTGTCCGGGAACACCTTGCAACTTGCGTGCCCCAGTGTGAACCAACGACCAGGAGCCAATGTCCCACGTGCCCAAAAAGTTTCCCTGTTGTACATCGTTGTTTTCACGCGTCGCCCATACGTCATCAGTTGAGTTGAATGGGGTGCTTCGATTGTCGAAATAGGGATAGGCGTTCTGTGCGAACAAACCGGAAACAAAGATGTTTCCTCGTGACTCTCCCAGTTCAAAAGGGGTGTTGCCACGGAGCCATCCATTGGTCCAAGAGTCCAGTCCCACATGAAGGGAAGAGGGGGCAGTGCTGATTGTCTGCATGTCCAGCACGCCACCAATTGTGGACGACATCAGGTGCAAGGGACTGTGCGAACGGTACAGGATCATTCGGTCAAGCATGTGGGCTGGGATGTCTTGGAGGTTGACAGTGCTGTTCCCATCTGGGTTGAGGGGGACGCCATTGAGCAACATTAGACTTTGTCGAGTGGAAGTACCACGAATGGAGATCGTGGCCGTTGTGCCCACACCGCCCATGTCTCGAATGACCACACTGCTTTGTCGCTGTAAAACTTCCGCAAGCGAGGCGCTGTCGGACACCGCATCATCGATCTCAATGGTGCTACTGGCACTGGTCTGTGGCAGAGACTCTTCTACAAGGATGGTTCCCTCAGTCTCTTTGTTCTCTGAACTTTTAGCATCTTCTGCCCATGCCAGTGTTGTTAGCCAAATCAGCAAGGTTCATCTCCCTTGTTCAAGTATATCTCACCGTTGCTGACTGTGAAGAGAGAAGCATTCTTGGCGTCTAGCGTTTTAGGCTAAGATGACCTGGGCGATGGCCAGTCCAACCCCAACTCCCGCATAGGCAATCTTGGCCACCATACTGAATCCCAAGCCGACCATGTGGGACAGTCCAGCCTTGTGTGCCCGTTCAAGTCGATTTGGTTCCTCCGAAGACAGTTCCTTGAGTTCACCAACGCGACCACCAAAGTAGGCCGCGAAAAATATCAGTCCAACTCCCACAAACAAGGACGGTATGGCTCCGAGTCCCGCAGTTGCCGCTGTAATCGGTCCGCCTCCTGTACAACTCACAATGCAGGCAATGACAACACCAATCGTGGCATACCGACCAGACGTCTTGCCAGAACCACCCAAATTGGCAACAATGTTGGGGGCTAGAAAGTCAGCGACCGTCATTAGGATACCGAGAGTGACCGATGTCAAACACAGTCCCCAACTCAATCCAGAGGCACTTTGGCTTGAACTCAGTCCGACTTGGATGATGAGGTTTCCAAGTGCAGTGAGTGGAGGACCGGGCAATATTGGCATCAAAGAACCAAGAAATCCAGCCAACAACGCTATGCTGCCAATTGCGATAAATATTAAGAGTCCTGCATCCATGTCTACCTCCGTATTTCGATGTTATTTTAGTGGATGTAATACCCAGAGATGGTCACTTCCCAACCTGCATGGGCACAGGTCACCGTTTCTCCTGGCTGGATCAGCAGTCCAGATCGAAATTGTGTGCTGTCGCGTGACGCGTAAATCGTTTGGTTGCTGACGCGCAAAGTTGCGTTGCTTGACGGATAAGAGTGAACCACGTCGGTGATGAGGAAGGGTTGGCTGGTGTTGTTGGTGTACAAGGTGTCCCAAGAACTGCAAGATGCGGTGGCGTGAGCGATTGGCGTTGTTCCTAGACTGACGGTGGGCCCTTGGGGATAGGCGGTGGCACTTTGGATGCTGTCGATAAATACAGAGGCGCAAAGCAACGCGAAGCCAAGAGACAGTAGTGTTTTGGGTGACATGGTACACTCCAGATTTGATGGAAATTGAATAGATGAATAGAAGATCCGCGGGTGGTTGCTACAAGATAGCACATTGGTTTTTGTCTATCATCGTTCAAGTGCCATCTCTGCACTGGGGAAGGGTGGGGAAGGGGCTGTGATGAATCGTTCCTCCCAGTCCCCATATTAATGATGCTTGACATAGGGGCAAATCTTCTAAAACAGAAAAACCTCAATCTTTCGATTGAGGCTTTAATATACACCCTAAGAGATTCGAACTCCTGACCTTCTGGTCCGTAGCCAGACGCTCTATCCAGCTGAGCTAAGGGTGCCTAAGGATAGAATATAAACCGTGTGGAGATGGAGGGATTCGA
>CBFICN010000234.1:0-5787 GCA_965661045.1 uncultured Myxococcota bacterium
TGACCCCCTTTGAAGTTGAAGAAATCCAGACGGAACTTTCTGCACTGTGGGCTTGGAGACGGTTGCATTTACAACAGCACCTCAAAAGTCTACCGTACCCGTTGTCCCGAAAGTCAATTGATTTTGTGCAACAACGAGTCCAAATTGAAGAGGGAGAGAGTTTTCCCCAGTTTGCCTACCTCCTAACGGCAACCACATCCCTACTTGTACGCCAATGGGCGATTTGCAGCGTTCAAACCTACCTGACCGTGTTTGAAGGGAATGATCCAACCATCAATGTTTCCATCGTTCAAACCTTGCGTAGCCCCACCGACAATCAATGGTGGCAACTAACACAAGAACTTGTCCAGTGGATGCGCAAAAAGTCCAACGGCAAAATACTCAAACAGCACAAACTGCATGCCTTCATCGAATGCCTCCACACCACCATCACTCAAAAAATCAACCTGACCGAAACTGAACGACAGATCGATGAAAGCCCCTACTCGAAAAAAACACTGTCCAAGCTCAAAAGCATTGGACAAGGCATTAAGCATCTGCTGGATTTTCGAAACGCGTTGATTCACGCCCAAAGCTTGGATGACAACGATATCGCAGCTGCGAGCACGGTGTTGGAGAGTGTGCTGCAAGGCATCATTCCAATGAATCGTTTTCATTTGGCCTGTAAAGTGGGCAGCACCGAGTATCTTTTACAAGGATTGTTTCCAACGGAAGTCAATTCAACCTCTTGGGTAGATCAAGTGGAAGACAAAGAGTTGGTTTTGCTCATGGACGAGCAAACCTTTCTCTGTCCGATTTCTCCATTGATGTCTTTGGCCCAAGACCTGAATACACTCAGTGTAGACAATGACGTATTTTTCATCAACGCCGGCTCCGTCAACCTGCTGAAATATGTAGGCTTTGTCAATGGAGAACACAAAGATGGAAAGTCGTTGGGCTCTTATGAACAGTTTAAACGGTATATGGCCAACATTCCAGTTCCGATTGGTACAACCGATCAACCACTCATAGAGTTCACCGACTTTGTGACAGACAAAACAAAAAACTTTGTTGGACGAACGGAAGTCTTACAAGAAATCGAAGAGTGTGTACAACAAAGAGGTGGACAATACTGCTTTGTGAAAGCTTTAGCAGGAATGGGTAAAAGTGCCATCATGGCCCGTTTGTACCAGTTGCACCCCTACAAAACTGAAGAAGGAAAAAGAACAGATGGAGACATTTGGCTCTATCATTACTGCATGCAAAGTGAAGGGAGGGACCAACCGATTACGGCATTGCGCTCCTTACTCACCCAACTCAATTTTGCCTGTAAAGGACAAGAGGGAAAACGTCCGTCTATGAAAATCGATGAACTCAAACAAGAGTTCCAAACAAAACTCAATTCCACTTCCAGTCTCAAGGCTTTGGAACGTCAGAATGGCCAAAAGATTGTTGTTGTGCTTGATGCCCTAGATGAAGCCTCCTTTACAGGGGATGACAGTATTCTCACCTGCATTCCAGAGTACATTGCCGAACATGTAGTGTTCATTTGCTCTTATCGAGTCAATACGCACTGTCAAAATCAACGGGTTGAAGCGCACCTCAAACATTTGCCTCAAGACAAGGTCCACACGTTGGAGAATGCGAACCCCCTCAAGGGACTCACAAGGGAAAATGTCCAGACCTTTATCAAACATCTCTCTCCAAACATAGCCAACCTCGAAGCAACGTTGACCCACCTCTGGGATGCAGCCAGCATTGACCTTGACGATGCAGCGGACCCTTTTTACCTTCGATTTGTAGCCGATGGTGTGGAAAAACGTCAATATTTCCTGACACATCCCGAAACCATTCCAACTAGTCTGAATGGGGCCTTTGAAAAGATGTGGTTGTCGTTGCCTTCCGACCGCAATTTTCTTGCCCACAGACTCTTGGTGACCTTGGGCATCATGAGAGATTTGGGAGACGATGAACTGTTTGCAGAATTGTTCGCCCGACAATTCCCAGAAGAAACCTTCACCATTGACGACATTGCCCAAATTCGTCGCCCAATCGGAAAATTACTTGCCTATGACGGCGAGCGGTATGGATTGTTCCACGATCGCTTCAAATACTTCTTGGTTGGGGAGCAGCCCGATCCGATTGAAGAGGCGCTGCGAGCTCAGGGTGACAATCCGTCCACCTGACTCCGCTCTTACACTCCAAATTTTCGACGGAACTTACCAACAACATCGTTGATTTCACGGAGTTTCAAGAAGGAACCAGCAATGACATAGGCCACTCCACCGATCACCGCAATGGCGACCAGCAAGGCGAAATTCAACAGCGTAAACCCACTCTCCCACTGTCCAAATGGCTGTAAAAGCAAGCCCGCTCCCACGGCCGGTACGGTGGCAATTAAAACACGTGCAAAGTACGCCAGCAACGGTGGAATACCCAATCCGCCAGAGACCAACCGTCGAACGATCACCCCATAGACGATCAGTTGCACAGTGGTTGACAAAGACAGCGCCACTGCCAATCCATTCACACCATAGTCTGGACACAACCAAGTTCCAAGAAGAAATGTTACACCCACACCAAGGATGCCAACCCCCAACAAAACATCCCTTCGATCCAGCGCATAAAATGGCTTCTTAATAATATTGATTCCTCCAACAGCCAACATAAAGGGGACCAACAACTGCACTGCAGTGGCTGTTTCTTGCACATCAGACCAAGTGTACTGTCCATGTCTCAACAACACGGCCACAAATGGCTCAGCAAAGAAGAAGAGAAACGCTGCAAATGGAATCAACAGTGCCCCTGCCAACCGAGAAGCACCTGCAAAATGCGTTCTAAAAGCATCGCCATCTTTATTGGCCACCGCATCAACAATTTTTGGCAACAATACCGATGCCATTCCAACAGCAATAATGCCTTGGGCAAAGTCAACCAAGCGAGTGGCATTCCAATACCAGGTCATCGCCCCTTCTTCCAAACTCGATGCCAAATAGCGCAAGACGATAATGTTAATCTTGGCGGCAATTCCAATCAAAGCCACCTTTCCCATTTCAGCCAACAGATCTTGAAATCTTGGATTGGCAAAACCAGAAAAACTGGGTGGTATAATCCCCCACAAGCGCTTCAAGGCTGGAAAACAAACGAGCACCTGCAACACTCCACCCACCATCGTTCCGTAAGAGATGGCCCACACAATATCCATCGGAGAATCATGTCGAAAAAAGAGCGCAGATGACACCACGCAAATCGAAACCATGGCTGGAGCCACCTTCGGCCAAAAATAGTGTTCACGTAAGTTGACGAGGGTCTCGATCCAACTCAACACCGATACAAACAAAACAAAAGGAAACAACACCTGAGACAGCGATATGGTCAATGCCAATTGCTCTCCTTCAAATGTCGGTGCCATCCACTGTACCAAAGATGGAGCCGCCATCACCCCGACTACAGACAACAAGATACAAACAATGATCAATGCACCCAAGGTTTGAGAAGCCAATTGTTTGGCAGACGCTTCAGACTCTACTTCTGCATTTCCAACGGCCGGCATCAACGCCCCTGTCAAGCCTTCATCGGCAACAAACCGACGGATGACCCCTGGAAAGGTCCACGCAACGATGAATGAATCATAGACCATTCCAGCCCCAAGAACCCCAGAGAGTACCAGTTCTCTCAGCAGACCAAAGCCTTTGGACAAAATGGTCCCAAAGGAAGATGACATAAAGCTGCTTAATATTGACTTTTTCGACATGTGCTCCCCCACAGAACAAATGACTGGGAAAATGGATTGAACATAACCATTATGGACGTAGCCCAACACACAAACAGACAAATTCTGCGTCAAAAATGTGTTCGCACTGCTCGGTAACCGTCGACTTAGTAGAGTACCACACCAACGATACCCATGGGGATTCTCAAGACCGCTCTACACCTCACTGAACCGATACATCATACTGTTTGGACCAATCATCTGCGCATGAACGATGCATCAAACAACGACTAAGCAACCTTTAGTTGACGCACAAACTCCGTCGCCAAACTTGCTGGCGGTTGACCTTCTCTCAAGGCCTCTTTTCCGGCTTGTTCAAGTACCGTGTGCAAAGCCGTACGCTGGGCACGGTAAATCTGGACTTGCTCTTCTTTGGACAGTCTAGACATCAAATGCTGATGAATGTCCCAAGCCAATTGTGCATGGGCGGTTTCGTCTCGGGCAATGACCTTCATTGCGTGTGCAACCCGTTTGTCTGTAGAATTGCGAGACTGATACTGGGCTTTCAGAGCAGAATAGGCTTCGTACACACACCCTTCCACAGCATTGTCGAGTGCCAAATCAAAGAGGGAGCGTTTGGTCAATGTGCCAAAGTCTAGAGGTGGCAATTCTCCACCTTCATCTTCCACCAGTTTTGCCATCATTCGGGCGTGGTGCACTTCTTGTACAGCAGCCTTCAAGCAACGCCGTTGAAGGTCTTCGAGCGCATCGTGCTGTTTCAACTCTTCTCGCAATTGCAGGAAAGCCCCGACGGAAGATGCTTCTGCGTGGTACGCACGGACGAAAGTTCTAGCCTGCTCATTCCGGCCTGTCGCCACGTTTAATTTGGCGATGTCTCCATGTCCACGGCCTTCGACTGCGCAAACCGTGTATTCACAGGTGACCGGGTGATTGCCGTCCGAATCTGGTCCAGTATAATCACAAGAACATAGATAATCGTAATACACACCGGCTTGCTCGGTACACAACGTTGAACAAGACTCTTCGGTCAACTGCCCTTCAGCGTCCAAGTAGCCCGTGAACGTAGATTCATCGAGTGTAGCAGTGCTGCTGCTCAAGTCGCACCACCCGTCTTCATAGTAGCACTCATACGTAAATGAGGCATCTGGATTGATTGGTGTGACGGTGCTGGTATCAGAAGTATCAGATGTATCTGTCACTGTTGCCGTGTCGTCTTTTTCACCGCAAGCGATGAGAATGCTGGTAAAGAGTAGGTGAATGGGTTGCATGAAGCCTCCAAGTATACTGGTAACACTAGTGTACATCAATTTATAGACAACGTTGCAAGTTCCATGCCGAAGTAAGAGACAAACCGATGTTTCTACTGCTTCTATGTATCGTACTCAGTCCCTCAATGGAGTCAACCAAGCGTTCAGTGGCTTGCGCTGAAAAGATGGAATCGCGAAACACCCCGTGTGTACATCCACATTGTAATAGTCAAAGGCCAATCTTGACCGTTCAACCCGCTCGGCATCAAAGTCCACAATGGGATGAAGCCCCTTTGTGGCGAAGGTAAAGGACCACAATCCACCTGGATACCCCATGTTGCTGAAGTTGTAAATGAACGTCTTGTCAAATATACCAGACACAATCTCCACCAGTTTGGCTTGCATGGCAGCATGGTACCACGGTGATTCACCTTGGGAGACCACAATTCCGTCGTCGTTCAACACCCGATGAATGTTCTGATAAAACGCTGGACCAAATAGGGGCTGTGCCGGTCCGATTGGATCCGTTGAGTCCACGAGCACCACATCAAATTTTTCATCGGTGTTTGCAACAAAGGCAACCCCGTCGTCAATGATCAACTCAAGGTGATCATTGTCCAATTCACTGGCGGTTTGCGGAATGTGTTCAAGGCAAGCATCGACCACCATTTTATCAATTTCCACCATGACAACGCGTTCTACCCCAGCATGTCGTAAAACTTCACGGGCCGTTCCCCCATCGCCACCACCAATGATCAACACCCGTTTGGGATTGGGGTGCACAAAGAGCGGCACGTGTACGATCATATCGTGGTACACAAACTCATC
>CBFICN010000235.1:0-5766 GCA_965661045.1 uncultured Myxococcota bacterium
TGACGTAAATTGTAAACATAGACATCCTAGATGTCGAAAAGATGGTGATGCATACTTCCAGAACAATCCAAATCTGAGCCATCATGCAGCTACTAGAGAGCTTGGTATTTCTTAGAGTATGTTGAAAATCGGTGTGCAAAGTACAATGTTCGGTCTACTGCAGGTAGAACTATGTTTGTCTTGCATCCCACACTATACACAGAGTTTTACAGAATCAAACTGTATCCTTGAGTGTAGAGTATTATCTTTTCAATAACGATGGTATATAAAATAAGAATTGGTAATATAATTCATATATTGGTTGTGTTTTGTGAAATCATTTTTCTTGATTCGTTAACTTATAGGTAAATAAATTTAATTTTAATCAATTTTACAATTCTGAGTAATTTGATAACATGTCTGTATGATTTACTTATTGTTGTATGCCTGTTTGGAATGGAAGAGTTCAAACAATATGATATTTCCTGACGTCGAAGTGGAGGCTTACGAATTTGGGGTTGTGACCTGCGAAAACCCTGAACTTCGTGATCTACAACCCATGTTTTTGGCCAGTCTTGGAGCCGAGTGGGACAATCAACCCAGTGAAGGGCACTCTCCTCCAGAGGGGTTTTGGTTCGGTGGCGAAGGCGTTTCGGTTGCGGATGTGAACAATGATGACCTTTTGGATATCTTTGTTCCAACATTGGAGCGAAATCTTCTCTATGTTCAACAACCAAATGGTATGTTTGAAGAAGTATCTGACAGCCATTTTTTAAATGAACGCAGTACGATGACTGCTGGATCAAGTATGGTTGATTTTAATGGGGACAACTTGTTGGATATTTTTGTTCTCAATTTGGTTGAGCCCAATCAACTTTTCGAGAACACTGGTCCAAATGGTTTTGTCGATGTTTCAGAAACTGTTGGGATTGTACAGGATAGTCATTACTATCCGGGTTCCACTTGGGGAGATCCAGATCAAGATGGGGACCTAGACCTATTGGTTTTGACAACTGGGGCAGGGCCGATGGGGCCTCCTCCATGGAACAGTGCCAGTCAGTTTGAGGAGGCCGGTCCCAATCGTTTGTACTTGAACGACAATGGTGATGGATTTGCATTGCAGTCTTTACCCAATCACGATCCAGAACCCTATTCTTGTTGTGCGGCTTTTGTTGATGTCAACATGGATTTCAAAGAAGATCTGTACATTGTCAATGACTTTGGGATGTATGTCGAACCCAATCAGTTGTTTTACAACAATGGTGGCGGTACGTTGATTCCTCAAGAGGGTTTGGGCGTCGACTTAGGCATGTATGGTATGGGCTTGGCAGTTGGGGCATTCAATGAGGACGCCTATCCAGACTTTGCCGTCAGTGATTGGGGGCGGAACTGGTTGCTGTTGTCTGATGGACACGGTGGTTGGTATGATGCGACCCATCAAATGAACTTTGTGGCGCAGCAGTCTGACCAACATGTGGCTTGGGGGATCGAGTTTCCCGACGTTGACAACGACGGTGATCTTGATGTATGGGTTGGGTATGGACAACTGGACATTCCATCTGAAGCCCAAGAAGCTTTTGATTCGATGGGGTTGTTCAATCCTCGATATCAACCGGATGCCTTGTATTTACAAGAGGATGGTCAATTGATGGATGTTTCTGACATTTGGGGCGTGAATGTTGATACCATTACTCGGGGTGGTGTGTGGGCAGATCTCAACAATGACGGGTTCTTGGATTTGATAGTGAGCGCGGTCGATGGGCCTGTAAAAGCATTTTTGGCCAATTGTGATGCGTCGTCTTGGGTTCGAATTCAGTTGCGACAACCGAATACAATGAATACTCGAGCGGTGGGGGCAAGGGTTCGCGTTATTACTGAGTTTGGAGAATACATTCGATGGGTGTTGGCTGGAACCAGTTTGTCTTCGAGCGCCCCGTTGGAAGCCCACTTTGGCTTGGCCAATGCCGAGTCCATTCAAGAAGTGGAAGTCATTTGGCCTGATCAAACAAGAAGTGTACTAAGGGATATGGAGGTCAATCAGATTGTCAGAATCGTTCGGGAGTAATCTACTAGCCAGGGGATGTATTCAATTTTTTATACGCGTTGCATAAATGCTGACGTGCTCATGGCCAAAGGCGATGCCCCAAGAGAATATCAAGGTGCAATCTGGGTGGGCATGTTCCATAACCAGATCAGCAGTATCCGATGTTTCCAACATACCAGCAAGCGGTGATGTGCGCATGTTCAGAAAAATGGATGTACTGTTCTCTACTTCATCTGCAGGAATGTTTGTAGTTGCTGGATTGTTCCATTTTCTACTTTAGAGAATGTTTATCTATTTGTTCATGAAAAGCGGTTAACAGGGTTTAGTAGACGTTGTATTTTCTACGATTTGCCTCATGCCCAGCGGCATTTTTTGCACCGTGGAAATTTTGATTTTTGTCGTGTAGATAATACCACCATTGTGAAGACTCTGGGTGTAGGGCCGCTTTTAGAGACGGGAGTGAAGGAGAGCCAATGGGGGTTGGTGGGAGCCCCTTTTTGATTCGGGTGTTGTAGGGATCGCTTTTGTCTTTCAGGTTCCGCAACAGTCCTTGTCGGTCGTTCCAGTCTTCAAGGTTGTAATGGGACGTGGCATCGATGCCCAAAGCCCAGTTGTTGTCGAGGCGTTTCCAGATGATGCCCGCGACTACGTCTCGATTGTCCGGCTTTGGCTCCTCTCGTTCCAGCAATGAGGCGACGATCATGATGTCATCAAAACTGCGTCCCGAGGCTGTGATTGCTGCTTCGTTGGGCGTGTAGAACTCGGATGCGAGCATGTCGAGTTGACGCTGAATAAACTTTTTTGGGTCAAATTTTTCCGCGTTGACCATGAAAGTTTCTGGATACAAATACCCTTCCAAATTGTCGTCGGGAAGAGGGAATGGAGCGGAGAAGACTCCTGGTCTGTTGGCTAAGAAACTGTATTCACCTTTGGTTATCCAGCCTTTCTTGGTGAGTGCTGCATCAATCTCTCGAATCCGCCAACCTTCGACGATGGTAAAGGGTTTGTCATTGGCGAGAGGGACACCACACACGGTCTCCAAGATTTCCTCGGCATCCATCGATCGAGACACACTAAATTTACCGGCCTTTAGACAGCCTCCTTTTTTGGTGAGGCGAATGTAATTTTTGAAATTGTCTGCTGAATCAATCACTTTGGCTTTGGCTAAGAGGCTTCCCAAACTTCCAGCAGTCGTACCTTTGGGGACTTCGATGATGATTTCTGTTGTGTCTGATGGATCCGCTGCTTGCTTGAGATGGTCTTCAACAGCCGAACAGGCGGTGGTGACGTAGAGCAGTGTGCCCAATACAAGTGATCGCAACATGGTTTTCTCCAGGACAATGTCAATGAACCCATACCGTTTCAATGGTGAACAAATAACCGATTGTTGATCCTCATGCAGTAGAGAAGTCATTCCATTCTGTTTAGAATGCGTTATATCTACTCCAACCCATTCTATAGTTATTGAATCCTACGTACTCCCACCATTTTCATGCCTCGATACAACCCTATTCTGGACCAGTTGGCCACCTATCCACAGCAAGCCCTCAATCAACAGAAAGCCAAAGTTCGTGCAGCGGGGATTCCGATGTACGATTTTGGGGTGGGTGATCCAAATGAGCCAGTCCCCACCTTCATTTTGGATGCACTGAAATCGGCAGTGAAGCCACAGTCCTCCTATCCTTCTGTGATGGGTCCTCAAGCCTTGCGGGATGCCGTGGTGAACTATGTGGAACGTCGATTTGGCGTCCAGTTGGATGCATCCAAGCACATTTTGCCAGTGTCTGGCACCAAAGAAGCCGTCTTTCATTTGCCACAATTGATCATCGATCCGGATGCTGACGATCGCACCGTCATTTTTCCAGACCCCGGATATCCAGTTTGTTATCGAGGTGCCTTGTTTGCTGGAGGGCATCCAGTCGCAGTACCGTTGGAGGGAGATTATATTTTTCGCCCGTGGACGTTGGATGAAGGATTGTTGAAGTCTTGTCGATTGATGTGGATCAATTCGCCCCACAATCCATCTGGTGCTGTGATGTCTTTGGAAGACTTGCAGCGAACGGCTGAGGTGTGTCGCAAATACGATATTGTGTTGGTGTCGGATGAATGTTATGCCGACTTGTACACGACTGAGCCACCACACTCAATACTGGAATGTGGTTTGGAGAACGTTTTGGCTCTGCATTCTTTGTCAAAACGCTCAGGGATGACCGGGTATCGCTCAGGATTTGTGGCTGGAGACCCAGATATTATTGCAAAATTCAAAGCGTATCGTGCCAATCCAGGTTTGGTGCCACAGGATTTTGTGAATGCTGCTGCAACGGTTGCTTGGGGCGATGACACACATACTGCGGAGCGACGGGAGATATTTCGCGCGAAGAAGTTGGTTTTGCAGCGTACGTTTGAGGCACTCGGATTGGAAATGTTGGGTCTGGCGGCCTCAATTTACCTTTGGGTTCGCCTTCCGACAGGCTGGAGTGCCGATAAAGTCGCCAGTGGTTTGCTTCAACAGGGTGTGGTTGTGAGCCCGGGAAGGTTCTTTGCTTTGACCGCAGCCGGCCAAAATTACATTCGTTTGGCTATGGTACCCGATATTGAAGATTGCAAAACAGCAGCCGCAATTTGCACAGAGCGCTTTACAGCCTGGTTTGAGAACTCTGAGCCTGTACAAGAAGCACTGTAAACGGGGATTTCTAAATTACTTGGATACTTGCCATCACTTAGATTACTAAAGATACACATCACAACGGCCCTTACAGTTTGAAATGGGGCAACCTTGGCACTGGGAGAAAAACATGGGACTGTCATTGACCGACATACAAACTCGAATTGAGAACTGCTGGGGTGGAGAACCCGACGCTGAAGCAGTCGAAGCAGCGATTGCCTTGTTGGATGCCGGCAGCATTCGCGTGGCTGAAAAGTTGAATTCTGAATGGGTGGTCCACGACTGGGTCAAAAAAGCCATCTTGATGTATTTTAAAGTGGCTGGTATGGAAACTCACCGCATGGGTCCATACGAATTCTATGACAAGATTCCACTCAAGCAAAACTTGGCAGAGCAAGGCGTACGTTTGGTGCCACCGGGACATGTTCGATATGGCGCATTTTTGGAGCGTGGGTGCGTCGTGATGCCAGGTTACGTTAACATCGGTGCACACGTTGGATCGGGAACGATGGTGGACACGTGGGCAACCGTGGGGTCTTGTGCCCAAATCGGTCAAGGCGTTCATCTTTCAGGAGGTGTTGGGATTGGGGGCGTGCTTGAGCCACCGGCCGCCAGTCCAGTCATCATTGAAGATGGTGCATTCATCGGTTCACGATGTATTGTTGTCGAAGGTGTCCGTGTTGGAACAGAAGCTGTGCTGGGGGCAAATGTGGTCTTGACGGCGTCCACCCAAATCATTGACGTCACCGGTCCTGAAGAAAAGGTGTACAAAGGCTACGTTCCACCGCGTTCGGTTGTTGTTCCTGGTACTCGTCCCAAGAAATTTTCTGCTGGTGAATACGGGGTGTCCTGTGCCTTAATCATTGGGCAACGCAAAGAGAGTACCGACCGCAAAACGTCGTTGAACGCTGTGTTGCGTGAATTTGCCATTTCAGTCTAAGCAAACAGTGTGTTTGTTCAATCCACACTTTATCATGTACGTGTTGCGTGAAGTGGTTTGAAGATTCCACCGCGTGGTGCTGGATAGTTGGATTGACAGGGTTGTCGGTTCTGTTGTCTCCAGAATTGTTGTTATTGG
>CBFICN010000236.1:0-5751 GCA_965661045.1 uncultured Myxococcota bacterium
TCAGAACTGGGCTCACCAGATGGTTCCGAAGAAGGCTCAGTCTCTTCAACCAAATCCTCTCCATTGCAATCTTGGTCAATCCCGTCGTTGGCAATTTCTACACCACCCACATTGATTGTCGGATCTGTGTCATCACAGTCATCACCACCGTAGTCAACGGAGTCATACCCGTCACCATCGGCATCAAAGTCAGAACTTCCGTCACAATTGTTGTCTAAACCATCGTCGTAGACCTCTTCAGCACCTGGGTACACGGTGTCTCGCAAATCATCACAGTCATCCCCACCAAACTCGAAGGAATCGTATCCGTCACCATCACGATCATAATCAGAACCACCGGAACAATCGGAGTCTATCCCATCATACCAAGTATCGGTGGCTTGTGTATTGACGGCGGCATCGGTATCGTCACAATCGGTTCCTGCGACAAAGTCATCCACCCCATCGTTGTCGAAATCGCAGATCATATCCATGATGCCATCGCCATCACAATCTAGACTGGCGATCACTTCACCGTCGCCATCCTGGTCAAAGTCATCTAAGCCATCACAGTTCTGATCAATGCCATCATACCAAACCTCAGAAAATATCGATGCTTTTGCAGGGTCTAAGTCATCGCAATCTCCCCCACCATACGCTGCGTCAAGATCACCGTCTTGGTCCTGGTCAAAATCATCCAAGCCATCGCAGTTTCCATCAACCCCATCATACCAAACCTCAACCGCTTGAGAGTTGACAGTGTCGTCGGTGTCATCGCAATCTGTACCGCCATGTTCCAAGGCATCTTCACCATCGCCGTCTTGATCAAAGTCGGATGCACCATCACAATTCTGATCAATGCCGTCATACCAAACTTCGGTTGCCCCTGGGTATGCGCTGGATTGGGCATCGTCACAGTCACCGCCACCATAGGCTGCAGAGTCCACCCCATCTCCATCTTGGTCGAAGTCGGAACCACCAGAACAGTCTGAGTCAATCCCGTCGTACCATACTTCTGGCAAGGTTGACGCTCGAGATGCATCGTCATCATCACAGTCACCACCGCCAAAACCAATCATTGGGTCGCCATCTCCATCGGCATCATAATCAGAGCCACCAGAGCAGTCAGAGTCAATCCCGTCATAATAGGTTTCTGTTACACCGGGTGAAATGAACGAGGTATTGTCGTTACAGTCGGTTCCACCGTAATTTGAAGAATCATAGCCATCGCCATCTTTGTCGAAGTCAGACAGTCCATCACAGTTTTGGTCGAGTCCATCATACCAAATCTCGATGCCACCGGGATACACACTGGCGTACTGGTCGTTGCAATCCCCACCCCCAAAGACAGTGGCGTCGTACCCATCCCCATCGGCATCAAAATCCGACGCGCCGTCACAATTTTGATCAAAGCCATCATAGTAGACCTCGGTTGCCGCCGGTGAGGTATTGGCATCCCCATCGTCACAGTCTAAACCACCGTAATCGGCTGAATCATAGCCATCTTGGTCGGCGTCATAGTCTGACGTTCCAGAACAGTCGTAATCAAACCCGTCATAATAGATTTCAATGCCGTCTGGGGAGATTTGCATGTTGTTGTCGTCACAGTCTTGACCACCATACACCGATGAGTCGTACCCATCTTGATCGGCATCATAGTCTGACTGACCATCGCAGTTCCCATCCACCCCATCGTACCAAACTTCAGTGTTTCCAACATAAGCAGCAGAATTTGTATCGTCACAATCGGTTCCACCGTATTGGTCAGAGGTATACCCATCGCCATCTTGATCAAAGTCTGACGCACCATCACAATCATTGTCGATATTGTTGTACCAAATTTCAGTCATTCCTGGGGACGCATCCGCGGTGGTGTCGTTGCAGTCTGTCCCACCAAAGACCAAGGCGTCATAGCCATCTTCATCGGCATCGTAATCAGAAAGACCGTCGCAATTCTGATCGACCCCATCATAGTACATCTCCGTTGCGTCAGGCGAGATGGACGGGTCCGCATCATCACAATCCTCTGCCGTAAACACATAACCTGCCAGCCCGTTCCCAGTGCAGTCTTGAACGGTTTGAGCAGGGTCACCATAACCGTCGCCATCGGCATCCATATACAGTTCCGCACATACATCCATCCATTCTACCGAACCAAGCAGCAAATCACGCCAATCCGAGTCTTGAGTGACTGAGGTACTACTGTAATTTGCAGCGGCTGTATTCAAATACGCCACCTTTCCGGACCCAACCTCTCGAACCATAAACATTGGTGTAGAACCGTTGGTCATCAATGTCGTCACCGAATTGCCAGAACTGTAGGACCGCACAGACCCTGTGGAGTATCCTGCATTGCTCATACTGATCGAAGAGGTTGTAATGTAGTCCAATGCCGGATGCGTACTTGCCCCCGAAGCCACTGTCCACGTTGTGGCATTCGTACTGCCACTCGAACGATCCAACAACAACAGATCCAACATCGTGGAATACGACGACTCTTGATAGGCCAACCACTCTGTTCCAATGTATCCACCACCGTCGTTCACAAAGTCAAGCAAGGCCTGTTGTCCACTCGTTGGCATTGTGTCGCTATAAGAGGACCCATTAAGGTGGAGCACCACATCATAGGCGCTCAAAGACGGATTGGTCCCATTGAAAGACCCTTCAGAAGTGGAACTCAGGTCTGCTGAATGCCCATTTGAGTTTAGAAAGGTCTGAATTCCGGTTGTATAAGAACTTGAAGAATCATAGACAATCAACACATTGGCAGCTTGAGACACTTGCAACGACAACAACAGACTGAACATAGAATACTCCTCACTTGATTTGTTGTACTAAATATAACCAAATCTAAGAGGGCATTCGACAGACAGACACACTCTCTATCGCAAAATGAACATTTCATAGATTGAATGTGACTTATTTCCCAGTGCTGAAAGTTTGCAACTGCTGCTTTAGGTCTAACACTGCATTGTGTACACTCTGTGCAACACCTTCTGGTGTGTGGTCATAGTCCATATGTCGATGAGGGGCCTTGGGAAACAATAAGGAACGCGATGCAACAACCAAAGCGCCCATACCCTGATTGTTCGAACTGGACAACCCTTCAGCAGGCGAGGCTCCTTGTGCGCCAACACCGGGCACCAAAAACCACCCCGTCGGATGAATCTCTCTGTACTGCTGGGCTTCTTGATGTGCAGATGCACCCACCACCGCACCAACATTTGAAAATCCAGAAACACCAATGGACTGTTGGCCCAGAGAAGTCAACTGACGTGCCAGTTGAATACTCGCGGATGGCTGTCCATGATGTTGAAAAAAGTGTGATTTTGGATTCGTAGTACGCAACAAGACAAACAGTCCTTTGCCTTGGGTGTGAACCAGATGTAGAAACGGATCAAGAGTATCCAAGCCCATCCATGGATTGAGGGTCACGCTGTCGCACCCCAACGGTCCATCGTCATCCAAAATGGCTCTGGCATAGGCTGCACCCGTACTGGAAATGTCTCCGCGTTTGGCATCTCCAACCAACAACAACCCCAAAGATTTGGCATAGGAGCAGGTTTCTTCCAACGCTTGCCACCCCGCTGAACCAAGTTGTTCGTAAAAAGCAAACTGTGGCTTCACGGCAACCACTTCTTCTTGGACAGCGTCCAACACCAACGTATTGAATTGCACAACGGACTTCGCAGCTTCTTGGAAAAATTCTTTGCCCGCCAATCCTTCAAATCTATCGCGTAAAAACTTGGGCAGTTGATGAAGGTGTGGGTCAAGACCGATGGCCAACGGTGCGCCTTTGCGCTTCACTGCCAGACACAAGGCATCTGCAAAATGACTTGTCATCGCTTTACTCCCTTTCTTCCATCCTTTGGATTGGAGGTTGTTCTGGTCGGTTTCCATCCATAATTGTCATTGGTCACCCGCGTCATGTGAAACAACGCATAGAACGCCCTATCGACAATTTTTTGGAAAATCCAGCGACCACACGCCATCGTTCAACCCCAACGCCAAGTGTTAGTTTGCTGCGCCACCGCCACCAGAAGTCAAGAAAGCGCCATCACAATTGTTGTCGATTCCATCATCAGACACTTCTGAGGCTCCTGGATTAATGGCAGGGTCATTGGGTTCACAATCTCCCCCGCCCCCATCCAAAATACTGCTGTCACCAAGCCATGCATCTTCAATGACACATTCAACGTATTGATCACCATCCCAGTCCACCTCATCGGGAGGCAAAACAGTCTGGTTGCAGTCATTGATGACCCCATCACATTGTTCAGGGGCCGTTGGGTGGGTCATTGAATCCCCATCATCACAGTCAGTTCCAAAATTCGGATTCTCAATTGTCCAAAATGGTACTGCAGCATCATAGACGTTGCCTTCAAAAATCCAAGAAACATCACCTTGCCCCATTCCACTGCCCAAAAGCATGCCATCACTATCGAGGATATTCACCGAGGCTTCAGCAACTGTGGGATCGATGAAAGAAGCCAGCACATCAATATTCAACCCGAAGGTACAGACAGTGTACGGAGTATTCCCAGTCATCAAGTTGTACTCGTAGACCCCTTCAACCTGTCCATCCACCACAACTTCGATGGATGTACTTTGCCAACCGTCATTTTGCATATCCATCAATTCCAACTGGAAACAGTACTCACCCGGTTCGGCATACCCATCGCCATCGGCATCCAACAAACAAGCAGTTGGACTGTCCGCACTGGCAGCACCGGGATGTTGCATCGCATTGCCATCGTTGCAGTCATCTCCCCCAGTCACGTTGCTATCACCGAACCAAGCATTGGCGTTGTAAGTGCCAGAAATATAACCGTCACCGTCTAGATCAGACTCCTCAGCAGACAAGACCAAATCACAATCATTGTCCAACCCATCGACCAACTCAGGCGCTCCCGGATACACAGTAGCATCCACAGGATTGCAATCTTCTCCGCCGACAACACTGCTCGCACCTGCCCAGCCACTCGAGTCGAATGTACATTCTACATAGGAGTCATTGTCAATATCGTCTTCGACAGATGGCAACTCGCTGGCATCACAATCATTCTTTACACCATCGCATATCTCTGTCGCTCCTGGAAACACTGTTGCACTGGAATCATCACAATCCAAATCATTGGTGGACAAACCAAGACCCGTACACGTTAAGTCTGAACTTTGGGTTTCTTCCAGACCAAATCCATCTCCGTCATCGTCGGCGTAGCACAATTCAAAACCGTTGCAGTTTTGATCCACGCCATCCACAGGCACTTCTTCGGCACTGATATTGATGCCGGCATCTTGATCGTTGCAATCTGATCCCGCTGAAAAATCGACCAGTCCATCGTTGTCAAAATCACACTCAGTCTCTTCGTTTCCGTCTGAGTCGCAGTCCAATGAGGAAATCAGTTCTCCATCGCCATCTTGGTCAAAATCGTTGTTTCCAGCACAGTCGGAATCTACGCCATCATACCAAGTATCCTCAGCATCTGGATTCACATCCACAGCAGCCACACCAAAAACTTCCCCTTCGTCCAAGCAGTCCAAACCAACTACGCCTTCTCGATTGGGGTACTCACTGGTCGCAAACCCATCGCCATCTTGATCAAAGTCACTCAGTCCGTCACAGTTTTGGTCCACACCGTCATACCAGGTTTCAATCGCGTCTGGATGCACATCCGTAGGCTGTAAAAAGTCCCCAAAACCGTTGATGACACTTGGATCAAAGCCTTCAACGGGCTCTGCGCTCCAATCATAGCAATCTCCTCCTTTGCC
>CBFICN010000237.1:0-5739 GCA_965661045.1 uncultured Myxococcota bacterium
TTCTCTGAACTGAGAGAAACCTTTAATATTCACGAAGACACACAGTTTGATACGGACTCAGCACCAACCATTCAATCCCTCACAGAATGGTTTGCTAAGCACGGAAACAAAGGGACACCAGCCCAACTCAAAAAGAGTCCTGCAACACAAGCGAGTGCTGTCTCTGTTTCAGACGCCCCCCCAAAAACACAAACGACTGTAGCAACTGTGGTATTGAATACGATTTCTCAGCAAACAGGATACGACATCAGCGACTTGGAAATGGACTATGAACTCGAAGCCGACTTGGGTATCGACACTGTCAAACAAGCCGAACTCTTCTCTGAACTGAGAGAAACCTTTAATATTCACGAAGACACACAGTTTGATACGGACTCAGCACCAACCATTCAATCTCTCACAGAATGGTTTGCCACGCACAGCAACACATTGCACAGCAACACATCTGTCGATGGCAACGAAAATGCAGTCCAAAGAAGTACCCCAGCAGAAGCCCCCATTGCAGAAGATGGCGATCTCCAAGCCACTGCTGAAGACACTGTACCGGACGCCACTGTTGGCTTTACCCCTCACTTGTTTCGGACACAATGGGTGGCAAGCCCCATTCTCCAAGAGGCACCACCACAAGTCAAAACATTTCGACTTGTTGGAAATACGATCAACGATCGCCACCTCACACGGGCATTGGAAAAGACTGGGTTCACCCATGCGCGAGACGGCCAAATCGTCATTGAATGCAGTCGCAACGTCGAAGAAGTCTTTGCAGCCGCCAAACGGTTGGATGCTGAAGGAATCAAACATTGGATTTGTTTGCTGGAAGTGATCACACCAGACTCTTACCCTGCACACATCGCCCTGAAGGGAGGCCGTTCTGGTCTGGCAAAGGCATTGGCGCAGGAGTGGCCCGATTGCAACAGCAAAGTGGTTTGGGTATCCTCAAAAACCACCCCTAGAGAAGTTGCCAAGATTGTCAAAAAAGAACTGTACAGTGTCGACGCCGTCAATGAGATTTACTATGAGCAAGGAGAGCGATATGCACTCACACTGACCAAAGAGTCCATTCCAACGCACCCGTCTGTCGCCCCAGAAACAATGGTGTTTAGTGGCGGGGGACGTGGTGTGACGGCAGAAGTCGCCAAAGGGTTTATTCGTGCTGGTTGTCAACGGGCCTTCATCTTGGGACGCACCACACCAGCGACGCACCCACTGGACGAAGCGCAGGCCAAAGTGGAAATCCAACAAGAGTTGTCCCAAACGGGTGTCCGCGTCACGCCAATCATGATTGAACAGCGACTCCAAAAACTACGCAACGCAGACACAGTTCGCCAAAACCTTGATCAGATGCGTTCATTGGGTGCCACCGTAGAGTTTATCTCGACCGACATCGCAAATCGTCGAGCCGTCGATGATGCCTTTGAGCACATACTGAATCAAGGGGTATTCATTGATGCTGTAGTTCACGGTGCTGGTTCAGAAGAAAGTCGCCCACTCTCACAAAAGGACATTGCCGGTTTTAGACGGGTGTACCACCCCAAAGTTCAAGGGGCACTCAACATTCTAGAAAACATCCCTCAGTCTACGTTTTTCTTATCGATGGGTTCAATTGCGGGAAGATTTGGGAATCAGGGACAGACAGACTACGCTGCTGCCAACGACGCCGTAGCCTACATCTGTCAAAGACGAAACAATGCGTTGCACATCTGCTGGTCTGCGTGGGCCGACGTAGGTATGGCTGCTCGGGGTGGAATGACACAGTTACTGAAACAGCGTGGAATCGACTTATTGCCGGTAGAATTCGCCGTTTCACAGTGCGTTGCGTTGGTTGGACATCGATTCTTGGGCGAAGTCATCATCAGTGGGGCATTGAGTCGACTGCCCATTCCTTGTGTACAACCATTGTTGTCTTCAGCAACCCTCAGTTCTCACGGGTTGAACGGTGCCACCACACTCAGTCCGGAACATCATAAGTGGCTTCAAGATCACAGCATCGGTGACTTGCCGATTTTGCCAGGTGTGATGGGGCTGGAGTTGATGATGCAAACCATTGCCACCATTCACCCCAAGCAACCGGTTGAGGTCCATTCGGTCCAATTTCTGCGACCAGTGAAGTTTCATCGCAATATGGCTGTCGACTTAATGATAGAGACAACATTTTTGAACAACCAAACGGTCACCTGTACACTGTCGTCCATTCGTCAGTTGGCCGGTGGAAGAGAGCAACGCACTGAGCACTTCAAAGCACAGTTCTCTTTTGTCAAACAGCGCAAACATGCCCTTCTATCCGAAGAAACACTACAGCCGTGTGATACAAGATCTGAAGAAATCTATCGCCACTTTTTCCACGGCCCTTCCTTTCAAGTACTGGATAGAGTCACCTCGATGACCCCTGTCGAGTCAATGTCTTCTGCACTCATTGATCACACCAGCCTTACGCCATCCAACCTACTCTCTCCACTCACCATTGAAGCGGCTTTTCAAGCGGCAGGATGGCATCACTGGACACAGACACAAGAGATGGTGTTGCCAAAAGCAATCGACAGTTTGCAACTTTTCCACTTTCCTACAGACTGGGAAGGGTTGACAGTGCGCGCACAGGCGACTCCCAACCGTCCCCGCTGCTACAATGTCGACGTCTTTCAACACAGCGCCATCGTCATGACCCTTCGAGGACTGGAATTCATTGAAGCGCCCCCTTCGACACAGCAAGGAAAGGATTTTTGGACCCCTACACCCGACGTGGTGATCGCCAGAAGCCCTGCAGACCTACAAATCTTGCCTTCCAATGAACAATCTCGACTGCAAGAGCGTGGAAGCTTGAAGCGACAGCGGGATCGACTGGCTGGCCGTTCTGCCCTGCGCCACCTACTTCAACACACGGCTATACAGTCACGGATCGACTATACAGAGAGTGGAAAACCACTGTTACTGGATGATGACGCTGAAATATCAATCAGCCACAGTCACGGAGTTGGGTGGGCTGGCGTGCATCGGTCTGGGTGGATTGGTCTCGATGCAGAACGCATTGAAGCGCGGTCGGAAGCCTTCATGAAGGATTGGTTTACAGACAATGAGCGACTGCTGTGTGGAGGGTCTCCTTTCTATCAAACCATCGTTTGGTCAACCAAAGAGGCCTTGAGTAAACTTCTGGGTACAGGATTTACCATTCACCCGACCTGTTTTGAAATCATCCGAATTTGCACCGAAACGAAGACCTGTCACATTGAATTTCATGGAGCCGCTGACACAGTTTGGCAAACCCTACCAACAGTCGGGATTCTCCAGTCTCGTTGGATGCGACTTGGCGATGACGTATTGAGTTTTGTGACAGTATCGCGCCCAAATGTCCGTATTGTTTGCTAAAATTCACAAAACAGAGTAGGTAATGAACGAAAATTACCTCTCCAAGCCTCTGAGGGCGTATGCGCACCGAATATCAACACTTCCAGCTGATCACGATTGAAGATTCTGAAGAGTTTGCTCCCTATGCGGAGTCCTTTGCCAAAACTTTTCAAGCCGTGTTTACAAGCCCTCCCTACCAAGAGCAGTTTATGCTCTCTGAAGCCTTGGCAATCATGGACTTTCAACTCGACAGCAAACAACGCTGGACGATGCTGGCCATCCTAGACGATGAAGTTGTTGGATTTGGACTGGGGTGTGCATTGCGCAATTACCCTGAAATATCTCGACACATTCACGGACTGCTCCCTCCAAAGTACACCCATTATTTTGCAGAACTGGGCGTACTCCCTGAACACCGTCAACAAGGACTCGGTAAACAAATCACCCAACACTACTTAGACTGGGTAGATCAGCAGCCCTACAACCACGTACTCATGCGCGTCTCAGCGGCACCAAACCTCGCCAACCAAATGTTTGTCGACATGGGTTTTGAAGACATGGGTGTGTCAATGGAAATCTCCTCTCGACGTGTCGATGGGTCCGTACAGAAAGACCGTCGTTTGTTCTTGTCTAGACTGATTCAAGCGTCCTAACAACCGAGAGCGCATGATCACCACTGAATTACTGCAAAATTGCCCAATACAATCACGTCCTTGGGGACAAGTGTGGTGGGCCAGGTTTCTCACGCTGAACTATGCGCTGCCACCAGCAGTCAACGTTGAGCTTGAAGGAATGGAGAACATTCCCACCGACCGACCGGTTTGCTTTGCGATGAACCACACCGATCGATACAACTGTTGGCCCTTCCAATGGCACTTGCTGCGCACGCGCAAAGAATTTGCGGTCACCTGGGTCAAAGCAAAATACTATCAAAACCCTTTTGTTCGAATCTTCTTGCTAAGTACAAGCAACATCCCCCTCGCTTCAAGAGGCTATGTCATCAGCGCCCATTTCAAAGACTGTGTGGGCCGTGCTCCAACCAGTCAAGAATACCGATTCATTCGAAATCTATTGGATGGACGGTTGGACATCGATGAAGACACAATGGTGGAGACCACCTCAGAGTGTCGTCAGTTTTTGGCCTCGACACCTGCTCAAAGGCTACAACAGTTGCGTACGGAGTTCAATGCACTCTCTGAAGAGGTGGTGAACCTCAATCAAAAAGCTTTGGATTTGGGGCACCACATTTTGGTTTTTCCTCAAGGAACCCGTTCAAAAAGACTGCTCGCGGGACACACCGGCATTGCTCAAATGACCCAAAGACTAAACTTGGACATTGTGCCAATCGCCTGCATGGGCAGTGAAAAGTGCTACAGTGGCAATCTTCCGTTGGCCAAAGGGGGCACGATTCGCTACAAAATTGGAAAGCCCCTGACCATCATGGGAGACAAACTTGGACCACACCACATCCAAGAACGATTCACCCCGTTTAGCCACGAAGCCCAAATAAAATTTGGCAGTCAATTCCGCAAAATCACCGATGTGGTCATGGACGAAATCAACCTCTTACTCGATGAAGAATACAGGTTCGATCCCGAAGCCACTCAAAGTGTCGATACCAAACGATTTCTCTAATACGAGAAGTCAAGAGAAACGCCGCAACACTGAACGCCTTAGACTGGTTGCCATCTCCCCCAAAATCGGATATATTCGCGGTCATGAAACCGATAAATTTAATCGCGACCACCGCATTGGGTGGCGCTTGTACCGCTGCAGTATTTGGAAACCTTGAAGCCATTTGGTTGTTGAACACCACTGGGGCACCAGAATTGGTCTCCTTGGTCTATTCAGTCATTTTGTACGGACTCATCGGAGGTGGCATCGCCTTTGGTGCTGGAATCGGGTGGCTGATTCTGTTGAAAGTGCTCCCCTCGCTTGAAAAGTGGACCCCATACAACTTTGCACTGGGTGGGGCCGCTGCACTCTTTCCAATGGGCGCATTTGTGCTGCGATACCAACTCAACAAAGTGGTGTACGCCGAACAGGGAGTACCGCTGACCACGATGCTGGCTGTACTGGTTGGATTGGGTGTCATCAGTGCGTTGCTCGTCGCTCTCTGTCGATGGACAGAATTGAACGCCAAAAAAGGGGCGTTAATTTGGGGAGAACTAATTTTGTTTATGGGGGCAATATCCGCCACATCGATGGCCGGTGGCAACCCTGCTGCTGCGGCACACGGCAAAGCGATACCCGAGACGCTCAAAGACAAACCCAATGTGCTGATGCTGATGATTGATACATTGCGCGCAGACTATGTGGGTGCCTACAACAAAGTTGACATCAAAACACCACACTTGGATTCTTTGGCGACCGACGGTATACTCTTTGAACAATGTATTT
>CBFICN010000238.1:0-5688 GCA_965661045.1 uncultured Myxococcota bacterium
CCTGATGCTCGTGATGGGTGGTGCAATCGCGGTACATGCTGTGGTGTACAGATTGGCCACACGTAGGTCGTCTCCCTTGTTTACGGATGCCTTTCACATTCCAACTCGTACAGACATCGACAAACGGCTGCTGATTGGCGCGCTGTTGTTTGGTCTTGGATGGGGAATGGGCGGAATTTGTCCCGGTCCGGGCTTGGTGTCCATATTTTCAGGAATGACCGAAAATATCGTCTTCGTTGCCACAATGTTGGCCGGTATGGTGATTTGGCAACAAGTTCAGAGGAGAATGTAAGTGTTTACGCCCCGACTTCCATGGACAAAGAACTATTCCAAAACGGATCTGCGCGACGACTTCTTTGCTGGTATGACCACCGCAGTGATGTTGATCCCTCAAGCAATGGCCTATGCGTTGCTTGCTGGTTTGTCTGTAGAGGTGGGGCTTTATGCATCCACCATCCCCATTTTTATCTATGCGTTTTTGGGGACTGCAAGATCATTGGCAGTTGGTCCGGTGGCTTTAGACTCGCTCTTGACGTTTTCAGCTGTGGAAGCCATCGCCTTAACCCAAAATGGGGTGGGTGAAGATGAGCGGCTGATGATGGCGACACTCTTGGCGTTCATGGTTGGTATTGTGTTGATCTTGATGGGGTTGTTGAAACTCGGGCGTTTTGTGTCTTTGCTGACTCCCACCATCATTTCCTCTTTCACTTCGGCAGCAGCCATTTTGATTGGGATCAATCAAATGAAACTCATCTTGGGGGTGGACGTAGTGCGAAGTCCCAAGGTGTACGTGATTGTTGCCGACATTTTCAGTAAACTGGGCACCGTCCATATTTCAACCTTTGCCATTGGCATCGGCGCGATTGCCCTTCTGGTTGCATTGAAACGACTTGCGCCAAAAGTTCCCAGGGCTTTCGTTGTGGTCGGTTTGGGCATGTTGGTTGTGTCGTTGGGTGACTTGGGTGCAAAGGGTGTTCAACTCGTTGGTTTGGTTCCGGAAGGGTTGCCGACTTTTAAAACCCCTTGGATGGACTGGGGGACTGTCTCCGCATTGATACCACACGCATTGATCATTGCTTTGGTGGCGTTCATGGAATCTTACAGCATCAGTAGTAAGCTCACAAAGGACAACGAAGAAATTCAACCTTCCAGTGAGTTGGTTGCTTTGGGAACGGCCAACATTGCGACGGGTTTGTTTCAAGGGTATTCTGTGACGGGTGGCCTTTCCAGATCTGCAGTGAATGATGCTGCGGGTGCCAAAAGTCAGGTGTCTGGATTGATTACGGGAACGATGGTGGTTCTCACGTTGAGTTTCTTTTCCGGAGTCTTGGCCAACATTCCAAAGGCAGTACTGGGTGCCATCATCATGACGGCTGTGGCTGGCTTGATCAGTGTTCAAGATGCCAAAGATGTATTTGTGCAACGCAAGTCTGAGGTTCCTGTGTATCTGGTCACATTTCTTGTGACGTTGCTGGTTGGGGTCAAAGAGGGGCTCATCGCAGGAATACTGGTCAACTTGTTGTTCAACCGACAGTCAAAAATTGAAGTGGAGACACCGTCCTCTGCGGGGACAGTCGAACCAACAATATTGGAGAAAGCATGAAAAACCTTGTTCTTTCACGCACACCATTCGTTGCTTGGGTTCTGGTTGGTACATTGGTGACTGGGTGTGGCCAATCAATTCTTGAAGCGGAATTGGCAAAGTCTGACCCTACAGACAATGCAGTCGATAAGCCAATGGAAAAGGATGCAGGACTGACAGTCCAAACCGTCCAGGCGGACAAAGTCAGTACGCCCACTGTGAATCCAAACGCTTTCCAATTTCCATCCAGTGCAGAAATTGCCAATCAACCCAATGCCGAGACGATTTTGTACGGCAAAAAACTGATTGAACATACCCACATTGAACTGCCAAACAATGTGACCGCGAAAATCAACTGCACCAATTGCCACCTCAACGCAGGAACAGTTCCCAACGCCATGCCATTTGTGGGCGTGGATGATCGCTATCCGAAATACCGTGCACGCTCTGGAAAAGAAGACAATTTGGCAGAACGCATCAACGGTTGTTTTCAACGTTCTATGAACGGAATCGTCCTGAGCGAAGATGCTCCTGAAATGGTGGCCATGATCGCATACATGGAGTGGTTGTCTTCAGAAGTAGAGGATGGAAAACTTGTCGAAGAGGCAGGACTCAGCAAACTAGAGCCGTTGACACCCGATGTGGACAATGGAAAACTGCTCTACCAAGCCAAATGTCAGATGTGTCATCAAGCAGATGGGGCTGGGTTGGCAACGCCAGATGGAACGCGTTTGTATCCGCCATTGTGGGGGGGTGATTCATACAACGTGGGGGCGGGTATGGCGAGACTTCATACGGCAGCCGCTTTCATCAAGTGGAACATGCCTTTTGGGCAAGGCGGCTCGTTGAGTGATCAAGAAGCCTACGACATCGCGGCTTACTTCAGCACTCAAGAGCGACCCGATTTTGCACACAAGAACACCGATTGGCCAAAAGGAGGAAAACCCGATGACGCCCGCTATTAAATCTACCGTTTCACTCAACACCGAGAACTGGAACAAGTCGCACTTGATTGCACGCATCGTAGAGCGTGAAGGCTGTTCAAAGAAAGAGGCCAGTCAAATGTTGGAGGCTTGGATCTCGGTGATTCAATCTGGTCTGATTGAGCACAAGAAAATTTTGCTGTCGGGTTTTGGCACCTTTCAAGTGTCCCACCGCAAGTCCTTTAAAGGGTATGATCCCATGAACGATGTTGAGATCGTTGTGCCAGTTCGACATGTACCAGTCTTCAAATCTAGCAAATTGCTGAAAAAGCGATTGAATCCAGGTCCCCAATCGTAAATCCTCGATTGTAAATCATACCCCATGGTATTCTTGGGTCAGTGGTTTGCCTCTGAACGAATTATTGACTGGAAGCACCGTTTGTCTTGGTAGAAGTCAACAAGGCGTCTAGACCCTTTTGTCCTCGAACGGCTTTGGCCTCTTTGAGTTCAGCCCGCAACGTCGACACAGACTCTTTGGTCCAAGCAGTGTTTTTGGGGTAATCATTGAGGTCATGTTGGACATACTGAACAATTTTGAGCACTTCGCCATCCGTTAGGTCTTTGCCATAGGGGGACATGTAACTGGCGTAGCGTTCGCCGTTCACGTGAATGGTTCCCGACACACCTCGAAACATCACTTCAGTCAAGGCCGACGCGCTCTCTACCCACGGCGTCGCGACAACAGGAGGAAAGTAGCCTGTTTCTCCACTGCCATCTGCTTGATGACAACCGGCACAGTGAGCCAAGTACAGTTCTTTTCCGGTACTTTCTGCTTTGTGTTCTGTTTCTGTTGCACACTCGCCGCTGGGTAGATCACTGGGAGCAGCCGTTACCAAAGCGATTTGAGTTGTAAACATCCAAAAAAACATAAGCACCTCTCTGTCGAAAAATTCTATTCAATAGAGTGGTGCTGTGCAATGAAAATTTTGAAAGCATTCGTATTGGAACGAGGAGGAAACTATTGAAGTGCTTTTTCAACCCCAGACTGTGTCTTCAAGTTGTATACGCTTGTAAAACCCCATTGTTCCATGCGACTTTGTACGCTGGATGCACGTCCACCAGAGCGACAATACAAAATAACGGGTTTGTCTTTATCATTGGATGTCAGTTTGAGTACGTCCGTTTCGGAAATGCTGTCAATGGGTAAGTTGACCGCACCTTCTACATGTCCGCCGGCAAACTCTCCCGGACTTCGGACGTCAATGATGACGGCTTTACTGAGGTCTATCGCCGAAGTATCAACAGAAATCGGAGCAAATCGATTCCACAGTACCACCGCCAGAACCGCAACCGTTAGAATGGTCGTGACTTTCATTTCGCTGCCTCCCAGCCAAGGAATCCACCTGTCATGGACGCTGCCTTCATTCCTTTACTGAGTAGAAGGTTGGTTGCGCGCATAGAACGAATACCAGAACGACAATAGACAACCACTGGGGTATCTTCATCCAGTACAGCGCTGCCTGTGGCGAAGTCACTCAGAGGAATGAAGAGGGCACCATCAATGTGTCCTGCATCCCATTCGTTTTTCTCACGACAATCCACCAGCGCAAAGGTCTTTGAATCTTTGTTTTCCTTGACCCAGTCGATGGTGATCTCAGGTGTGCCTCTCGTTGTGGTTGTGGGGGCCCAGCTCATAATAAACTCCGTATTTTGTGGGTTGAATGGTTAAGATACCTGTTAACTAGCACATTTCATGCCAGACCCTAGACAAAGAATGTGTTTCTTTTTGAAACACATTGAACAGAAGTGAACTGTACGATACGGATGGAACAGTCCTAGGAGAGAACATGACACAGAAATCAGAGAACATTCAATGGCACGGATCCGACCTCACCTCTGAAGAACGACAGAACAATTTGGGTGTGGGCGCCATCGTATGGTTTACCGGACTGAGCGGGTCTGGAAAGTCCACCGTGGCACGGGCCGTCGAAGCGACCCTGGTGCGTCAGGGACACTCAGCCTATGTGCTCGATGGCGACAATCTTCGTTTTGGTCTCAACAAGGACTTGGGCTTTTCGCCTGAAGACAGAACGGAAAACATTCGTCGCGTTGGAGAGGTGGCCAAACTGTTTGCCGATGCCAATGTCATTTTGTTGGCTGCATTTGTTAGTCCTTATCGTGCGGATAGAGACGCCATTCGAGGTTTGATGCCCACAGACCGTTTTGTTGAGGTTCATGTAAGCACCGATATCTCTCTGTGTGCACAGCGTGATCCAAAAGGATTGTATGCCAAAGCCCACAGTGGTGAAATCAGCAATTTTACTGGTGTGTCTGCACCGTATGAGGCTCCACTGAAACCTGAGGTGTCGGTAGACACAGGTTTGTTGTCAATCGAAGAATCGGTCACTCTTGTGTTGACAGAACTCCGTCACAAGCAAATATTACCGTCCCAAAAATAGAATTTGGGAAATTAACTCCGAGACGGCCTCTTGACGGTGCTCGAACCAGTGCTGTTCAGTCTGACTCCACAATAAAATATCGTGGTCCAAACTTCCGAGTACATTGGCGAATACCCAGTTTGATTGCGTTCGTTCTCCTTGTTTGGCTGCGATGTTGAGCAACTCTTCTTTGGTGGTGTTGGGTGCGGCTGCTTTAGAAGAAGAAAAGTTTTGCGGTGGGAGACCACGTGTGAATGTGGTCGACAATTTTTGGAGTGGGCTGCAGTTTCAATACCAACTCTTGGCCTGAAGCTATCTTGCCGGCTGTACTTTGAGCGACTTCGAAATCTCCAACTGCAGCGGCGTGTACGACAATGCCATTGGGGTGACTCGTGACCCAGTCTCTCATTTTGTTCATGAGATCTCGGGTGGACCAAAATTCTATGGTGCTGTCTGGACAGTGTTGTTGTTGTAAAGCCAAATTGGAACCGAGTACAGTACACTCCATGTTGTATTTTTGCAATTCTTGTGCGATCAGAACACCGGTACGACCTGTCGAATTGGCGGTAATACACCGCATACTGTCAATGGGGTTGCGGGTGGCTCCAGCAGTAATCAGTACGGGGATTGGCATAATAATTCCTTAAAAGATGGTATTTGACCCATAATTGAATTAGGTTGAATCTATGACTATTCCCAAAGAACCGCAAATCATTACCAAAAATGAAGACTTAAAAACACTCTG
>CBFICN010000239.1:0-5650 GCA_965661045.1 uncultured Myxococcota bacterium
GATGCCACAATGGTTTCTCCTGGTGATAGCATTGCCTGTACCGCGACTGTAACGGACCCACATGGTGCAACAGATAGTTTGGGTCAAACCACTTCTGTCATCAATACCGATCCAGTGTTGGGTTCAGCGGCAGAGATTACAGGGGATGCAACGACAACATCGACTTTGACTTGTGCTGCCACCTTTTCAGATTTAAATGATGGCACGTTGATCCCAACATACTCTTGGACCAATCAGTCAGGCACAGAACTAAGCACCACAGATTCTTATACAATCGCGGCGTCTGAAACCGAAACGGGCGACGAACTGACCTGTACTGCATCTGTCGAAGATGCGGATGGTGCAATATTATCCAGTACAGCGACCGTAACCATTGCCAATACACTTCCCACTCTGACAGGTGTGACACTGAGTCCAGACCCTGTCATTTCTACAGATTCACTTATCTGCTCTGTTGCTTCGACCGCAGACATCGATGAAGATGCTGTGACCGTTTTCTACGAATGGTCGGTGGATGGAGTGGTTCAATCGGAGACCTCCGATACACTTGTCGGTCCTCTATTGGTGGGAACCACCGTGCGTTGTTCCGTTACACCGAATGATGGTAAAGAAGATGGTGCGACAGAGTTTACAGAATTGGTGGTCAGCAATACAGCACCTGTGGTGGATGCTCTATCTTTGGATGCAGGTCCAATTTACACAGATGGAACTGTTACCGCTACAGTCACGTTGAGTGACATTGATGCAGAGCAAACCGTAACTGCCAACTATGCATGGCATGTGATGGATGCCAGCAATGGTGGAATGGATACCGAAGTCCAAAATGGTACAGACAACACATTGGATGGTTCATTCTTTGATAAAGATGACCAAGTTTATGTGGTGGTGACACCCCATGACGGTGTGGAAAGTGGCAATTTTGTGGCATCGACCGCTGTAACCATTCAAAACTCATCACCAACAGGCATCACCGCATCTGTGACCAGTTCAGACATGTTCTACAATGATTCGACTTTGACCTGTGCAGCAACCGCTTCGGACATTGATCCAGAAGATACCGTATTGACCTACACCTATGCATGGTCGACGGGTGCCACGGGTGCCGATTTGGTATTGAGTGGTTCGATGATGCCAGGTGCTGAAGTGACTTGTACCGCCACCGCGACAGATGGTTCTGGTGCCTCAATCTCTACGGATGCGATGGAAACCTTGATGAACCGCGCTCCAACAGTTGATTCTGTAACTCTGCCACAGGATGTGACCGCGGAAACGAACTCGATTTTCTGTGATGCGACCGGTTCAGATTTGGATGGTGAAACACCAACCTTGACTTATGCATGGACAGTCGGTGGTGCCACACATTCAGAGACATCGGATACTTTGACCGATACCTTTTTGTATGGCGACACAATTGAATGCACCGTAACTTCTGCGGATGCGATGGGAACAGGTTCATCGATGACTGCCACAACCACTGTGTTGAATACGGCTCCGGTGGTATCCAATGTGGTATTGGGTCCTGACCCTGCCTACACCGATACATCCTTTGCAGTGACTTCATTGTTGAGTGATGTGGATGCAGCTCAATCTGGAAGTTTGACAGGTTCTTATCAATGGTATGTCGATGGGCAGCCTGTTGGAACAGATTCAGCATCGTTGAGCAATGGAACGATGAACGAGTTCTTCGCCAAAGGGCAAGATGTCTATGTGGTGGTTACGCCAAATGATGGTGTGGATGCTGGTACGCCGGTGCAATCAAATACTGTATCTGTGTTAAATACTGCTCCAACTGCCCCAACTGTTTCGATTTCTGCGGCGAATGATCCAGCTGAAATGGGTGTGGATGATTTGACCTGTTCGATTGATGTGCCAGCTACAGATATTGATGGGGACACATGGACCTATGACTATACTTGGTATGATCAAGATGGAAACTGGGCTGCAGAGACGCTTGCAACGACTGCGTTGAGCGATGTCTACCCGGGTACAGGTACCGATGTAGGTACTTGGACTTGTGAAGTGGTTGCCAATGACGGTGATGTGGATTCTGCTTTGGCGGATGCGGTTTATGAGGTGGATGCCGCATGTGGAGATTCGAGTTTGTCAGCGTGGACTTGTGGGGACGATTTGATGGCAAACGGAGATGTATACACCCGATACAATTATGGTTCGATGACATTGAGTGGCACATTGGATCAGATTTCGGGGTCTTCTTATTTGGCACCTACATGTACAGATCAAATTTATCGATTTAACGATGCTACGGGGCAGCAACTTCGAATGTATCCAGTATCCAAGTTGTCTTGTGATGGAACTTATTTCTTTAAGGTGGTCGGTCGAGTGAATCAGCAGTTTCAACGTGGTGTTGGCTTTAGTGTATACTTTGGTGATCCGGATGTTTCGACTACGCCGAGAGTATCAATTTCTCGTTGGGTTTGGAACAGTGCTAGAGAAGCTGGGTCAGATGTACGATTTATAGATGCGTCTACCAATTATAGTCAACGTTTGGACTGGTGGAATATGACCAGCAGTAATGAGTGGTTTGAGTTGGTGATTGATATTGACACAAACAGCAATTCTTGTCATGCCTATTTCAATTCAGCAACACACTATCGAGAGGATTATTTTACATGCAATCTTCCATCTAATGTAGCACCGGAGTTGGTGATTGGTGGTAGTGCACCGATGCCAGATCGTGGTGGAAGTCCAAACTCAGACATCATCGGTGTGTTCGCCTCTCCCCCACTCGAGTTCTAAGTTACTCGGAACACTACCTCAAAGGCCACTACTCAGTGGCCTTTTCTACTGCAGAAGATGTGTCCACCCGTGCACCCAGCGACAAAATGTGATTGCTGGTGCACCCTGCACATGTGACGGCGCCGATTAAGTCCAAGACACCATCGTGGTTCCAATCGGCGATGTCTGAGATGCCACCTTTGACGGTGTTCAAACTTTCGATTGGATGACAGAGTATGTCTTCTCGAAAGTGGAGGATGGGGCGATTTGTGGTTTGGATAAAGATGGAATTGTCTTCGTGAGAGGGGATCAATCGTCCAGATTCACTGACCAGTTTTACAAGGGGTTCATTGTTGAACACTTGGTTTGTGGGATGCACTTCTCCCGATGCCACCGTTTCAAGATCCCACTCAAAGAATCGATTATCAGTATGCGAGAGTCGAATGTGTCGACTGTAGTGAATGATGCTGTGGGTGAGAAAGTCTTGATTGATTGGATCCCACAATCGCACCATCAATTGAAATGATCGTTTGCTGAAATCATTCAGGTATTCACCAGTCAGTTCTAAGTCCAACCACCCATCGTTGTTGACATCACGAAGTCTCCCTGAAAATGGTCCGGTTCCCTGAAACCATTCTTTCTCAAACTTCCACTCTCGAGCCGCAGTGCCTATATGGAGTTTGATCTTGGATTCGTCGTAATGCAGTGTCACCATGTCTAGGATGCCATCTTTGTTGACATCGCCCATGATGGGAGCGGCTTTGATGCGACCAGTCTTGTACTCTTGTGCCTCACCCATCGTCCCTTCCGCATTGCCCCAGTAGATTGAAATGCTGCCTGAGAGCTGATTGACGAATACTGCATCGATGTATTCATCGTCGTCCATGTGTACGAACCCGGCATTGACCGTTTCTTTGGGGCCCAATTTGGTGATGGGGGTGAATGAGGTGATTGCATCGTCACAAAGAGGAATGTTTTCCGTGGTTTCTTCAGATGTTGTGTTTGTTTGAATATTGGAGGGCTGTTCAGAACGAAAGAAATTGGCGACCAACAACAGTGCGACCACCGCTGACAGAACGGTCGACCATTTGGACCAGCGTTTGGCTTCTTCTTGCAGGCTTTGTTCGCTGGATGGTAGATTGGGTGCGGGAACGGGCTTCTCAACAGGGTGCTCGATGGAGTGTAGATTGAGCAGTTCTTCTAATTTTACATCTTCTTGGTTGTGGATGGTTTCGAGCGCTTGTTTCATCGTCGCGGCACTGGAAAATCGTCGGTTGGGGTCTTCTTGTCCTGCACGTTCAAGAATCTGTAAAAGCTGATCTGAGATGCGGTCACTCTGCCGCAGTGTGTCAATGGTCTTGGTGGAATACAGGTCCCCCATCGTTTTGCCGAACATCAACCAAATCATCGTCATCGCCAGTGAATACAAATCCGATGCTGGAGTGACAGTGCTGGGATTGTGTCGTTGCTCTGGCGACATGAATGCCACAGACCCCAACAGTGCGTTGGTGTTGGTCAGTGAATCCGAACTGTAACTGAGTAGGGCCAGTCCAAAGTCGGTCAGTTTGATGGTGCCTTGCTGGCTCACTAGAATGTTGTGGGGTTTGATGTCCCGGTGGACGATGCCTTTGCTGTGGCTTTCTTCCAATGCGGTCAACACCTGTATGGCGATGTTGATGGCCATTTGTTCGGACATACCGTCATTCAACTCAATCCAAGTGGCCAAGGAGGACTGACACAGCTCTAAGACCAAGCAAAAGAATCCATCTTCTTCAAAGCAGTCGAAAATGGTCACCACGTTGGGGTGCAGCAGTCCTACCAAGACGTAAACTTCTCGCTTGGCACGTGCATCCGAGTCTTGTGTGTGGACCCGTTTGATGGCGCGTTCAGTTTGCAGATTGCAGTCCAGTACTCGATAGACTTCAGACGTACCACCTTCTCCAATACGGGAGAGAACCGTATAGCGACCGTTTTGAAAGGACGTGGGGGTGGGAAACTGATTGGAGAAAGACATGCGACCTTGGCGAAATGGTGAAAAGTACGTCTCCTTATGATTTAATCTCCAACTGACTTTCCGGCAATGAAATCCGATGGTACCACTGTGTTCCAACTCGCTTTTTCTCAAAGAGATTGCTGGCGTTCATCATGCCCAGTTCAAACAGCCGATTGCACAGTTTGTTGCGTTCCCATTTGACGCGAGTCACTTCAGATTCTGGATTGCCACCAAGTTCCAACCACTCTTGAAACACTGCGTCACTGCTCATCCAACCACCATCGTTGTTGTCTATGCGAGCCAAAATATATGCATACATCAGTCGTGCACTCTCACCCTGATGACTGATCTCATGCGAGGCATCTGATATTTGAATAATTAGGGTGTCCAAGCAGCAGCTGATAAAGCAATGTTCCCCGAAGGACAGGACCGAGTCTTGAGTGGTCACTACTGGTTGGCTGATCCAAACTTCGACCGTGCGATTTAACGATTCTACAAAGACTTTCATACCGTCGTGTAGGGGTTCTGCAACGTTATCGAGGAACAATCCAGCCTCATTAATTTGGATATCGGGCAAGTCGTGCAACGGGAATGCGACTTTGTGTTCAATATCGTATATGAGATTTTGCGGAGGGGCATTGTCTATCAATTCAACACAGACATGATTTCCCAAGCGGATTTTTCCGGACAGCTTGCGCCAGCCATTTTTTAGCATTTTACCCATACCACGAGTATGATCACCGTTTAATACACGCCAACACCATTCGTGGTTAATGTATCGAATCTCCAGCCAAAAATTTGGCACTCGTATATCATTGATACGGGTGAGCCGAAGTGAACGATCATGGCCTGCTCCCAACAAACATAACCACATGTTATAGTGGTAAAAAGGAGTAAAAAACATGAAACGAAAAAGACATA
>CBFICN010000240.1:0-5641 GCA_965661045.1 uncultured Myxococcota bacterium
CTGCATACCAGGCAGTACTCTGACGACCTTTCCAAGGTACACATTTCCGATGTAGCTTTGTTGGTCTCCTCTATCAATGTGCAATTCGGCTAATTGACCACGCTCCATCACGGCAACGCGTGTTTCGCGCCCCGTCGTGTTGATGATAATTTCGTTGCTCATGTAAATCTCCATAGATGTGTCTTACTACCAAGTCAACATGTTCAAGACTCTGTCTACTGTTTTGTCCTCTACGTATACCATCATTGTGCTCATCGAGTATCAGTCGATTGTTCGTGGTTGTGGGAGAGGCGTACGTCAAAGCAGGCAGCATAAGTGTTCAGAACTTGGTATAAGGTATGTTTTGTTCAGTGAATGACCCATTTGGTGCCTCTTCGAAGAGCTGATCGCCACGCATAGGGTCAATAAATTCAAACCCAATTTGTCACGTTTACCTCATCTCGTCAACAGTAATTGTGGAATCTCATACAAGTAAACGCTTGATATTGCCACGAGTTCAAGCGAGTTTTCTTGAAAATTCCATTGTGTAAAGGGTGAATGGGTTGAGGGTTCGTACTCAACTGAGATAAACTAGGTTCAACAATCGGAGATGTGATGTTGTATGTATTGATGCTGTTGAATCGAGTTGAAGCCGCCCCCGTAGACCCATATTTAGAGGAAAGCACTGCGGATCTCTTCCGAATAGAGAGAGAGGTTGTCACAGTTGCCTCTCGGTATTCACAGACGTTGCAGGAAGCACCCTCAATTGTCTCTGTAATCACTGAATCTGATATTCGCACCATGGGCTTTCGAAACTTGACAGATGTTCTCAGGACCATTCCAGGGGTTTACATTTCTGTTTCTAAGGAATCTAGAAACTTGGCTTGGTTTAGGGGGGTGATTTCCTCTGACAACAACAAAATCCTACTGTTGATAGACGGAGTGCCTTGGTATGATGGGGTGTATACACACGCTTGGATTGACGATGTCATTCCACTTTTTCATGTAAAGCAGATTGAGATTGTCAAAGGCCCTGGCTCAGCCGTATATGGAACGAATGCCTTTTCTGGGGTGATCAATGTGGTCACCAAAAAAGCAGAAGACATTGATGGGGCTCAGGTGAGGGTTTCAACAGGTTCCTTTGCCCGTCAAGAAGTGTCGATGTTGGCAGGAGAACGGTTTGAAAATGGTACGTCGGTGAAAGCCTACGCGCGAGTGTTGGACATGAGAGGAGATGGGCTGTCTGTGACTCCTGAAGGAGAAGCGAATATTCATGCCAACAATCCCAAGGAATCCATCAACGGTGGATTGGAATTTCGATACAAAAATACCATGTTGCGGTATGACTTTTTGGATTATACCCATACGTACTTTGTCAATCCACAAAATGACATTGATTCGATTTTGTTGGAAAACCCCGAAAATTTCAATCTGAACTATCGCAACGATTTTTTCTACATTCGTTCAGACTTGTCGATGGGAGTTGTCGGTTCGGTCTCTCCGTACATGTTCACTCAACGGTATGTAAACACTTCAAACTATGCTTTTCGAACTGGATTGCAACAGAATGACGATGGGGAGATAAATCAAGGAGAGAGTTTGGTTCACGCAGTGAAGTTTACTGAGCGCTATGGGCTTGGGTTGGAGGCCCACATTCAACCAACACCGAAACACATATCCATACTGGGTGTGGGAGGGGATTTTACCTACGTAGCAGATTTACAGGACTATGTTTATGCTGACGGTTCTGGGGAAGGAGAGGCGACTACGTTTGGTGCGCCGGCAAACTCTTGGTTGACGGATGTGTTTACATTCGTTCAGCATACATGGACAACCACTTGGTGGATGGAATTGATGGGGGGCGCTCGATTGGATGCCTATAATCTATCTGGTTTATCGATATCTCCAAGAGCGGGAATTCTCTTTGTTCCGACCAACGGAGCTTCAATCAAACTCTTGTACGGACGGGCTTTTCGCGCACCCAATGTTCGAGAACTGTTGGTTACAGTATCACCTAATGAATTGGGGCAAGTGCCTTTTACCAACGGCAACGGCAATTTGAGACCGGAAAACATCGATACTGTAGAGTTGGATTTGATGGGACGAGCGAGCAATGAATTGAAGATTCGCGCTTCCACTTTTGCTTCTGTTTTACAAAACCAGATCAACAAGAGGGTGTTGGCGGAGGGGGTAACGAGCAGTCTTGGAAATCAGTTCTATGACAATGTCGGTTCTACATCAGTATTTGGCTTTGAAACAGAAATGGAATGGCGCCCACAAAACTTTGCTGTGGATGTCAATTATTCGGCGACCTTTGCCAATGATCTCAGCACTGGCAATACGCAGTATGCATTTCCACAACACATGGCCCACTTTAGAGTTGGGTGGCAACCGGATCGTGGAGTCTGGTTAAACCTGAGAGGGGATGCGTATAGCAAACGACCTCGAGCGGACTGGGGAACAGCAACTGTATTGGAAGATGGGCCGCCATTTGCGCTGGTGCACCTCAACACGGTGTATTATCCATCCAGTCATCCAGACTGGTCTGTGGAAGGGACCATCTTCAATGTCTTAGACGCAGACTATCAAACCATGATGTTTCTAGATGATGTGAATGCACTGTCTTCAGATGGCACAGCAAAGTATCCAAACAACATCGAAGGCGAAGAGCGTTCAATCTATGTCAGCCTCCAGCGAAGTTTTTGATCCAACAGCAAGTAACTCGACCCACTCGGAGAAGAGTACTCATTTGCTGAGAAATATAAGACAAACGGAGTAAAAAGTATTGACACGTCAATACTTTTGAAATACACTTGAGGCAAGACAGTTGTTCAGTTGATGAACACTTATTTTTGAAACCGCCGTTGAACTTTTGGGAGATTGTTCATTGGTGCCACGGACTCTTTGGAAGGGAGTTTGTGGGCAACAGATTTGACAGTATCGAATCAATATTGTGTGGGAGCTTTGTTGATTGTTGGGAGTACCACGATGCTGTATGTAAAACTTGCTACATTGTTTCTATCATTACATTTATCTCAACTGAATGACTGTCTCTCATTTTCGATTGATTCCAAAGTCATTTTTAAAACCATTGAACATTCATCAACAATCCTGTTCAAAATCATCGCGTTTTCTTTTCGGATGCGATAAGATCAAGAGGTCAGGAGGATTTATGTTTAACGTATTTGTATTAATGAGTGTTGCTTTTGGTGAAGAAACAGAGGCTGTTGAAAATACGGTAGCAGAAAAAGCAGAAGCAGTAGATACTATTCAAGAGTTGCCTGCGCCCTACAAAGAGCAGATAATTTTGGCGAAGCAGCAAATTCAGTCAAACAACTTGGATGGCGCCGAAGGGTCTTTGGACAAAGCACAAAAGGAAATCGCAAAGGTTGAAACGATTGTAACCAGCAGTGACATTTCAGAAATCTGGTATCTTCGAGGTGTGGTGCAGTCTCTCCGAGGAGAGGACCCGCTGGAGTCTTGGAGACAAACTTTGATCATCAATCTCGGTCAAAAGTGGGATTCCGATTTGATAAAAGATGACGCTTCACAAGATTTGTTTCTGGCGTTAAAAACAGAAGTTCAAAATCGAAAGATTGTCTCCGTTCAACATCCTGAGCAATATGGACAAGCAAAACTCTATGTGGATGGTTTCTTAAGAGCACCCGGTGACTTCGTGTATCAAGGAGAGCATTTTGCTCAAATTGAGTGTCCCAAAGGAGATGTTCACAGCAAATGGACCGACTTCGAAAAGACTTTTAAATGGATAAAGATGTGTCCATACAAATTTGATGTCACCGATATGCCAGAGCCTGAAGCTGTGGATGAATGGGATATGTTTGGCGGATTTGGAGGAGAGGAGACGGCACCAGATGTCAATCTGAACAATCAGGTTGTGGCCGGGCCCTTGTTGGAACGGATGGATAAACCAACGTTGTACGGTTCTATTGGGACAGCAGCCGCAGCGGGAATGTTGTATGCCGTGGCGCTGAAGAACAACCAGAAGTTTGATGATTTGGACAATGGATTAAGCGTTGAAGAGTTGGATAGTTTACGGAACACCACCAACACCATTGCGATAAGTTCGATGACTTTCGGCATAGTTTCTGGTGGGTTGTACATGTACAGCATGTCAACTGCAAAAGTTTCTGAATAATAGATAAAGAGATATTGTACTTGTTTTTTAAGACTTGTTTTTGACTGAAGGAGTTTTTGGTATAGACGCAAATACATTCTTCTCAAATAAAAACTTAACATAACTTATAATATGAAAATAACCAAACGTTCTAAAAAAGACAAACTGAAACTCTCACTGACCATTCCTGGAGACAAGAGCATCTCTCACCGAGCCATCATGTTCAACGGTTTGGCTAAAGGCACCGCCACAATCACCAACCTTCTGGAAGGGGAAGATGTATTGGCTACAGTTCAAATCTTACGCCAGTTGGGTGCTGAAATTGAATTCAAAGATGACCATTGTATGGTTACAGGGGTGTCGGGTACATTTACACAACCAACTGAAGATTTGTACTGTGGAAATTCAGGAACGACCATGCGTTTGCTGTTTGGTTTGCTGGCTCCACAGTCCATATCTGTGCGACTAACTGGGGATGCATCGCTTTCTCGTCGTCCAATGGGGCGGGTGACGAAAGATCTTGAAGCAGCCGATGTTCAGTATCCCACCGGAAAAGATACTGCGCCCATCGTTCAAAAAGGCAATAGGGACTTATCGTTCTTGGATGTTACCATGCCAATCGCATCTGCACAGGTAAAGTCAGCAATGCTTCTTGCCGGTTTACAAGCCAACGGAGCCAGGGTAAGAGGTGGCAAGCAGTCACGCGATCACAGCGAGAGACTTCTACGGGCCATGGGGGCGAACGTACTGGACTTGGGCAATGGAGATGTTGAGATTCAGCCGAGCAATATTACTGCAACGGATGTTGTTGTCCCAAATGATATATCTTCAGCCGCCTTCTTTGTGGTGGCGGCGCTCATTCATCCACAATGTGAACTTCAACTCACCAACATCGGTCTCAATCCAACTCGAACGGGTCTTTTGAAAGCCTTATTGCAGATGGGAGGTCAAATTACAGTGGAGAATGAACGAACGGTTGCTGGTGAGAAAGTGGGTGATTTAATTGTGAAAAGTTCGAGTCTTCACGGTATTGATCTACCAATTGAGTGGGTGCCCACGATGATTGATGAACTTCCAATACTGGCTTTGGCGGCGAGTCAAGCGACTGGAAAGACCAATGTTCGAGGCGCTTCAGACTTGCGGAAGAAAGAATCTGACAGGATTGCAGCGGTTGTTGAATCATTTTCTCAACTTGGAATGACCGTTGATGAGTATTTAGACGGTTTTTCGATTGAAGGCCCGCAGGAGATTGTAGGTGGAACAGTGAACGGCTATGGTGATCACCGCATAGTGATGACCACAGCGATTGCGTCCTTGTTTGCTCAGGGTGAGGTCATCATAGAGTCAACTCAGTGTGTTCAAACCTCTTTTCCTAATTTTTGGGAACTGTTGGCGTCTTTTCAGTAGAATTCGAAATGAACGTGGACCATCATTGATTCCAATTTCTTTGAACTCCAAGATGATTTGAGACGGTATTGACAGGCAATGAAGCATCGGTTAAAATGGGTTGCTTTCACTTGTTTCTGG
>CBFICN010000241.1:0-5590 GCA_965661045.1 uncultured Myxococcota bacterium
GCCTAGATGCGTTACTCGCGGACTTTACAGTTCTGCACGTATCTTTAAACGCCCCCCAACAACATGTACGTATGCGATACGAACAAAGTTTACAGCACATACTCACCAGTGAAGGCGTGACGGAAACGGTGGAGATTCGCAAATCCATAGAAAGCAACAGGCTCCTGCATTCAATCCTACAAAAAAATTGCTCGGCACAAGACATCGCAGACAAGGTGCAACTGTTCAAAGATCTACTCGATTTTCACCCAGATGTTCTCATCATTGATGGTCTGGCTGAATACTGGGACGAAGAGACACTTACAGCTTGGCAGAAAGTCATCAAACCTGTCGAATGTATGACGTGGATTACCTGTCAATCAATACCGAACACTTCAGACAGGCGACTCCAGTTGAGCGATCACCCCAGTGGGGTCAAACTCTCTACCGATACCGAGCACCTGATCTTAAATCGCCAAACGCTGCTGTGCGAACCCCTTTCGTCCAACCGTCTGAATGCATCCGATGTCACCTTATTCTCTGGTGGAACAATGGGAGCCGAAACCTGTTTTGGTCAATGTGCAAGCAAGTTTGGTCTCAGAGAAATCAATTTCACCTTCGAAGGCCATGAACAAAAGCGTACCGTCGGTTCACAAGTACTCAGTGCAAAAGAACTCAACGTTGGGGCGACGTCGTTAAGCTATGTGTCCAATGTCCTCAATCGAAACTGGCAATCAAGAGAAACACTGCAGAAAGTTGTACAAGTTCTTTGGCACATCGTTTCCCATGCCGAACAAGTTTTTGTTGTTGGAACCATTCAACCAGACAATACGGTACACGGTGGTACAGGCTGGTCTGTGGAACTGGCAAAAAGATGGCACAAGCCTGTTTGGGTCTACGATCAAAGCAAAGAGAATTGGTTTCAGTGGGACGGCACAGGGTGGGTGTTGGATACCCCACTCATTACAAGCCGGAACATTGCTGGGTCTGGAACCCGCTTTGTCAATCAACAAGGCAAACAAGCCATTGAAGAGTTGTTCAAGCGCTCTTTCGATTCCTAAATAGTTGCCTGAACGATTCTTGCGTTTCTAAATCCAGTGACAGAACAATGTCCAATGACAGAACAATCAGAGTGGGTCACTTAAGAAGCGTACTCTGTTTCGTCGATCAACTCTCGCATGGATGGAAACTCTTCTCTCAACAACGCCTCTACTCCCATCTTCATGGTCATGATGGCAGAAGAGCAACTCTGACAAGCCCCAGTGAGTTTAACGTACACATCATTGTCTTCAATCTTGAGCAATTCGATGTCGCCACCGTCTGCGGCCACACCAGGTCGAATGTACTCGTCAATGATTTCTTCAACATTCTCCACCGTCAGTTCCATACCGCCTTCGGATGCAGATTCTGCCGATACTGCGGGAGTAGACACTTCTTGAACAGCAACATCTTCTTCATTTGGTAAACTGGACTCCGGGACGCTTTCAGGTGTGGATGACGATACGGGAGACTCTGTTTTGATCTGACTCAAGTCTGGCTGCTGCCATTGAGTTGTTTGTACGGGATTGTCTTGCATTCCCAGAACAGATTTGACAACCGACTTCACAGTTTTTCGAATTCCAAACATGTATGCCTCACGAATTAAACAACATCTATCCACAAATCAATGGACCGAACATGTGAATTCATAGCACGATTGCCCAATAAAACCAAAATGTTCTTCAGTCGTGCATACAGGGCAAAAAAATAGGTCAACTGTCGCTTTTGCCAAGCAGATAGTGTTGCTTGGTCCGTAAGCACCCACTTATCATCAACTTGGCCCCCATCTACAAAATGCACCACGCCAACAACACGTCCAGTAGCCCTGTTGTCAACGGGAGTCGCGCCAAACCAAATGGCATCCATTGGATCTCCGTCTCCACCCTGGAAACCTTGTAGACGACCGTAATGAAAGGGACTGGGCAACGGAGACACATAGTCGATGTCTCCATGCTCATTTCGTTTGACAAATGACCCTCTCGGTGTTTCAATAAGAATGGTCTGCATTGAATTGCGTTCTGGTTCGTCCATACTATTCACCCCATGAGGTTTCCATGTTTGCTTCTACTTTAGTTATCGCATCACATTTGGCGTGCAACACTGCAGATCAAGGCTTTAGCGCACAAAGCCAAGACATCTATGCAGACGGAGGCTATGCAGAATTAACGGTTTCACCAGGCGAGGTGGTCTTTTCGGAAATGGAAGACGGCATCACCTATTCTACGGGCTTTACAGTCGAAAGCATTGGCGAAACCACATTACAAATTGACAAAGTGGACATCACCAATTCGGCTGAAGGAGTGTTCTACGTCGATACATCCGCAACCGAAGATGTAAACCTAGATCCTGGTGTATCCAGAGAGTTCATCGTCATAGCCCAAGCAACCACTGCAGATGTGTATGTGGGTGAAGCCCGCATTCGAAGCAACGACGCTGCCAATCGCGACCTCAGGGTCCCACTCTGTGCCTTTCCAATGGGCTATGAAGGAGAATTGACCTGTTCTGAGGATACAGAAGAAGTAGATACCGCCAGTGACGAAGGAAACGATACAGGTGCAGAATAATTTAGGCCATACAGGGAGCCACCGTGATTTCAACCACCATTGATCATTCAACACAGCGAAAGTATACAATTCTTCACGGCGCCTGCAAAGACCACGCTGGCTCGGTCGAAGTCTACCCCCTGTCCGAGTTTGATTTGGACAACACCATTTTTACAACGCTGGAAGGAAAGATTCCCAGATTGTTCATGACAGCCAAAATCGCCAAAGAAGTGACATGGAATGCAAGTGCGGCACAAGCCATTGAAGCGTCCTACCAAAGTTTGCGTAAAACATTTGAGGTGCCACAAATTGGGCAAGCACTGCTCACGTTTATGCGTGAAGAATGTGATTTCAGTGCTGAACACGCCGATGGGTCTTTCATGGAGCATTTGGTCTATGGCTACGAATATGGACTGCGCCATTACCCTCAACATTCTGCTCGGGTGATGTTGTTGCACTCCATTATGGGTACGGCCACCAACACCTTTGCGATGGAGGCAAGCAAAATCACACAGTTACAAGCCCTCTTGACCGAGTTTGAGTTTCTACACATTTCCGCCTTTCCTTCTTTTCTGCGTTTGATGTACGAACCCACATTCTTTGAAAGCATTCTCCAAAACGAGGAGCGGCTGTCTGAACTCAAGGGGATTCGCTTTCACCGCGTCATTGACAATGCCATCATGGAAATGAGCGCAACAGATTTGTGGATTCAACTCAATTATCACTTGATGCACTTTGTGGACTTTCTGCCGGTTGCCAACTGGCAAACCCATCGTTCAGACCCTTTGTTGCAAATCTTCATTCAACTATCAGAGTTTCTCGATGCTGTTGGTCAACGTCAAGCAACAGTGGAGTTCCCCATTCCCAAAGATGGATTCGAGAAACCCGTCAATGAAAAACTATCCATTGGTTCCCACTTATCCAATTGGGTTCCGATCGGTTTGAAAATGAAATTGGCAACCAAGTCCATTCGACAATTTTCAACTCGGATTGGTCATTCTTTAGATTTTGAACTGTTGTGGGACTAATGTCCGTCTCAGTCGATAATTCCTGTACCGTCCAACGTTCTCAATGTCGCGTCCACCGCCCAAAAGGACGCGTAAATCTCCGCTGAGGCGACCCAGCCCATGTTGCTCTGAATATACCAGCGATTGTTCCATGCCTTTCCACGAATGGTTTGAAAGGACAGCGTCATGGTTGTGTCTGCGCCAAATGCTCCATCCACCCAATCGCCAAGAAAGAACCCGTTCAGGATATCTTCGGCATCGGTTCCATAATGTTCTCTCAGATCAACAATCAGATCATCTGATACATCCATCAAAACATTGCCAAAACGGAAGAAATCTTCTTTGTGATCTTCAGTCGTATCCACTGCAGCCAAACTGTGTGGCAAGTCCAGCAAGAGATGAGCACTCATCGCCATCATGACGCTACGGGTTCTGGAAACATCTTCTCTATCAGCCAACTCATAATATCGATCCCAAGCCCAAGAAGGTTCTCCACGAGTCAGTACAGCGTTGAGACTCTCAAAATAACGGGCGCCAAAATCTACAATCAACGCTTCTGCCCACTGTCGGTCTTCAAACTGGCCAGACTCAATCGCTTCAATGCCCTGTTCTGTGATATTGGTATAGACTGTTGGAAACATGCCCCAAGGATCAGAACAGGCTTCAAAAAGGTCGGCAATGCCTTCAAGGCGGGCAGCCGTCAGGTATATGTCCTCATCTTCACTAACAGTGGTCAAGTCTATCATCAAATCAACGGCTTCTGGTGAAATGACAGTACCATCACACAAAGCGGGTTCTTCTGAAATGCTTTGCCCATTTTCCGGTTCCATGACTGGTTCTGTGTCCATTGCACCAGTTTGGTCTTCATTTTGAGACGCATCATCGATAAAACTCTTGGTGGGACCACTGACTTCTTGAATAGAATCTGTTGTTTGAGTAGAACAACCCAGTGAGAAAAGCAAAGAAATGAAAATGGTGTGTCGCACAATGACTCCAAGAAAAATGAGATTGGAAAATTGTTTACAACACCTTAGCGTAACAATCGATATAAATAAATACAAAATAACATTTGTTACATAATGTACACATTTGCTTAATTATTGATGAAAGATACATCCTATTTACTTTGAAATCATGTTGTTTACTACCACTCTACGGAACCTCTGTATGACCCCTCACCTCATTTCCATCGCTCCCAGTCATTATTGTGAAAAATCGCGTTGGGCGTTGTCACTCGCCCAGATTGAATTTACCGAAAGTCGACACACCCCCTTCTTTCACGTTCCGGCTGTCAAGAAAGCTGGAGGCACCAGAACCACTCCCACATTGCAGTTGGCTGAAGACACACTGACCGACTCTACAGACATCACCGAATGGATCGCCCACCACCCGAACAGGAAATGGAATCCATACGGTCAAGATGAGCACCACAAACGCGTCAAAGAGTTGGAAATTGAGTTCGGTCGAAAACTCGGTGTTTTGACCCGTCTGATTGCCTATCAAGATCTCTTGTCTCACAAAGACTTAACGATCAAAGCAATGGCTGGTGCATCCGACAATGAACTTCGATGGTTCTCTTTGGGATACCCCCTTTTCTCTTGGTTGATGAGAAAAGGAATGAACATCCACGAAAGTGCCGCCCAAAAGGCCATCGCCACCGTCGAACAAATATTTGATGCAGTCGAACTAGATGCCGACGGCGAATTTTTGGTTGGCGATGCACTCACAATTGCCGATGTGACCTTTGCGGCTCTGGCTGCACCCTTAATTATCCCAGAGCAATATGGGGCAACATTGCCAAACCTGGATGAATTACCGAAAACCACCCTAGAACTGTGTCAGAAATTTCGTGCACACCCAGGTGGTGAGCGCACCCTACGTCTCTACAGAGACCATCGTTAGACCCTACTCTTCTCGATCGCAATTGCCATTTGCAGGATTGATGGTTGGGTCCTCATCATCGCAATCTGTTCCGGGTTCTACGCCTTCCACCGGGCTGACATCCCCATATCCATCGCCATC
>CBFICN010000242.1:0-5556 GCA_965661045.1 uncultured Myxococcota bacterium
GTATTTGGGCATGGTTGCTCCTGTCTTGTGGGGTTGAGTCCACGAAGAAGCAAGAAGTGTGCCAGTTGTCGTCATTCGACAGTTGCGATGATGTAGGTGTTTGTTGACCAACGTTCGTCAATTTGATTAACCAAATTGGTGAATTTTCGTCAATTTTGAAGGGTTGTTGAGTATCCGACAGAAATACTGCGGTCTATTCAATGAGTTACAGTCGAATCTTGTATGGGTTGTTGTTCTTTTTGGGTACTTTTTTGGCTTCGGCTTCGGCTTTGACTTTGAACTCTTTGAACACTTCATTGGAGGATTCATATTGCAGGGCGAATCCAACTTGCAGCACCGCGCTGTGGAAGTCTTTGTTTTCGAAGGCTTCCAATGCCAAGGTCCAGTACTTTTTGCCGTTTTCGGTCATCGCAGCCGCGCTCGGATCGTTGGCATTTTGGTCTTGAACTTGGGCCAGTTGGGTGTCTTCAATGCGAATTTGTCCTTGGCTTAGTTGAACGTCGTATTGCAAACGTGAGGCGATGCTATTTAGGGTTTCGAAGGCTTCTTTGAACGAGAGAAGCAGGTATTGACCTTGTTCGGTCAGTTCTTCATCGGCAGCGACAACCTGACTGGGTTTGAAACGTTCCACCATTTCCTTGTAGACCAGTGGGATATCACTTTGCACACAGTCGGGTTCCAATCCCAACATCTCGTAGTAGTTCAGTTCGTCAATGAACTCAGAGAGGGTTTGAATTTCGATGGTGATGTGTTGCTCTGTTTTGGTTTCTTCACTCATGTTCAGATCCTCAATATCGGGGGTGAGTCTGTGATGGGTTGCTTCTGTTTATTTGCAGCGAATCCGAGATCCAGCAAGGGTGCAGGTCATTGTACCAGATTTTCGAGCCGTTAAAGCACCACGTTCGCCATCTTCGGTGCTGATCCGACAGGCCGTTGGTGTCTTAAAGGTCATTGTGGTTTGACGCACAAAGTCTTTTGTTTGTCCGTCTCCACACTCTAGCGTCGCTTCCTTTTGAAAACTGATTGTGACCGAGAATTCTCCAACCCCAACCGTTGTGGGTGCAGGAGTACTTTTTGTTGTGGACTTTTTGGGCTTCGATGTCTTTTTTGAACTTGTTTTTCGAGTCGACTTTGAAGCGGGTTTGCTTTGCTTGACCTTTGCTTTGGGTTTTGGCTTAGGTTTAGTGGCTTTGGGTTCTTCGATTTCCTCTTGAACAGGATCAGCTTCTTCTATATCTTCTGGTTCAACATCTTGTGGCTCTGGTGTTTGGTCATCGATCGTTTCTACAACAATTTCACTGGAGTTGCTTTCTTCCTCACCACTGAGCAGTTGCCAAAGCAAGACTGCAACCACAATGAGCAACAGACCGACGCCGGCGCCACCAATGAGTACCCATTTGTTCATCCCACCGCGGTTTGAGTTGGGTGTCGGTGGTGGTGCAACGGATTGATGCCCAGCCCCAATGGCAAAATTTGGTTGGGGTGGTGGAGTTGGATTGGACCAAGCGGGTTGCTCTGGGGCAGAGCCTGTTTGTACGGTTGGTGGTGGAGGCGTGGGAACAGGCAAAGGTGGTACGGTATTTTGTGGACTGCTAGAAGCAATGGGGGGTGGTAAACTCGGAGTTGGCTGCTCTTGTATGGAGGGTGTTCGCGGGGGTGCTGGTGGAGTAGTCGAAGGCGTCTGCCAAGGTGGAGGCGCAGGATTTGTTGATGTGGGCAACTCTGTCGCAGCAGAATTTGTCCAGCCCGATGCCGCAGTTGGCTGTACGGGTGGAACTGGTGGAGTGGGTACAGGTGGAGATTGTACTGGGCGAGTCTTAGGGATGGGAGGCACAGGAGGCGGGGTTGCTGTCTGTGTCGACCAGTTGGGCTGATTGGGAGCCTGCCACTGAGTGTTCTGGGTCTGTGACGGAGGAGTGGGTGGTGCTGGTGTGGACCAAGCAGGTGGCTCTGGGGCAGCTGGTGGATCCGTTGAGATCTGGGCGACTTCTTGTGGCGATAAGTCCAAAGAGGCTTCGTTGCCTCCTTGATCGTGTTTCGGTTGTTTGGGAGAACTGGAACTCAATTCTGGGCTCCACTCTGTACGTCGAGCACGCTCTTCGGGAACCGGCTCTTGAAACATCTCGGCAATCTTGTCTCTGGTAAAGAATCCGGTTGCTGTTCCCTCGGAGTCTGCGGTCACTTCAACGGTGCTGATCAATGTGGAGCTGCGAAGAGTTCTCGCCATCTCCAAAGACTCTTGCTCCATTGATACGTGCAGTCCCTTGTGCTGCATGTACTGTTGAATCCCCAACGAGGCTGTGGTTTGAGACGCTTCTTTGAGAATGTTGGCAATGTCCAACGGATGCGGGCGTTGCGTTTTGTCGTAGAACAGCAGGGAGATAAGATACTCTTGCATGGTGCTGAGCCACGGCTGTTGGGTCCACTCCTGCCAGTCTATGGTCAAAAACGCTTGCAGCACTTTTTGGTTGTGCAACCCTTCATCCAGTGGCAGTTCGATGTTGCGTTGTCCAGAGAGCATTTCTAGCATCACCAAGCCAAGCCCGTAGATGTCTCCTTCGTGGCTGATCATGCCTTCGGGAGTGATGCTGTTTCTCCTCGGACGATCAAAGCCATTGATGATCAACGAGCCATCGTTCATCACGGCCAGGTTTTCTATTTTGATGTCGCCATGAATGACCCGACTTTTCATCGCTTCGTTTAAAATGTCGGCTGCAAAACGCAACACTTCCACGCTGGTAGCCAAGGGCAAGGTCCGATTGGAGGCGATGACTTTTTGCAAAGCCAAACCCACACCCATGCCGTTGACACGCTGGATAGTACCGGAAGCATCGTTTTTTCGAATATAGTGGAACGTCATTGCTTTATACTATAACCCATTGAATCAGACTGTGGCATCTTGTTTGTGGGGATTAATTGTACCTGCTTGAATGCCGATGGTGAGTGTGATATAGCCCTATTGCCCGAATACAATGTAAGAAAGGAGCCCGACTGTGTCTGTTCATTTGGCCAAAGGTATGCGAGACATTTTGCCCGCAGAGCTTAGAAAAAGAAACTTTTTGATTGAACGCATTCAGCGGGTCTTTGAATCCTTTGGGTTCGAGCCACTGCAAACCCCAGCGGTGGAGCGAATCGAAACATTGATGGGCAAGTATGGCGATGAGGGCAACAAGTTGATCTTTCGAATACTGGCTCGTGGAAAAGCTGGTGAGCAAGGGAAAGCCGACTCTGCACTGCGCTATGATTTGACAGTGCCACTGGCTCGTGTTGTGGCGATGAACCCACAGTTGACGCTGCCTTTCAAACGGTACCAAATTCAGCCAGTGTGGCGTGCAGACCGTCCACAGCGTGGTCGATTTCGTGAGTTCTACCAGTGTGACGTCGATGTTGTTGGAACGAAGAATGCCCTGGCTGAAGCCGAGTGCGTCTCCATCGTTCACCATGCGTTGGTTGCTTTGGGGTTTACTGCCTTTAAGATTCGATTGAACGATCGCCGTATTTTGCGTGCGATGGTTGCAGAAATCGGAGAGTTGGAACGTGAAGTTGACATCTTGGTCGCCATTGACAAACTGGACAAGATCGGTGATACTGGCGTGCGCAAAAATTTGTTGGAGCAAGGATTTTCTGTCGAACAAGTCGATAGACTGTTTGAGATGCTCAATCAAGGAAGCATACCAAATGTTGAAGCAGAGGTAGCCAATTTGGAACAAATTCAACAGATGGCTCATGCCATGGGTGTGGAACCAGAACGCGTCGGCATTGACTATACCTTGGCGCGTGGGTTGGATTACTATACTGGACCAGTATTTGAAACGGTGTTGACGGATGACAATATTGGCTCTGTGAGTGGTGGTGGTCGATACGATGGGCTCATTGGCATGTTTGGTAAACAGAAAGTTCCCGCTGTTGGAGTTTCGTTGGGGCTGGAACGGTTGATTACGATTATGGAAGAGCGTGGAATGCTTGAAGACAGTGTCGGCCGTGCAGATGTGTGGGTGACCGTCTTCGACGCTGAGCACCAAGTACACTCACTGCAAGTGGCTCAACAGATTCGACAAGCCGGGCATCGTGTTTTGGTTTCCATGAAGGCTGGTAAACTGGGCAAGCAATTCAAGAAAGCACACAAGGCTGGAGTTCGTTGGGTTGTGGTGTGTGGACCAGACGATATCGCGAATGGCACTGTGCTGCTTAAGAACTTGCACGATGGCACCCAAGAAAGTGTCTCCCGAGACGAATTGCTCAACGCGATTGTTTGAACGGAGCAAACATGAATATCTTTTCAATGTGGATGTTGGTGGGCTGTGGTGAGAAGTCGTCAGACACGGCGGTCAATCTGGTTGCAGATACAGCTCAAGTAGAGAATGACAGTTCAGGTGTCGACACTGCTGAGGAACAAACACACAACCCGGACACTGCACTGGACACCGGAGAGGGAGCAGACGCCGACGGGGATGGATTCGTTGAATCGGTTGACTGTAACGACACCGATTCCAACACCCATCCAGGGGCAGTAGACTTTCCAAATGACAACCAAGACCAAGACTGTGACGGTGTGGATACTGCATTGACCCCAGCAGGTCGAAGTTTGTCCAACCCCAGTTTCGACAACGAATCGGATGGCGTACCGACCGACTGGAGTGATTTGGGGGATGGTCTCGCGTGGCAACAAAATGGCGCAGAAATCTTCACGGTCAATGGTGGCACAGGCCAAACCTTCAACACGCACAGTGGTGCTGGGGCTCTGAAACTATGGGGAGACTATGGAGGCAATCCGTACGCCAACGGTGAATCGATTGTGTACCAGCAGTTTTTGAAAACCGATGCCTGGGATCCAGCAGGTCAACTGTTTTGGATGGACGCATGGGTGATGATCCACGACACAGATCCATTGCAAAACGAGGCGACTCACCACATTGGAATCCGTTGCTTTCAAGAAGCGATGGGAACCTGGACACTGTTGGCAGAACAAGTGGGTCCCACGTTCGACAGCAACAGCCCAACCAATAGCTGGATGCACGTCTACGCAAGCATAGAATGTCCGTTAAACACCACAGTTGTACAGTCCATCATTCTCTTCAAGCAAACAAACGGTGCCGACAGTTCTGATCACGGTGCAGTGTTTGTTGATGACGTACAGTTTGGAACGCTCTGATCTCATCCACACTTGTGTTTCACAACAATTGGAAACTCTGAATCGCTCAATCGATTGGAAGATTGGAGAGTAAAAAGAACTCCCTTGAAGACACCGTATATTTCGATACAAAAGAGGTCCAGCGAGCCTTGTTACGTCTAAAATCCCAAGATGTAATCGATTGGAAGATTGACGGGTAAAAAGAACTCCCTTGATGACACCGTGTATTCCGATACAAAAGAGGTCCAGTGAGCCTTGTTACGTCTAAAATCCCAAGATGTAATCGATTGGAAGATTGGCGGGTAAAAAGAACTCCCTTGAAGACACCGTGTATTCCTCATACACAAGAGGTCCAGTGAGTCTGTTGATACTCAAGATTCACTATGAGTCGATCAATCGTGTTGAAGGTTGGCGGGTAAAAAGAA
>CBFICN010000243.1:0-5536 GCA_965661045.1 uncultured Myxococcota bacterium
TATTCCACAGCTGGGCTTCCGTTGCCTGTTTTCGAATCTGCTCTACAAGTTGTAGCGTCAATTTTGCTGCTCGCTGATACACCTGCCGCCTTTGATCAGAATTTTCGTATTGAACATCTTCAAGGACAGAGCAAGCAATGGACAACTTTCCTTTTAAAAAACCTTCTCGAGCCCCCGCGACCGTTCCTGAATAATACACGTCTGTTCCGAGATTGGCCCCCATGTTGATACCGGACAGTACAATTTCCACGCCTGGACATAGATTATTCAGACCAAAATACGTACAATCTGCAGGTGTACCACTCAAGTGAAATTGGTTATTGGACACTTCGGTCAAGTACAAAGGACTGTGCATTGTAAAGGAATGCCCCTTTGCAGACTGTTCCACAGAAGGTGCAATTAAGATTGCCTCTTCAGTTGACAAAGTTTCAAACAATGCCACAATCCCCATTGCATCGTAACCATCGTCATTCACCAACAATACTTTCATTGTGTCCTCCAAAAAAATGTGAGAAAATAGGGCAATACAGTTGCAGGATCGATCGAATCCATTATTATGAGAGTAGATTGAAGATCCCTCATTTCAATCCAATCCTTCCTTCTCACATAATTCTTCCACTCCATCCCTCCTTGGACAGAATACCAATGACAATGTACTTTGACGCTCTAGCAGGGCTATCCTCCCCAGATCCGATGAAATTCGACCAATCATACGACACTCTTTTGTTTGAAGACAATCGAAACATCAATGTAAACATAATTGACTCCGTTCGTGAATACAACAGAGAACCCAAAGTTGCAAAGACTTTGATGCAGATTCTCACGTTTCGAGCCACTCAAACAAAAAGTTCTAAATGGTACGCTCGATTCAACGGCCGTTTTACGCTCAGCAGTGCGCTTGAAATCCTGTTTAATGGAGTCAGAGATGTGCATGCTGACGTTCGCACTGAAGCCATTGAGTGTCTTGGTGACTTGTACGAAAACAATATGAAGCCAAAAGATCTTCAGGCATACTTGAACGAACATGAAAATGGCATCTATCCACTTCAGTATCCACAAACTGTCAATGCAACACTTCGAGTGTTGGAAGACACTGCCAATACAGATATGGATGTCAATGTACAACTTTTGGCGGCAGAAACGAAAAGGCGCATTGAAAAATCCTACGAAAATTTTTTGAAAACTGACTTGGTTGATCACAATCATTACGATGAGTTCGAATCACTCAGTCGCTAATTGGCACTTCAAATTTGACAAACGCCCATGAAGATGACTTACGCTCTTCATGGGTGCATTGTTTTAGCAGTTCAAACTAGATTGGTAAACAATCGAACAATACTGCTTAATTTTTGAGAGGAGTACCATGCGAGTTGTGGGTCATTCCGTTACATTAGATCATCTTTCAACACCAATGAGGCGAACATGTCAACTAAATTTGATGGACTAGATTTTTACAACATTGATGCACAATTAACCGATGCTGAGCGCGAGATTCGCGACAACACAAGAGAGTGGGTCGAAGATACGTTTTTGTCACAAGATCCAACAACTGGTCTTTCAGTCATCGAAACCCATTGTGCAAATGGTACGTTCCCAAGAGAGTTGGCCAAAGAATTTGGTGAAAACATGCTATTGGGGGTAAACCTTGAAGGCTATGGATGTCCTGGGTTGTCCAACATCGCATATGGATTGGCGTGCCAAGAATTGGAACGTGGAGATTCTGGACTTCGCTCTTTCGCCTCTGTACAAGGTTCGTTGTGTATGTACCCGATTCACGCTTTTGGTAGCGAAGAGCAAAAGAATAAATACTTACCCAAAATGGCTGCAGGCGAGTTGATTGGGTGTTTTGGCTTGACCGAACCCGACCACGGCTCCAATCCGGCTGGAATGGTTACCCGTGCAGTAGACGATGGAGACTCGTACATTCTCAACGGTGCAAAGATGTGGATTACCAATGGGACAATTGCCGACTTAGCGATTGTTTGGGCGAAACTGGGTGGAGATACCAGCAAACACATCCGTGGTTTCATCGTCGAAAAAGGGGATGTTGGCTTTTCGGCACCAGAAATGAAAGGCAAACACTCTTTGAAAGCGTCGGTAACCTCTGAATTGGTCTTCCAAGACTGTCGAATTCCCAAAGACCGCATCCTTCCAGGTGTACAAGGTTTGCGAGGACCGTTCTCTTGTTTAAACAACGCGCGCTACGGCATTTCGTGGGGCGCTCTTGGTGCAGCCATGGCGTGTTTCCACTCGGCCAAAGAGTATGCTCTCTCTCGTGAACAGTTTGGAAAACCCATCGCGGGATTCCAGTTGGTACAAAACAAACTGGCTTGGATGCTTCGTGAAATTACCAAGGGTCAGTTGTTGGCTCTTCAACTCGGTCGAATGAAAGACGATGGCACCATGATTCCCCCACAAATCTCTTTGGCCAAAATGAACAACGTCGATATCGCATTGCAAATCGCGCGAAATGCTCGGGATATCCACGGAGCAAATGGAATCTTGGCAGAGTATCCAATCATGAGACACATGGCCAACCTCGAGAGTGTCTACACCTATGAAGGAACACACGACATTCACAACCTGATTTTGGGACACCACATCACCGGCATTGCTGCATTTAAATAATCAGGTACCTGTATAGACATCGAACCCTACCACTGGTAGGGTTTCTTGTTTCTGAGACATTTTCACATATCACTTTTGGGAGTTACCATGACACACAACCCATTCAATCCAGACCTTTGGGATGCCGTACCCGGATTCGAATTCAGCGACATTACCTACCATCGCGCCAAAGCCCACGGTACGGTCCGCATCGCCTTTGATCGGCCAGACTGTTTGAATGCGTTCCGTCCACAAACAGTTGATGAACTCTACATTGCATTGGACCACGCACGTCAGAGCAGTGATGTTGGGTGCGTAATCATCACAGGAAATGGTCCGTCTTCAAATCATGTCGCTTGGTGTGAAGACTGTGGTGTTGAACATGGAAAGTGGTCCTTCTCCAGCGGTGGAGACCAGCGCATTCGTGGTAAAGACGGATACCAGTACCAAACAACCAGTGGAGAAGTGGACAGAGCCAAACTGGGTCGACTGCACATTTTGGAAGTACAGCGTTTAATTCGGTTTATGCCCAAAGTGGTCATCGCTGTTGTGCCTGGCTGGTCAGTGGGAGGAGGCCACTCTTTGCACGTTGTGTGTGACATGACCATCGCGTCCAAGGAACACGCCGTCTTTAAACAGACAGACCCAGATGTGGCATCCTTTGACTCTGGGTTTGGTTCCGCCTACTTGGCCCGGATGGTTGGTCAAAAAAGAGCCCGTGAAATCTTTTTCTTGGGTCTCAACTATTCAGCCGATGAAGCCATGGCCATGGGTATGGTCAACGCCTCAGTCACCCATACTGAGATTGAAAACACCGCTTTGGAATGGGGTGCATTGATCAACAACAAATCCCCGACCGCAATGCGCATGTTGAAATTTGGGTTCAATTTGATTGACGACGGACTGGTTGGACAGCAACTCTTTGCGGGAGAAGCAACTCGACTGGCCTACGATACCGCGGAAGCGACAGAAGGTCGAGAGGCATTTTTGGAGAAACGGAACAAGGAGTTTCACAAGTTCCCATGGCATTATTGATGTCTTTCATCAATCCACAACTCTACCGCATCCTGACCCATGGTGTGGCCAATGACCTCCCGAAGATTCAAAAGTTGGTTCAAACGTCGGGCGGTCCCGTGTTGGATGTGGGAGCTGGATTGGGAAGGGTATCCAACCCTCTCTTGACCGAGGGATACAAGGTCGTCATGCTCGATCACTCTGCCCAGATGTGCGACGAACTGTTGCACATGGTCGAACACCAACCCTCTCTGATTCAAAACAATTCTTGGATTCTGCACGCAGACATCACTGACTTAACAGATATCCACAGCGCCAATTGCGTCTTTGGGCAATCAACAGAAATGCCTTCAAGGTTCGGTTCCATCATTTTGAGTTTGCGCACCATACACCTGTTCACCGATGAGGAGCGCACACGAATTTTGGAATTTTTATTCAAACTGCTTCATACCGATGGTACTCTACTCATTCATCACTCTGATCTCACAGGGGTAGGCGAAAAGAATTTCTTTGAACTTGTCGCGGAGCACACCATTGAACAAGGCATCTTAGAAGTGGAAGAATGTTTCTTTTATCACGCCCCCTCTCAACAGTATCATCTACGACACCGCATACATCAATCCAATGATACCGGACAGCACGTTGCCAGTTGGCGGGTCGCACACAACCTAACCCCAATCGACAACCTCGACCTACAGCAACAGTTGGCCGAAGTTGGATTTACACAACTGGACATCCACCCATTGTATGGTACAGAATCTTTGTTCCTCGCTCAACCATAGTGTTGCCAAGCGACCGGTTACTGAATACAAAATCGACAGTTCAAAAGATATTGACCGAGTTTTCCATGCACCCTCTCGTTGAACGCTTCAAGCCTCAGATTCACCAATCACCGATCACTGCCGCTGCCTACGACGCACACAGTCAAAGCAAAGCCACGGCTGATGAAAGTGGTCATGTGGTTGTGTACAGAGGCAATCCACCTCGACCATTTCACACCTTTGATATGGGCTCAAAGATACAAGGTTCTTTGACGATTGCACAAAGTGGCGAGCGTCTTGCCGTTGGAGACAACAGTGGCAGTATTTTGGTCTTGAATCTCAACACGACGTCTCCAATTTTTGAAGAACGCAGAGAGGGCGCCCGTGGAAAGGTTAGAGCCTTTCGAGCACTCGCCATGAACCCCGGTGGGACTGTTGTGGCAGCGCTCTCGAAAGACAACATCGTTCGGGTTTGGGACCTTCAATCGGGTGAGCGACAAAACTTTCGTGGGTTTATGGGCAATGCCATTCAATTTGATATGCGAGGCGAGCGCTTGCTGTTGATCGGCGAAGATGGTCAACCAAAATTGCTCCATCTAAAGCGTCAAGAAATATTCCCCTTCCAAAAACCTTTTACACCCGTTGAACACCTGTGTTTCTCAAGTGACTATCAGCACATCTTCGCTGCCGGCCCCGGTGGGTTCATCGTTTATCAGACAGCCACATTGCAAATTGTCAATGGACAGGCAGCGCAAAAAATGTCGGGGTTGGTATCCATCGCCCCCCACCCTTTTGAAAATAGGGTGGCGATGTTTTCAAAGAGGTCTGCCTATTTAATTGAAGTGCCCTCTCTCGCGATTCAGGAACAATTTGCACACGGTGCACCCGCTCCAGAAAACTCTGGTCTTTGGACCCATGAGGGAGTCTCCATCGGTGGTGCAGATGGAATCATGCACTCTCGGCAAGGGGAAAAGGCCATTCCTCCAACCACCGGCGTCTACAGTTGTGGAGACCATCACTTATTGTTGCACCACAATCATTTGGTTGTTTTTTCTCGAAAGGGACGACAGCAACACGCCGAGTTACCCCACCCCATCAAGACTGCAAAAATTTGTCGCAATGGACAAGTATTGATTGTCAGTTACGACAACCAT
>CBFICN010000244.1:0-5530 GCA_965661045.1 uncultured Myxococcota bacterium
TGGTTTGCACTTCGCTGAACGTTTCAGGATAGAAGTACCGCATCGCGATGTAGGCCATAAACAGACCACTGAAGAAGAGCAATTCCTGCACCAAGAACGCCCACATCCCCAACTTGTGTGAGCTGTTCTGTTGTTCCATCGTATGGAAGAAGAACGCATGATAATGCTTTTGATTTGCGTTTTCGCTACTCATGATAATTTCCCTTTAAATGAGGCTGAACGTATAAGAGGTGTGGCTTATTTGGCTGCAACGCGCTCTTTGACATCAATGTCTGAGAACTCGTATGGACCAACTGTGCAGATCGGCTGATCATGGAAGTTGTGCTCGATTGGTGGTGTGGCAGTTTCCCACTCCAAAGACAATCCTTCCCATGGGTTTTGTGATGCCTTTTCACCTTTCACCAACGAGTGGATCAAGTTGAACAACACACAGAACAAAGACAATCCAAACAAGAAAGAGCCGATTGATGACAAGCGCATCATTTCTTCAAACTGTGGCAAATACTCATGGTAACGACGAGGCATACCGCGGTGTCCTGCAATGAACTGTGGAATGAACGTCAAGTTGTACGCTAAGAACGCGAAAATGGAGATGGGCACACCAGCTTTTTCGCTGAACATCTTACCGGTCATCTTTGGCCACCAGTGATAGATGCCAGTGATCAGTGCGAACAGTACACCACCCATCATTGTGTAATGGAAGTGAGCCACCACGAAATAGGTATCGTGCAAGTGAACGTCTGTAGACAATGTTGCAAGTGGCAATCCTGTCAACCCACCGATGGCGAAAATCCAAAGGAAGCCCAATGTGTACATCATCACGGTATTCCATCGAATTTTACCCTTGTACAAGGTTGCAATCCATGAACACACCTTAATCGCTGTCGGAACGGCAACACCGAATGTGATGAACGAGAAGATTGCACCCATTGTTTCTGACTGACCAGACAAGAACATGTGGTGTCCCCACACCAAGAACCCTACAGCAGCAATCGCAACAGAAGAAGCCGCAATCGCAGTGTAACCAAAGATGTGCTTACGAGCGTGAATGGTTACAGTTTCAGAAATGATTCCAAATGCTGGAAGAATCATCACGTACACAACAGGGTGGGAGTAGAACCAGAAGAAGTGCTGGAACAATACTGGGTCGCCACCAAGAGCAGGATCGAAAATACCAATGCCCAAGAAACGCTCTACCATCAACAAAACAAGGGTCACAGCGATAACGGGTGTCGCAAGAATCTGAATCAAAGAAGTTGCATACATCGCCCACAAGAACAATGGCATTTTGCCCCAGGTCATACCCGGCGCACGCATCTTGTGAATGGTGACCACAAAATTCAACCCTGTCAAAATCGACGAGAACCCCAAAATGAATGCACCTGTCAAAGCGGTGATGACATTGGTTCCATACTTTGATGAATATGGTGTGTAGAAGGTCCAACCTGTGTCAACACCACCAAGAACCAGTGTTGTCACGAAGAAGAATGCACCAAACACATATATATGGAATGACAGTCGATTCAACTTTGGAAAGGCAACATCCTTTGCGCCCAGCATCAACGGAATCAAAAAGTTTCCGAGAGAAGCGGGAATGGCCGGCACGAGTACCAAGAATACCATGATGGCGCCGTGAAGAGTGAACGCTTTGTTGTAATTGGAAGCACTGAGAGTCGGTGCGGCATCCAAAAGTTCGTAACGAACCAACATCGCGAATGATCCACCAATCAAGAAGAATGTCAAGATCGTGGCCAAATACATGATACCGAGTCGTTTATGGTCTACTGTCCAAAACCAAGACTTAAAGCCAGATGTAGCATTCAAGTAATTGGATTCATCATGATGTGTAGCTTCTGCACTCATAATCTAGTCCTCTAGTGTTGTTTTAGTTTAAGGTTTTGATGTATTCAATGATTGCTGCCAAACCAGCTTCTTCTTTGCCTTTGCCAAATGCCTTGTGAAGATTTACAGGCATACCTGCTGCGGGGTAGCCGGAAACAACTTGCTTTGAAGGCTCAAGGACAGACATGCGAATGTAGTTGTCGTCGGCAACTGCACTTGTTCCATCAGCAAACTGGCGCTCTTTTCCGTAGAGACCTTTCCATGTAGGACCCGTTCCAGCAGAACCGTCAATCGAGTGACAACCCGCGCAACCACCTTTACTGGTGTAGTACTCACCGAGTTTGGTTACATCACCCGCATATGCGGTTTCCGCATCGAAGTTGTTCTGTGCTTTTACCCAAAGATCAAAGTCAGACTGTTCAAGAACAACCACTTTGGCCAACATTCTTGAGTGAGAATCACCACAGTACTCAGTACAGAAAATCTGGTGAAGACCAACCTTGACATTTTCAGGATTGCTTTCACATTTCAATTCTGGATTGTCTTTCTTGTCCTTGGCACACTGTGTTGCAACAGCATTCTTCACATCGGCACCACGACTGGAGAACAACTGTTCTGAACCTGAAGGACTTGGGGTCGCATCAGAGAAAGTAAACTTATACGAGTAAAACAGTTCATCTTCTGCAGGCTCAATCAAGTCTGTAGTTTCAAACCACTGAGAGGTGTATCGGTTTGGCAGAACGTCTTTCTTGATTCGGAAATCAGGAATGTAGAATGAGTGCAACACATCTTGTGACACCATTTGCAATCGAACAGCATCTTGATTTGGAACGACCAAGTCTCGTGATTCGAATCCACCAAGTGTTGGATAACTGAAGTTCCAGTCCCAACGCTTACCAACAACGTTTACTTGAACGGCGTCTACTGGAGAGATGGTAGAACGCACATAGCCTTGAAAACCCATCACGAACATTGCAACCAGCAAGAACGATGGGAATACAGACCAAACCAGCTCCAAGGTGTGATGCCCTTTCAAATCTAAAGTCTTGCGATCAGAACCATCGTCCTTGTACGCAACGGCAAACCAGAACATGGCACCCATGAGTGCAACGAAGAACACTGCACAACACCAATAGATAAAAGAAAACGTACTGTCGACATCTGCGGCCAAAGTCGATGCGGCTTTGGGTAGGTAAAAAGCAGACTCTTGCGCTGTTGCTGTTGAGATCCAATACAGAACCGTCATGATATTCACTCCGAAACTTGTTGGGTGTGACGTTTTTCTCGACGCCACAAAGCGGTGACCATTGCACCGATAAAAAACATTGTAATGACACCAGCCAAACGCATCAAGCCAAATGCTGATGCAGTATATCGACCAGTTGAGTTGTCATAAGCAAAACAACTCAGAATAACTTTATCCACTGTGGTTCCAACTTTCCCTTCAGATGCTTCGATAAGCGCGAACTTTAAGTCTCTTGCTGAATAGCTGACACCATAGAGATATCGAGAAATTGTTCCATCCGGAGAGAGAATCATAATCACAGCAGGATGTGCAAACTGCTTTGATTGCTCATCATAGGTATAACGATATCCGACTTGATCTGCAATATTGGTGATCACTTCTTGTGAGGCAACCATAAACTCCCAAGATGCCGTTTCCTTTCCGAGTTCTTCAAGGTAAGTACCTCTTTTCTGAGCAGCCAGAGAGCTGGTTTCTTCGGGATCTATACTCAAAGTGAGCATGTTAAATTCATTTCCCGGAACCCACTCCATGTCTCTAAGTCCGTTGAGCACTGCGTTCAACTGCACAGAGCAGAGAGATGCACACGAATAATAGTTCAAGGTAAAGACCGCCGGTTTGCCGTTTTTAAAATGATCGCCAAACGCAATTTCTTTACCGAAATGGCTCTGAACCTTCAAAGAAAGGTCTACTTTTTCACCAAGATGTTCATCTACACCTGCCGAGTCAGCAATCGCTGCGTCTTCTGCGTTTGCAAACACTTGACTCGGAAAGAACAAGGGTGCAAGTAGAGTACCGCAACACAGCAACCAGATTTTAACAACAAAATTGGGCATGATCATCTTGAATACAGGTGAAACAATCGAAGTATTAATAGAATCTAACTCACTGTTCAAAGGGTGACCACATAGACCTTTCAGGATATAGAAGTGCCATGTCAACGATTTCCGATCTCATTTCTCTGACCAAACCGCGCTTGAGTGGAACCGTCATTTTTACCGCGGCTGGTGGCTGGTGGCTTGCCCCTGTAGAGTCACATTGGACAACAGGGTTGTTTGCAGTGCTTGGCACAACGTTGACAGTCTGGGCAGCCAACACCATGAACAACTACTTGGAAAGAGACAGTGATTTGTTCATGGAGCGCACAAAAAATCGCCCGTTGCCTACAAAACGGATGTCCCCAAACACAGCACTCATGTTCGGATTAATCCTGACCCTTATCGCTTTGCCAATGCTGGTAGAACTGACCAATCCCTTGGCAGGACTGTTGGCTGGGATTGCATTGATTTCCTATGTGTTGGTATACACACCAATGAAGCGAACTTCCTCTCTCAACACGTTGGTTGGTGCTTTTCCGGGTGCACTGCCACCGCTAATCGGATGGGCTGCAGCCACAAATGCATTGGACTTGGGTGGGCTACTGCTGTTCTCGGTCATGATGATTTGGCAAATTCCCCACTTTTTGGCCATTGCCATTTATCGACGGGAAGAATACGCCAGTGCGGGCCTGGTTATGCTCCCTGAAGTTCGGGGTTTACAGTTCACACGGGCGCAAATGTTGTTTTACACCTTCATACTGTTGCCCATTCCAACACTCTTGTACATCGCCGGCACAACCAGTTGGGCGACGTTAATACTCGGTACGGCATTGGGCGCGTACTGGTTTTCACAAGCAGTGGATGGCTTCAAAAACAAAAGACAGGACAAGTGGGCCCGAAAGTTTTTTGGAACCTCATTGCTGTACCTGATGGGCATTTTTGGGGCAATCATAATTGATGGGCTAATGATGATGTGGGGGTGGGTATGACACAGGACACACCTCCAACAACCCCTTCTGTCCAAACCTCACAGCAGGAACCGTCTCCCTCAACTCAGCAGCCACAAGAGATTCAGAAGCCCTTCATTTCTCTGTGGTGGGCGCTCTACGTCTTGTTCGCAATTGGATATCCCTTGTTCTCTTTGTGGACTGTATCAGAGCCACCACCTCACTTGGGAAGCGTTGCACCATTTGTGTTGACAAAGCAAGATGGCGAACCAGTGCATTTTGGAAAAGACGATCGACCGGTTGTCGTCAACTTCATCTACACTCGCTGTCCGGACATATGCCCGTTGCTCACGGCCAAGATGGCCCAACTCCAAGAAAGGATCCCCGCAGAAGATGCCTTATTCATGTCCATCTCGGTCGATCCCAATTACGACACCCCTGCAGTATTGCACCAATATGGATCGAACTTTGATGCCGATTTTCAACGGTGGTATTTTTTGACGGGCGAAGAATCTCAAACCAGAACGGTGGTTGAGTCCTTTCAAACAGTCTACGAAACCATCCCTCAAGAAGATTCTGACACGACGCCCAACATTCTTCACAGTGAACAGTTTGTTTTGGTGGATGAATATGGTTCCATCCGCGGGTTCTTTGATGACAGCCCTCAAGGTTTGAATGAA
>CBFICN010000245.1:0-5462 GCA_965661045.1 uncultured Myxococcota bacterium
TGACCCCCATTGTGACGGCCGCTTGCAAACGTTCACCACCCAATGTAAAGCTGTGCACTGGCAGATTGATTTTGGCATTTCCACCAACCATGGTGATTTTGGCACCGGCTGCACCCTTGACCTTGATTTGATCTTTGCTAAACACAGCATCTGCTTTGGCATTCCCTTCAACTTTTCCGGCTTCATAACTGGCTTCCGCCTTCATGCCGTTGCCCAACAGTCCAACCCGTGGCATCGCCCAACCTAGATCATCGGTGATGGTTCCTTTGTCGTCGACACCCAAGCCTTTCTTGCTTGCAAAGTCTTGAACTGCCTGCAACGTTTTTTGATCATACTCACCATTTTCCACCAAGCGGTAGCCGAGCTTGTTGAGCGACTTTTGCAAGGTTCGCACCTTTGCAGAATCGTCTGTATCTTTATCTCCGAGTTTCAACCCCTTAATTTTGTCGTAGGTCGCTGGTTCGTTGAACTTAAGTTTTTGAGACAAGGCGGTGTAGGATGCTTTGGCGTTGGCACCGTAGGACACCTCACCGCTGTCTGCATCCACAGTTCTCGATACGCCGGTTCCCAACGTGGTCTTGTGCTTATCGGTGGTCAGACTCATTTTGTCAGACAGTTTTTCTTTTTTACGGTAGCGCAGCGTCTCACTGTCTCGGGTCAAAGAGCGGTTGCCCTTGGTGTCGAAGTTGAGGCCTGTCTTGTTTTTTTCATGACGTTCGATGCCCTCTTCATTCTTTCGAACCAACGTATTGGCACGCGAAAGTCCTACAGTTCCAGTGCGATCTTTGGTCAAGAAGCCAAGATCCAGTCCATCTTTTTGAGTCCGTTTTTCAGAGAAGGTTCCAGCATCCGACTTTCGAGTGACTTCATCCTTGGTTTCTTTGCTGAACCCCGTGCTGAGTTTGTACGATGCGCTTTTGCTCCCGTCTTCAGCCGTTGCAACATCTCTTTGTGCTCCCGCTTTAACCCCCAACTTTTCTTCTTCTAAAGTCTTGGAGCCTGCGTTCATCTGGACATTTTGAGATCGACCCAGCGTATACCCCACACTTCCACTCTGAGATGCTTTTGCCAGCGCACCATCCACCTTGACCTCGTGACTTCTACCAGTGGTTTCTGTTCGATCATCAAACGATTCAGTCCGTTTGCGATCTTTTTTGAAGGTGTATCCAGCAGCCGTTTTCTTGTGGACCAAATCCCAGTCGGATTCTACGCCGTCGGCATGTTGCAATTCCAAGTCGTTGTTCAACGTTGCGGTGTGGCCTGTGGTGTTGCTTTCTTTGACGGTATCGCTCAACTGCTGATCGCGGGTTGTACTGTGTCCGACTTTGCTATCGACATCAAAACTGGTTGTGCCAGAACCCAGTACGTGCTTGACACGCGTGCCCGTTTTGCCTTCAAGCGTTGTGGTTTCTTTGCCATCGTCGTGGTTGGTGACCCGCTTTGACTCTGCAGAAACACCCGCTTTCCCAGTCAGGGTATGGGTTTGCTTTTTGTCGGCCGCGATCGCCAGTTCATCACCCAAGCCCAATTCACCTTTGATTTGACGCGTTCGTGAACCATCGGCCAACGTTTGTTCTCTTTTGACGCTGCCAGTTGTACCGACTTCTGCTTTGAGTTTATGCGTGCTGGTTCCATCCGGATTCAACACCGAAGTGTTGGCCCCCGATGCAGTACCCGTCAGATTGGTGGTGCGCTTGCCGTCAGCCAACTCTGTGGTTTTGGTGCGTCCCGCTTCCGCGCTCAGTTTGGCATCGATCGTGTGGGTTTTGGCCCCATCGGCAGCAATGGCAATCTTGTCGCCCCCTTCCAGTCGACCTTTGAGTTTGGTATCCACTTTGCCATCTTGAACATTTCGCATGCGTTCGCGCTTGAGATCAATTGCACCATTGATGTCCACCAAGTGAGTACGGTTTCCATCCTTGTCTCGCTTGATGGTGTCCCCAGCATTCAGTTCACCAGAAACGCCTTCCTTGAGGGTCCCATCTTCCAGTGTGCGATCGCGTGTGTGATCGGCTTTGACACCCAAGCCAATGCCCAACTCATGGCCTTTGTTACCATCCTTGTCAATGCGCAACACCTTTGATACGCCGACATCGCCTTTCACATCGGTGTTATCAACACCATTCTCTACATCTTTTCGACGATTCAACGAGGCATCCAGCCCCACTTTTCCACGCACTTCATGGCTCTTGTTGCCATCGTTGTCGATGCGAATCAAATCAGACGCACCCACATTTCCACCCACGCCAACCGTTCGCTTTCCGTCCTCTAGATTGGTCGTTCGCTTGGTCCCGACTTCAGCATCGGCACCCACTTTCACTTCTTGGGTTTTGGTGCCGCTTTGATTCAGTTTCAACAAATGTGAACTTTCAACGCTTCCTTTTGCCGTGTTGGTCCGTTTGCCGTCGTCGAGTTTCGTGACCCGTTTGGTTCCAGCACCCGCATGCGCTTCCGTTTTGATGCGGTGACTGCGCTTCCCGTCTTTGTTGATGCGCATTCTCTCTGAAACACTCCCACCAACATTGTAATCATTGGTGCGCTTGCCATCGTCTAGTTCCGTGACCCGTCGGACGTCTCTATCCACCGCAGCGTTGGCTTTGACGATGTTCACGTTTCCACTGTCTTTGAGTTGCACCTCATGGGACACATCCGCCTTTCCAGACCATGTTCTCGCACGGCTGCCGTCATCCAGTTGGGTTGTCGTTTTGGTTTTGCCTTTGCTCTCCAAGCCCGTCGTAATGCTGTGGGCATTTTTTCCATTGGCACCCAGTTTGCTCTCTCCAGCGACAGAAAGGTTGGTATCGAGAGACCGGTCGAACTCTTGATCGCCATTCTTTGTGTTGGTCTCGTGTTTGTACCCAACATTTCCACCCAGATTGTACTGCTGATCGACGGCTCCTTTTTTGTCACGGGCCAACTGCACACGGCCGTCCAAACCACCATATACGGTATTGGTTTCCGATCCGTTTTGGATATCGGAAGTGACGGATTTCGACATCCCAACGTCGGCTTGGGCATCGGTATCATTTTCCCACTGAACACCTTTGGTTTTGGTTTTGGACAGTTCAAACGCTTGGGCAATGCTTCCCGACCCAGACACTGTATTCTTTTCGATGCCGTTGATGGTCTGTGCCGTCTGACTGTTGGAAAAATCACCTTCGGCAGTGCCATCGAATTCCGCTTTCAAGTTGCCATTTTTGTGACGGGCAAAACGTCCCTTGGCATCGTATTCACCAGAAATCAGTTCTTCGTGCAACACACCATTGTCATCGGTTTGTTTTCGGTCCATACTCTTTGAGGCACCAGACTGGTGCTGTAAGTCAACCGAATACCCTGTCTTGCCTTTCTCAGCCCCCACTTTGGAACGAACTGAACCCGATGTCTTACGGATTGTACGTCCATTGTTTCCATCATCGTGCTTCTCTGTCACTTTTTGGCGATCGTCTTGAAAGTGCGTATACTGACCACCTGTTACAGCCCGTCCACGCTTATCACGCCAATCGGCATCCAGGGTGTGCCCATTTCTTCTAGACTGCTCAATGTCAAAATTGCCTTGTTTGAGTTTCCCTTCTTCGGCATGCTTGGTTGCCATCGAGATGTCCAATCGACCGTCCGCCAATGCGTCTCCCGCTCCATGTTCGAGACCACCACCCAGGTCCACCCTTCGCGTATTGGAACTGTTGTACTCCATTCCATCAAAGTTCCCAGATCGATTCCGCTCTGCTTCAACGCCCACATCTAAGTCGATGTCACTGTCTTTGTAGGTGTTGACGCTGCGCGAGTTGGTCCAGTGTACATCCCCAAAGTATTCGTTGCCATCGGCCACTTTGGTTTTCGACGTGGTTGTTTTCTTTTTTGAACGAATTCCACCTTCGACCTCTGAGGACATCTTGAGTCCGTTGTCCCAAGCCAACCCATCAATTTGCGGGGCGTATCCACCACCAAACAAGTTGAACGCCCATGGGTCGACATCTTGACCGATACTTCCTGGTGCACCGGGTGGATTGGGACTGTTCGGTGGCGGTGTGGACTGCATTCGTTGAACGGCCGCATCATTGCCCATCATCTCCTGTTCTTCATCCACCTCAATTTCAGCACCCTGTTCGGGTTGGTTGGGATTGTTTGGATTGTTGGGAGCAGAACGGCGTTTTGGAACGGATCGGCGAATCATAAAAACCTCTGAATACGATAGGACATTCTATCCGATCGAAAAGGGTTTTGACAGGAAAGTTCTACACCCTATGGATGCACATATTTGCCGGCAAAGGTAAAGGTTCCACGACCATTGACCGTGACCTGTAAATCTTCTCCCGCAGGCACCCTCAGACCACTGTTCAAATTGGTATCCAACACTCCAGACCCAGCGTAGTTCGCATAATTCCAAACTTTGTACCGACCGATCTCGTCCCCACCGGATGTGTTAAAAATCACCTCGATATCTTCACTGTACTGTCCAGAGATCGCGACATCGGTGACCAATATTTCTTGGTTTGCCATCGATGGGATGGTGTAGTTCGTTTGAACTCCAGAATTGTACCCACCCTTGGAAAATACTGGATTTTGCCCCATCGACACAAGGCCTTGATTGGCTTGAGCACTGGCAATGCTCTGTACAAAGACTGCCCCTGACAACAAAAGAGCGCTACAGGCCAAAATATTTTTCCACATATGTCCTCCAACAGCGACCGCTGTTTACAATGTTGCAATGATTCTAAACTAGCAAATGGTTACGACGAGCCAACTGCGTACAATGTCTACGACGTTTAAAGCGAAAAGATCGAAATCCAATCTGACAGTTGATAATAACTTTGACCTCCCAACAACAGCATGCTTTGATCCAACGGATTGTCGACCAGCAATGCACCCTTGACCGGGTTGGACGTGCCACTGTTGATCACCACTTCTGTCACCTCGGCTGTACAAGTTCCTGTTGGTATGACAGCATAAACACTTGGGTTGATCTGATAGTAACTTTGCCCTCCCACCAACAAAAATCCATTGAATCGAGTGTTCCAAGCAACCGTCGCTTCTGTCATTGGTGGCAATACGTCACCGGTCAGGGTCGCGTCCATCCAGGTACTGGTCCCAACATCAAAACACTTGGTCACATCTGACAGTTGATAATACTCTTGTCCACCAAACGCATAGATATTGCCATAGTATTGATCCATCGCAGAGGCCATACCCATGCGCATCGGGCTGGTTCCACTGGGGGTCACCGCTGTCCACATCGCTGAACTCGACGTTGATGTGTCCAAGTCAATCATCCACATGTCATCGTACAGACCGTAGTATCCTTCACCACCAAAGACGTAGAGATCGTTGTTCAAGTCATCGAAGACCACACTGTGCCCCCGTCTTGGTTCGGGTGGCAGTGCACCGGTCCACATTTCCCAGTGTTCTGCACCAAACGTGGGGTCCAACACGTAAAATTCGTCCAATAGCGTATAGAAACTTTGCCC
>CBFICN010000246.1:0-5447 GCA_965661045.1 uncultured Myxococcota bacterium
AGAAGAGTCGGCACGAACCACTTCATCTTTGTCGACGATGGTCAAACACCCATCGGCATCGTGTCCTTCTACAGGTACCAGTTCGTTTGCCCAAGCGTTTTCCACAGTGGCTTTGTAAGCGCGTTTGTGCGACTCATCGGCAAACTTGTCCTGTGCTGATCGAGAGACTTGATTGAACATGCCCAACATTTCTGCCGTAATGCCCATCATGCCTGAAAACTGTGTCACGTTCAGAGACAGCGCAGGGTTGATGTCTACACCGTGCGTCATCGGAATGTGCCCCATGTGCTCTACACCACCACAGATGAAAATGTCGCCATTTCCTGCCTTGATGGCGTTGTTGGCTTCGTGGATTGCAGTCATGGATGACCCACACAAGCGGTTGACGGTTTGGGCAGAGATCGTGTGTGGTAAACCGGCGAGGATACCAGCCATACGGCCAATGTTGAACCCTTGCTCTTTGGTTTGCTGTACACAGCCCCAAATGATGTCTTCAATCTCTTCAGCTTCTACAGACGGATTGCGATCCATCAGTGCTTGAATCAACTTAGCAGACAGGTCTTCTGCACGAACATTGCGAAATACGCCGTTTTTCGAGCGACCCATAGGGGTGCGTACGGCATCAACGATAACAACTTCTTTCATGATAAAATCTCCAAATTATTTGCGGTAATACGTTGCGCCAGATGCTGCCATTTCACGCATTTTGGCGGTGGGTTCATAGAGTTTGCCGAGGTGGGCATACTTATCGGCCATAGCACAGACCTTGTCCAGTCCAAGCAAATCTGCATAATGCAGCGCGCCACCCAAGAACGGTGGGAAACCGATACCAAAGATCAACGCCATATCGGCTTCGTTTGGTGTATCGACAATGCCTTCTTCCAAACAGCGAATGGTTTCGATCAACATTGGCACCATCATGCGCTCTTGAATCTCTTCTTTGCTGAACTCTTTGCTGCCATTTTCTTGTACGGTGGCAATCATTGCAGCGACGTCTGGATCAACGGCTTTCTTTGGCTTGCCCTTGCGATCGAGGGTGTACTGGTAGTATCCCTTCGAGTTTTTTTGACCGAAGCGTTCAGCCTCCACCATGACATCGAGCGATGTACGGCCATCGGCAGCCATTCGGTCTGGGAATCCATCGGCCATGATCGCTTGTGCGTGGTGGGCAGTATCCATCCCAACAACGTCAAGCAAATAGGCAGGACCCATCGGCCAGCCAAATTTTTCCATGATTTTGTCAACCTTTTGGAAGTCAGCCCCTTCGTTGACCAACATTTGGAATCCAGCGAAATATGGGAACAGCACACGGTTGACCAAAAATCCGGGGCAGTCGTTGACAACGATTGGGAGTTTGCCCATTTTGAGCGCATAGTTTACGGCGGTTCCCACTGCGCGATCAGAGGTTTTTTCTCCGCGAATGATCTCGACGAGTTTCATGCGGTGCACAGGGTTGAAGAAATGCATTCCACAGAAGTTTTCTGGATGCTCTAAACCTTCAGCCAAGGATGTGATGGAGATGGTTGAGGTGTTCGAGCACAGTACAGTGCCTTCTTTGCACTTGCCTTCGACTTCTGCCAATACGATCTTCTTGACCTTTGGGTTTTCAACAACGGCTTCGACCACAACGTCTACATCGGCAAAGTCTGCTTCACCGTAGGACAATGTTGGGTCGATATTGCTGAGTACTTCTGCCATACGGGCTTCATCGATGCGGCCACGCTTGACCAACTTACCGGTCAGTTTGGCAGCCTCGTTCATTCCTTGATCCAGACCGGCTTGACGAATGTCTTTCATGATGATGGGGACATCTTTTGAGGCAGATTGATAGGCAATTCCACCACCCATGATGCCGGCACCCAGTACGGCTGCCTTTTTGACATCGTCGCCTTGTTTGGCCTGTTTTTTGCTTTTGCCTTTGATGTACTGATCGTTCAAGAACAGTCCAACCAAAGATTTTGTGACAGTTGTTTTGGCAACTTTGATGAACTCTTGCATTTCTACTTCAAGTGCGGCATCCCGTGGCTCAAACCCACCATTTTGGATGGAACTGATCGCGGCCAGTGGGGCTGGATAATGCCCTTTGGTGGTGGCTTTGGTCATGCCTTCAGAGCTTTGGAATACCAAGATGGCTTCCATTGGTGGCAGTTTGATTGGGTTCAATTTGCGGTTTCGACGGGTTTTCCAATCCAGTTTCCCTTCGATGGCTTGATTCAAAATCTTGTGACCAGCATCCACCAACTTTTCAACGGGAACCACTGCATCTACGAGGTGTTGCTTCAAGGCTACATTGGCTCGAAGTTGCTTTCCGGTGGTGATGTTTTGGATGGCATTGTCCACACCAATGACGCGTGGCATGCGCACGGTACCACCAAATCCAGGAATGATGCCCAATTGCGTTTCTGGCAAACCAATTTTGCCTTTGGTATCGATCAGACGGAAGTCAGTAGAAAGGGCCATCTCGCACCCACCACCCAGCGCCAAACCATTGATGGCGGTCACTGTAGGGAAGGGGAGATCTTCGATGTCACTGAAAATTTTGTTGCAAAATGTCAACCATTCACCGAGTTGTTCGTCCGTTTGTTTGAAGGCTTCACCAAACTCAGTGATGTCGGCTCCAACGATAAACTGGCTCTTCGCCGAACGCACCAACAAACCTTTGATGGACGATGCGCTTTCTTGTAAAATGTCGACGCTCTTTCGCCACTCTTCTAGGGCGACACGGTCGAACTTGTTGACAGATTCTTCTTGATAATCAAAGACCAACTCGACAACATCGTTGTCCAATCGGTTCAATTTGACGGCTTTTCCTTCAAACATGAACAGTTTCCTTTTGTGATGTGAAAATCAATATTTACAAAACTGAATGGGTGTTCATTCAATTTGGTTATTTCGTATCGGTGTCCATTGACCTTGTCAAAAATGCCTGCGTGATTTTTTGAAAATTTCTGTATTTCTGTGAGTTTGTTCTCAGATTGAGGACTGTACTGTGTCCATTTACAAGTAAAGATTTCAAATTTATCATTAAAAAACAATAATTAATATTTTTCATGATTTTCTGATACGGAAGTGTAAGTTTTTCCGTTGAGATTCCTTTATGCTATACAAAATTCATACAGGAGCCTCTCATGTCCAAATCCATCCACCTCTCTATTCCAAAGCCTTGTTCTGAAGATTGGTCGACGATGACCTGTGACGAACGGTCGAAGCACTGTAGCGCGTGCAACAAGTCTGTGTATCCATTGTCTGAATACGAGGAAGAAGAGGCCTTTCATCTTATACAAAAGCCTACAGTGTGTGTACGGGTTCAGTACAATCGAACTGGACAGGTACGCTTGTGCAGTGGTTTTTCAAGTCTGTTGTTGCTTGGGGGACTGCTTGCCTGTGGAGAAAGCAATGAGGATGAACACCTTATGGGAGATCTCATGCCGGTTGAACAGGTGTTGACCACCGAACCAGGGCAAGCCGTTCAAGTCCAGACGAATGGCGATGGTGACAAACTGACTGAAGAACCGGAACGAATGGGTAAAATTGCAGCGTCCACACAGGGTGATGTCCCAACTGTTATCGAACAGGAAATGGGGGAAGTGATGCTTGTTGAGGATTCTACGGACTCCCAACAGGCTTCCGAGGCGATGGAAAAAGACTGCGATGACACCAAGGGTGATGCGGCTTCGACAACACGAAAAGATGAGTGAATACACATCCGGATTGAATCAATGTACGCACTGTCCAAATGTGAATGTGGAGGGTCTGACTGTAACAGATCACCATTCAGCGAGCCGTCACTAGGAAAAGTCCAGATCCAAGCCATCGTTGCCCACGGTCAACAGTAAGAGCCTGTCGTTTTGGGTGATGGTCATTTTGTTTTCACCAAATCCAACAGATGTTGTGTTGTTGGTCGCCAGCGTGACTTTGAACAAAAATCCTTTGCCTCGCTGCCAACTCATGTCTGCCGTTGCTTTGACTTGGGCCTGGGCATCAAAACTCATGGAACTTTCTGTGACTTCCTCTCCCAATTCCGATACCGTTGCGTCGGCAACAGACACGGGTGCGGAACCAACGCGACCGGCAATGCTATTGAGCAATGGGTTGTCAATTTGTTGATTGAGCTGTACGATGCCGTCTGTAATGCCATTTTTCAAAGTGTTGAGCCAACTGTTTTCAGTCGTCATCATGTCGGCGAGATCATCCCACGAGATCTCTTTGGTGGTATTCGCCGTCAATTGAATCTTGTTGAGTTGTTCATTTTTGAATTGCATTTTGAGGGCTGCCGAGACATCTTGGCCCAGTACCGGTACTGTGTGACTGGCTGATAGGGTATCGTATTTGACGCCGTCTTTGATCTTGCGTTCGGCATTGAATGGACCGATTCGTACAGAGCCAGCAACGGTTGTGCTGGTGTCGCTGCTGGCACTCAATTCATCGTTGCCATTGTTTTGAAGCGTCATGGACTGTCGAACACTGGCAGAGGCAGAAGCCCCAACGATTCCAGCAGACGCACTGCCTTGTAAGCCGGCTTCCAAGTCGAGTTGCACCTTGTCTTTGTCGTCCATCCCTTCAATGGTGTCTTGCATGTCGTTGTCAGACATTACACCAGTGACAATGGTCTGCTGTATGCCGTCGGGCATGGAAACAGATTCACAGGCCCCTTCGATGATGTAGCGAAGAGAGAGGAGAAACTGATCGAAGATTTCGGCACCGTCATCTCCCACAATTTTGAGCGTTCCAGAGAAACTGGCCGACAAAGAAGCTTGCAAATCCACCAACCAAGCGTCCACTTCAGCGGACACTTCAACCGCTGCCGCCAATTGCATCGAGGCTTCGAGTTTTCCTTTCTTTCGTGCGACACCCATGTTCATACTTGGCTTGAAAGATACGGTCACGCCAGGGGTTTTGTACAGGGGAATGGAGCCAGTCAGTTTGAAACTGAGAGCCGATCCTTCACCGGGTGCAACGGCATCCAATACACCACCCGCCATATCGGCAAAGGAGGCACCCGAGTCCATTTCTCCCAAGTCTTGCACAGGGAGTTCGGGACCTTGTCCTTGGAGTTGGGCGATGGCGTCTGAGTTGCTACCGGTACTTGAGGTTCCTGAAGAAGAGTTCGACCGTTGAGACCCTTGAGATGCGCTGCGCTGTTGTTGTTGTGGCATGGTTCAATCTCCGAAGCATCAAGCGTGGTGAGAAGTACTGTATTTGGTGGTCATTCCCCATTGCATCTTGGCATTGATTGGTTGCAATGTTGAAATGAGAAGGAAATTTTCAGATTTTTTCAATGCTGGCGCGACGGCATCGCTGTGAAACCAGGTTTCGACATCTTCTCCATCGTAGAGGATGCCCAGTAGAGTCAAGTGGTCGCTGTGGAGTTCAACGGTGATGTGGTAAGGTTTCGATGGATTGAATCCACCACCAAAGATTGGTCCACAGATGTCAGCCGAGTACCC